>NZ_CAUUSI010000009.1:0-55630 GCF_963547875.1 Lancefieldella parvula
GTATCTTCTTAATTCCTCCACAATTTCTACACAATTCGTAGTCTTTAGTGAACTGGGGCGTATATTGGGCACTAAATTCTCTTTGTCGTCTAGTAGCGACACTTTATTTTTCAACTATATATAGTGTTGTCATTTTTACGATGTCTTTATTTTCTTTTTACGTTGTCTTGACGCGCGTTATTACGTTGTCTTGTCGCACTTTTTTGCGCGTCTTAATGAGGCTAAATTTCGTCTTTTACAATCTGGCAAGCTGCATCAAGAAGTTGATCGCGAAGTGTCTCGTTAGCGGCCTCAGAATACACGCGTACCAGCGCATCCATACGAGAAGGACGAATGAGCACCCAAGAATCGTCTTTAAACTGAAGCTTAAGGCCATCGGCATGGCTTACCGAAACAGGCACTTTACCTGCAACGTTTTCTGGATTGAGGCCTGGAAGGATGTTTCTGAACGCCTGGGTAGCTGCAGCATCAAGTCGTACTCCTCGCCTGCTATAGCACATGCGACCCAGCTCAGCCTCATCCTCAGCAACAAGCTGTGCAAGCGATTTGTGGGTGTACGCAAGCATTTCCACGACGAGCAGGGCCACAAGCAGGCCGTCTCGCTCCAAAAGGTGGCTTGGAATGCAGATTCCGCCATACTCCTCTGCGGCGAGAAGAACGTCTCCTTGCTCAATCTCTGAATAGAGTCGAGCAAATCCAACGGGCACGCTTGCGGATTCCAGCCCAAGATGAGCTGCTTGCCTGGACACTGTTGCGGAACAGGTTAACGTAGAAACAACTCGACCAGTTTGCTTGCGGTTTTGTACAAGATGGCGAGTAATAAGCGGGATAAGCTCGTGTGGACTAAGAAGTCGGCCGGTTTCATCTACAGCAGCTGCACGGTCTCCGTCGCAATCAACCAAGAGGCCCAGCTGTGCATGGCGACTTACCACCATCGAAGAGCACTCATCGGCCCAAGGATCTGCTGGCTGTGGGTGGATGCCGCCAAAATCCCTGACAGGACCTTGGTGCATCTGGTGTACAACACATCCAGCTGCGGAAAGTACGTCAGCAAGCAGGTCTGTTGCTGCACCATACATAGGGTCAACTACCACGCTCGGGCGTAGCTCTTTAATAACAGACACATTAATCTGATTAAGCAGCGCACTTTTATAAGGCGTCACAATATCCGTTGTGGTAAAAGTTCCACGCTGATCTGTTGGCTCAAGCGGCGTTGCGGATTCCACGCGCTGGAGAAAATCGCGAGAAACTGGACCTCCATTTGCAGCGCGAATAATCATGCCGCAATATTCGCAGGAAAGCTCAGTTGCAGAAATAATGAGGCCACCAGCTACATCTTTATGATGTGCACAGGCCCAGCAAACAGATGGAGTTGGGCAAAAAGTCTCGGACACACGCACGTCTAAACCAAAGGAAGCCAATGTTGCAGCGGCTTCAAGAGCAGACGAATCTGCTTCAAAGCGTGTGTCAAAGCCGACAAACACAATACCACCAGGCAGCTCCTGTGACCAAACAGTACCAAGGGCCTCTGCAAGTCTAACTACATTATCCCTGGTAAAGCCTTTATCATAGCGGGCTTGCCAGCCATCGCTGCCAAAACGGAGTATGTCGGGTCTTTTATCCAATGCGGTTGGCATAGCTGCCGAGCGCCTCTTTAAATGCTGCTGCAGAACTCTGATCAGAGAGTGCCATACGAGCATTAGTTGCTGCCCAAGCTGCGGGAGTGCCGGTATCGCAGCCCTCTTCCGCGTCAATTACCAGCGCATACATCTCTTCCTCAGCAAGCAGACGCTCCATTGCATCTGTCAGCTGAATCTCGTTGCCAGCACCAGGACCCTGAGTTGCCAGGAGCTCCATAATCTTTGGAGAAAGCAGGTAACGGCCAACAATAAACAGGTGAGAAGGAGCGTCCTCTGGACGGGGTTTCTCGACAAGGCCGGTTACTTTCCAAATAGC
The DNA here is from genome assembly GCF_963547875.1 of Lancefieldella parvula. Classification (GTDB taxonomy): domain Bacteria; phylum Actinomycetota; class Coriobacteriia; order Coriobacteriales; family Atopobiaceae; genus Lancefieldella; species Lancefieldella parvula_D. Next base: position 1,957 of record NZ_CAUUSI010000009.1, read on the forward strand.
GCCCTCGCCCTCAGCGTTATCTGAAGGAGAAGAGATGCACTCACCTGCGATGATACCGTAGCGATACACCTGATCTGCAGGAACTGGAGCAACTGCAATGACGGAAGCGCCGTTGTGCTGCTTGGAAATCTCCGCCATGCGGATGCACATCTGGCGGTCTGGGACAAAGTAATCGCCGAGAAGAACAAAGAATGGCTGGTCGCCTACGCCGTCTGCGGCACACAGTACTGCATGGCCAAGGCCGCGAGGATTGTCCTGATAGGTAAAGGAAACAGGGAGCGCAGAAGCTGCATGGACCTTATCGGCAAGGTCTTGCTTTCCACGAGAAGAAAGGTCTGACTCAAACTTCTGGTCTTCAGCAAAGTATGTTTCAATCTGTGGCTTCTCGCGAGAATTGATGATGATTACCTCATCGACCTCTTCTGGCTCAAGAGCCTCTTCTACTACGTACTGGATGACGGGCTTATCCAAAACAGGCAACAGCTCTTTAGGGGTTACCTTTGTTGCAGGTAGAAAACGCGTACCTAGACCTGCTGCTGGGATAATTGCCTTCATGTGTTTACCTTTCACCTATGAGCCCTGTTGGCTCTGCACACCTAACGTGCGCTTGTAAGAATGACGGTTTTGCCGCCGATAAACTCAAATGACAGGCGCTTTTGTACGTACCTAGCTTGCATAAGCGCCAGGTTACGTTACTTGCTTGGAATCTCAATTCCACGCTTCTCAAGGAATTCAATGAGCTTGGCCAGCGTGTCTACAGAAAGCGAGTGCTCCATAAGGCAAGCCTCTGCGTCTGCAGTTTCTGTGTCTACACCCAAATCCTCCTCAAGGAAGGTGCGAAGCGCACGGTGAGCACGCCATGTGGTACGGGCGTTTGCCTCGCCTTCTTTGGTCAGCGTGACACGACCATAACGGCTCTGCTCAACCATGTCCTGCTCTTTAAGCTGGGATAGTGCCTTGTTGACGCTTGCCTTGGAAACATCAAGGCTCTCGGCAATATCAACGGAGCGGACGCTCTTATCGTCATCTGGCTGCTCAAGTGCAATGCGATAAATTGCCTCGAGATAGTCCTCGCCGGCTTTTGTCAGTGTGTGGTCGTTTTGTACGTTATCGTTGGCCATAAATCTCCTCCGACGACTGCTTGACAGTCTTTTTCATGCAAAATCAGTTGCGCTACGCAACGAAAATATTTCTAACACTTGCATGATACCCAAAAACGGCGCTTAGTTTTACTGGCGAGAAGAGCTGTTTGAAGATTCTGAGGACTCTTCTGAGCTTTTCTCGGCAGCCTCAGCATTTGCCTCGGCATCTGTTTGTCCGTTTAAGCTAGACGGATCGTCTCCTACATCAATTACTTTCATCATCTTTGCAAGTGCATCTTCATCTGCGATGACATACGACTGACCGTCAATTTCTGTTCCCTCGGATGGTACGTATGCCGTATAGATATCCTTATCAGTGTTCATGCCAATCATCTGAGTGCCCAAAGAAATAATGTCTGAGACAGAGAGATCAGTAATAACCATGCTTGCCGTTGAATTGACAGTATTTGCAATGGCTACAGGATCTCCTGTGTTCAGAATCTGAGCAATCATAGCCTTGATGAAGGTTCTCTGATGGCGCATACGGGTGTAATCGCTGTCTGCAAAAGCGTAGCGAACACGAGTAAAGAAGAGTGCCTGAGCGCCGTTCAGCTTCTGAACACCAGGGTACAGCTCAACAACGTCGCTGAAGTTCTCTGTATCGCGCATGTACTGCTCAACGTTTACGGTTACGCCACCAAGAGCATCGGTAATGCCTGCGAGACCATCAAAGTTGACCTCTGCATAGTGGGCAATATGTACGCCGCACAGTTCATTTACAGCTTGTACCATGCCATTTGCGCCGTCATAGTAGTGAACAGCGTTAATCTTCATGTAAGAACCCTTCCACAAGACACGGGTATCTCGTGGAATAGAAAGCATAGTCACACGCTTATGGATAGGGTCAACGCGCGCCAAAATAATGGAATCCGCACGATATTCAGTCTCGCCAGGTCGACCGTCGGTTCCTAGAAGCAGCATATAATAGGGGTCGCTTGGTGCGGAAGGCTCCTGAAGCGTCTGACGAAGCTCAGCAGTAATGACTTGTGAGTTATTGAGCTGCGCCTGAACGCTTGCATACCAGATACCTGCACCCACCACAGCGGCAACAAAAACAGCAGCAAAAATGCCCAGAAGAGACCTGACTACCATCTGCTTTCTGAAGACACGCTTACGACGCTTGTGGTAACCCTCTGCCTGCGTGCGGCTAAAAGGAGAGTTGCTAACCGCAGCGTTCTGCGACGTATTGGCCGCAGCGCTTGGCGCAGTGCCTTGAGTACTTCCCGTAGCGGTATTTTGTGCAGCGTCAACCGAAGTGCCCTGTGAGGCCCCGTTGTCGAGCAGTTTTGCATGCTTTGGTTTAGTTGACACAAACTATCCTTCGATAAAGTCGTCGTCTGGAATGGTGGTGCGTTGAGCATCTGCTCCCAGCGCGACGAGTTTCTCGACAAATCCCTCGTAACCGCGGTCAATGTGATGGATGGCAGAAACGATTGTTTCTCCCTCGGCCACAAGACCAGCCATAACAAGCGCAGCTCCGCCTCGAAGATCTGGGGACTTGACCTGCGCACCTTCAAAGCCGGAGACACCGCGAACAATAGCGTGATGACCCTCGATGGTAATATCTGCTCCCATGCGAGAAAGCTCAGACGCCAACATAAAGCGGTTCTCAAAGACGTTTTCCGTGATAATGCAGGTGCCCTTAGCCAGAGCAAGCAGCGTCATGGTCTGTGCCTGCATGTCTGTTGGGAAACCGGGGAATGGCAGCGTCTGGATATCGATAGCTTTAAGATCTTGCTGGCGAGAAGACCTTGCCCACCTATCTCCAGTCTCGATGGTAATGCCCATCTGCTCGTACTTTTTAAGTACCAGACCAAGGTGATTTGGCTCAAAACCGTGAACAGTAATAGGCTCACCAGTAAGCGCACCAATAGCCAAGAAGGTACCAGCCTCAATGCGGTCGCCAACAACTTCATGCTCAACAGGATGCAGCTCTGTGACGCCGTGAATCTCAATAACAGGAGATCCAGCACCCTGAATGTTAGCGCCCATTTTGTTGAGCATATTAGCAAGGTCAACAATTTCTGGCTCACGAGCTGCGTTATCAATGACCGTTACACCCTTGGCAAAAACTGATGCCATCATCAGGTTTTCTGTTGCACCAACAGAAGCAAAGGCCAGAGAAACGGTCTCGCCGGTTATGCCGTGAGGAGCGCTTGCGTGAATATTGCCGTGCTCAACCTTAAATTCAACACCCAAAGCCTCGAGGCCCAGGATGTGCATGTCAATTTTGCGAGCACCGATATTACAACCGCCTGGCATCGCCACAACAGCCTTGCCAAAACGCGAAATAAGGGGACCCAAAACAGCAGTTGATGCACGCATCTGTGCAACAAGACTGTAAGGAGTCTCCCAGCTTGTAATATCTGTGGTATCAATTTTGAGCTCGTGAAGACCAACGACTTCAATGCGAGCGCCTAACGTCTTGAGCACCTTGCCCATGACGTGAACGTCTGCAATATTAGGAACGTTAGTGAGTGTAGTAACACCCGGAGCCATGATGGTTGCAGCCATCAATTTAAGGGCAGAGTTTTTTGCACCCTCTACAGTGACCTCTCCTGTGACAGAACGGCCACCTACTACTTTTATGACGTCCATAAACCTCCGAAAACGACAGTGAGAGAATTTTACTCCTCAACCACTTGCTTCAGAAGTAGATTACACCAGTCTATCTTTTTTTCGTAGTAGGCACGACGATTATCGTCTTCTGGAAGAGAAAGCATCTGGTCAATAACGTCGTCTCTTGTCTCGCGCACAACATCTGCATCAATGTCATCAACGCGACGGGCATGATCTGCCAAGATAATGACTCCTGTTGGATCGATTTCTGCGTATCCACCAGAAATCACTATCTTGGTCATAGATTCTTCTTCATTCTCTGGATGAGGCATGTGCAGTCTTACAACACCATCGCCAAGCGCAATGATTTCTGGTGCGTGGCCTGGCCACACACCATACTCTCCATCTGCTGAAGCAAGAATCAGACTTTCAACAGTTCCTTCGTAAAGGAGCTTATCTGGTCTGACAAACTGACAAGTCAACTCAGCCATGAGAAATCCTAGTTCTGTGAGCTATCCGAAGCGGACATCTTTGCAGCGCGCTCGCGAACATCTTCGATGGTGCCTGCAAAACGGAATGCCTGCTCAGGGAGGTCATCGCACTTACCGTCAATAATCTCTGCGAACGAGCGGACAGTCTCCTCAACGGTGCAGTACGTGCCAGGGTTACCGGTGAACTTCTCGGCAACGTGGAATGACTGAGAGAGGAACTGCTGAATCTTACGGGCGCGAGCAACGGTGCGCTGCTGCTCCTCAGAAAGCTCGTCCATACCCAGAATTGCAATGATGTCCTGAAGGTCGGAGTACTCCTGCAGAGTCTCCTGAACTGCCATAGCAACGCGGTAATGCTCTGTACCAACAATGGATGGATCAAGAGCAGAACTGGAGCTAGCCAGAGGATCAACTGCTGGGTAAATACCAAGCTCGGTAATAGCACGAGAAAGAACGGTAGTTGCATCCAAGTGCGTAAAGGTTGTAGCAGGAGCAGGGTCGGTAAGGTCGTCTGCAGGGACGTAAACAGCCTGTACGGAAGTAATAGAGCCTTCCTTGGTGGAAGTAATACGCTCCTGAAGCTCGCCCATCTCTGTAGCCAGGGTTGGCTGGTAACCAACTGCGGAAGGCATACGGCCGAGAAGTGCGGAAACCTCAGAACCTGCCTGAGAGAAGCGGAAGATGTTGTCGATGAACAACAGAACATCCTGGCCCTGATCACGGAAGTACTCTGCAGTAGTAAGGCCTGCAAGAGCAACACGCATACGAGCTCCTGGTGGCTCGTTCATCTGACCGTAGACTAGGCAGGTCTTGTTAATAACGCCGGACTCAGTCATCTCGAGGAAGAGGTCGGTACCCTCACGAGTACGCTCTCCAACGCCGGTGAATACGGAGGTACCACCATGCTGCTGAGCCAGGTTGTTAATAAGCTCCTGAATCAGAACGGTCTTACCAACGCCAGCGCCACCAAAGAGGCCGGTCTTTCCGCCTCGAACATAAGGCTCGAGAAGATCGATTGCCTTGATGCCCGTCTCAAAAATCTCTGTCTCAGTAGTGAGCTCTTCGAAGAGAGGTGCTGGGTGGTGAATTGGATAATACTCAACGTCTTCAGGAATTTCTCCACCATCAACTGGCTGACCCATGACGTTCCAGACGCGGCCCAGTGTAGACTCGCCTACAGGCATCATCATTGGCTTGCCGGTGTCCTTAACGCGAAGGTTACGCTGAAGACCATCGGTTGACGACATAGCGACGGTACGAACAACACCACCGTGAAGCTGGGACTCAACCTCAAGAACGGTGCTGACGTGACCAACAGGCGTGTCATCCTCTACCGTCAGCGCGGTATAGATGCTTGGAACAGGTCCGTCGAACTTAACGTCGACAACTGGTCCAACTACGCGAACGATTACGCCATCGTCAACGCGCTGATTGCGCTTGTTGAGAATAGCTTCCTCAAAGGAAGAAGTCTCTACTTGCATATCTGACATTACATATCCTCCAATGCTGCAGCACCACCGATAATCTCATTGAGCTCAGTGGTAATTGCGCCCTGGCGTTCGCGATTGTACGTACGGCTAAGAGCGCCTAAGACGTTCTCAGCATTATCAGTTGCAGACTGCATTGCACGACGGCGTGCTCCATGCTCGGCTGCAGCAGAATCAAGAAGTGCGTGGAAGATGACCGTCTTGATATAAGCGGGCATCAGGGAATCGAGTACCTGAGAAGCAGATGGCGAGAAGTGATATTCACTCTTGTTATACGTCTTCACCTGTGAGAGGGCTTCTTCGGTACGTGGTTTATTAGGAATCGTGAGTTTCTCGCGCGAAATAGGAAGAAGTTGCTCTGTAACCTGCTCTTGGTCAACACGGTTCTTTGCATGCCAATACTTGATTACGACGCGATCAATCTTACCCTTTATATAGCCATCCATAATGTAGGAGGCAATACGATCAGCCTGGTCTGCCGTAGGCTCAGAGGAAATGCCTACATAGGACATGCTGGGCTTGATATTTCTATACGTAAAGTACTCAGTTGGCTTGCGTCCGCAAGTAATTATCTCGGAAGATACACCCTTAGCCTTAAGACGTGCTATCTCATGCTCAACCTCGCGCTGAGGCAAGATGTTAAATCCGCCTGCAAGGCCACGATCAGATGCAATGACTAAGAACAACACGTTCTTCTCGACTTTGTGCGCAGCAAGAAGAGGCTGTTTCTTAGGATTAAAGCTAGCGCTTGCAACGTTTGCAAGCATAAGGGTAATAGCTTCCTTATATGGCGAAGCAGCCTCGGCCCTATCAAGTGCCTTGCGGACACGCGCTGTCGAAATCATCGACATGGTGCGCGTAATCTGCATGGTGCTCCTGATGGAGCTCATACGCCTCGATATTTCGTGAAGGTTCGCCATTGGTAATTACTCCTGCAATGAACCCTGGGTTACTGCGTCAAAAGAGCCTGGTGTATCAGAATTAGCTTCTGCCTCATCCACAACCTTGTTTGGATGCTCTTCCAAGAACTTAGCCTTGAAGTGCTTAATGTGATCACTCAAGCGCTCTGCCTGCTCATCAGAAATCTTTCCGTTGCGCAGAGAATTGCGGAGCTGTGGGTGATACTCACTCATGTACTGAGCAAGACCATCACGGAAGAGAGCAACGTTCTCAAGATCGACGTCATCAATGAAGTTCTCTTTTGCAGCGTAAATTGCGCAAATCTGGTCAACTACGTCCAGAGCTGAGTAACGTGGCTGCTTGAGAAGCTCCATCATATGAGCACCATGGTTGAGCTGGTACTGCGTAGTTGCATCCAAGTCGGATCCGAACTGCGAGAATGCCTGCTTCTCACGGTAACTTGCAAGGTCCAGACGAAGGGTACCTGCAACCTGCTTCATAGCCTTGACCTGTGCATCGCCACCGACGCGGGATACGGAAATACCTACGTCGACTGCTGGGCGCTGGCCCTGGAAGAAGAGGTTAGACTGCAGATAAATCTGGCCGTCTGTAATGGAAATGACGTTTGTAGGAATGTATGCAGAAACGTCGCCTTCCTGCGTCTCAATAATTGGAAGTGCTGTAAGTGAACCTGCTCCGTTTTCATCGGAGAGCTTACATGCACGCTCCAGCAAGCGTGAGTGCAGGTAGAAAATATCACCAGGATATGCCTCACGTCCTGGTGGACGGTGAAGCGTCAGTGACATCTGACGGTATGCAACTGCCTGCTTAGAGAGGTCATCGTACACAACAAGAACGTGTCCGCCTGGATGGTCTTTGTCAGCAGGCTTGCCGTCCTTATCGTTATACATAAAGAACTCACCAATAGCAGCACCTGCCATAGGAGCAATGTACTGCATTGGAGCAGAATCAGCTGCGGTAGCTGCAACAATGACGGTCTTGTCAAGAACACCATGGCGGGAAAGAGACTCGCGGATGTTTGCAACTGTAGACGCCTTCTGACCGATGGCGACATAGATACAAATCATGTCGGTGTTCTTCTGGTTTACGATTGCGTCAATTGCGATAGCGGTCTTACCGGTCTTACGGTCACCAATGATCAACTCACGCTGACCACGGCCGACAGGAACCATAGCATCAATTGCGAGAAGACCAGTCTGAACTGGCTCGCAAACAGGCTGACGCTGCATGATGCCAGGAGCCTTGAACTCAATAGGACGACGATGTGTAGCGTGGATAGCACCAAGTCCATCAATAGGCTGGCCCAGTGGGTTAACAACACGACCAAGCATGTCAAAACCGGCTGGAATATCCATGACGCGGCCGGTTGTACGGCACTCATCGCCTTCCTTAATCTCAGAAACTTCGCCGAACAAAACAGCGCCGACTGAAGTTTCATCAAGGTTCTGAGCAAGACCGAATACGCTGTGGCCGGTAACGGAGCTGGTGAACTCCAGCAGCTCGCCTGCCATAGCGCTACGTAGGCCAGCAACGCGAGCGATACCGTCTGCTACCTCAGTAACAGCAGATACCTCTTGCTGGGATACGGTTGAATTGACCTTAGAAAGGCGCTCTCTAAGCTGTGCCATGACGGCATCTGAGCTTAGTGTTCCTTCCTGTATGGTGGTCTTATCAGTCATTACAATTCACTTTCAACGTGATCTGAAGAGAGCCTACTCTTAATGTGAGTGAGCTGTGTCTTTACCGATGCATCATAACGATGATCACGTGCCTCAACAACAATGCCACCCAAAATCTTGGGATTAACACGCTCAATGAGATACACCTGAGTGTTGAAGTTCTTCTCGAGCTTCTCGGTGACCTTTGCACGCAACTCATCATCAAGAGGCATTGTAGTAGTTACCGTTACTGTAAGTGTCTTGTCTTCTTCTTCAAGAAGCTCCTGGAACGTAGCGGCAACATCATTGATAAGGTTGACATCCTCACTCGCCTGCATAGCACCAAGAGTCTCAAGAACTTCTGGAGAGAACTTCTTTGCATGCTGAACCTGTACGAGGTCTGCAGTTGCACGACCCTCAGCGCGGCCAGCCTCCAGGAGTGCCCTGGTATAGCCCTCTACTTTTCTGTCTTGATCGTCTTTATTAGTGCTCATCTGGAGTACCTACTTCCGCAAGGTACTTTTCGGCAAGAGCACGCTGCTGCTCTACTGAAAGCTCGTTGCCAATAATCTTTCCGGCAATATCGACGGCAAGATCAACAACGGAATCAGAAAGCTCAGCCATGGCATGACGACGCTCAGACTCTACAACGCCCTTACCCTTAGTAATAATCTCGACAGCTTCTGCCTTTGCCTGCTCGATAATACGAGCACGCTCTTCTTCGCCCTCACGCTTAGCAGCAGAAACAATCTCGTCTGCTTGCTGCTTAGCTGCGTCGATACCAGCTGCTGCGATTTCACGATCCTTGTTGGCTTCCTCGCGAGCCTTTGCTGCAGCGTCCAGATCGCCTTGGATCTTCTCTTGACGCTTGTCAAGCATACGTAGAACGGAAGGCCATACAAACTTTGCTACAACAGCAAAGATGATCAGAAACGCAATCAGAGCAGGAACAAACTCAGCGGGCTTTGGAAGAAGAATATCGGCACCACTTGCACCCTCTTCAGCAAGTGCGACTGAGGGAGCCATTGCCACAAGTAGAGCAGCAGTTGCGCCTACTGTGCTGGCTTTTTTAACTCCCTTACAAATCGTATTCATGCATTCCTCCAACGTAGCGTTTTCGCTGTTACAAACAGTAATTTACTTAACCATCAAGGTAACAACGAAGCCAATTAGGGTAAGTGCCTCGATGAATGCGCAGCCAAGAATAAAGACTGTGAAGAGACGACCCTGAACCTCAGGCTGACGAGCCATGTTGTTAGCGGCACTCGTTGCTACGACGCTAATACAAATTGCTGCTCCCATAACGCAAAGAGCATATCCGAAAATACCCACGATTCCTCCTTTTTCGCTCGCCCCTCTCAAGGCGACCAATATACATACCTATCATCAACTGAGCGTGGGCTCAGATGACTTCATCTTTTGTGCCGTTTGGCACCACAGTGTGGCAATGCCACCAACTAAGCGTTTTGCTTAGTGTTCAGACTCTACCAGCTGGATGTAGACAGTAGAGAGTAGGGTAAAAACGTATGCCTGAATGAAAGCAACAATAGTTTCTACCAAGTAAATGATAATCAACAGCAAGATCCAGAAAATCGAAAATCCTGCCTGGGCGGCTGTTGATGCGGAGAAGTTCTCAATCGCTGGCATAAAGTACATAGATGCAAGAATTGCAAACGTACCCATAACGATGTGACCTGCATACATGTTGCAGAACAGACGGACAGCCAGAGTAACCAGACGAAGGAATGTTGAGAAGACCTCAATAACCCAGATAACTGCTGCGATAACAGGATTAACGCCCTTTGGTGCAAGACTCAAGATGTAACCAATAACACCCATCTTTTTTGCACCTACATACATAAAGTATCCAAGGGAGCAAAGACCAAGAGCGGCGGTGACACCAATGGTGCCAGTACCTGGGTGTGCGCCAGGAATAAGGCCAATAATGTTGTTGATCAGAATAAACATAAACATGGTAATCAAGAATGGGAAGTGTGTGCGCCACGTTTCTCCAAGAGAAGCTTTGCAGACGTCATCTCTGATGTACTCAATCAGATACTCAACACCATTAACAAAGCGTCCCCGAGGAACAATACTCTCTGCCTGCTTCTTCTTAAACCTAAAGCAGACGATAAGGAAAATCACAGCAGCGATTAAGAAATAGAAAATGTAGTTCGTGAAACCAAAGGTGGTGTTACCAACTAATGCGTGTGGCAAAAAACTTTCGAGCAGCTCGGCCATCTCTGCTGGCAACTGCGCAAGAACATCCACTCTGTCTCAACCTCCCCATACAATCTGCAACCATTTCAGATTGCCCGTCACTGCTCAGCATACTTGAAACGCAACGTAAGATGCTAAGAATATGCCACTTGGAGTGTATTATCTACCACTCGGCGTGCATATTTGCGACGAACGGCGATACTAGCACTAAACGAATGCATAGTCACGATTACAAAATCAAATAATTGACTTATGCTCAAACTCTCACATTACTGACACATTTTGTGTTGTCCGCCGTTATTGATTCATTCAACTATAACACTAATAAACTGCTGTTACGTCGCTATTTTATTGGCAGGAACATTAATGTCCAGGTAAAAATAGTTGTATCAATATCCCCTGTTATTCGCAAAGTTTTTGATATGTATCACCAGTTATTTCTTCTCGTAAAACACTGATCTGAAAAGAAAAATGATCCAGTGTGCTTGTTCTGCGGACACTGGATCATGTACTAACGTACGTATTCGCAACTCTATTATATTGCGAGAAAAACGATGAGCTTCTTACTTGGTGCCGTAAATACGGTCACCTGCGTCGCCAAGGCCTGGGAGAATGTAAGCATTTGGACTCAGCTGACGGTCAACGGTGCAGGTGTAGAGGCGTACATCTGGATCAAAGTCCAGAGTTGCCTTGACGCCCTCAGGGCAAGAAACAATGGTCAGGCAGCGAATATCCTTGACGCCAGCCTCACGCAGGAACTGAATAGCAGCAGTTAGAGAGCCGCCAGTTGCCAGCATTGGGTCAACAACCAGGCAGGTACGGTTCTCAATGTCTGCAGGGAACTTGCAGTAATACTGGTGAGGAAGATGGGTCTCTGGATCACGGTACATACCAACATGGCCAACGCGAGCAGATGGAACCAGCTCAAGAATGCCGTCAACCATACCAAGGCCAGCACGAAGAATTGGAATAATAGCAACCTTCTTACCAGCAATGCGCTTAGCAGTCATGGTCTCAAGAGGAGTCTCTACCTCGACGTCCTCAAGTGGGAAGTCGCGCATGGCCTCATAGCTCTCAAGAATTGCAAGCTCGTTGACAAGCTCACGGAACTGCTTAGTAGTGGTTGTCTTGTCACGAAGAATGTGAAGCTTGTGCTGAACTAGTGGGTGGTCAACAACCGTAAGTCTGGACTCATCGTAATCTGCCATAATGCTCCCTCCAAGAGCTTGACCTGCGTTTTATTTGAATGTCTGCAACCCTATCCTAGACAGTACATTCCCTGCAGGTTTGTGTGTATTGCTTAGACAGCACCGTTTATGTGCTGCTTACTTACTCAGCGTCAACACCCTTAAAGTTAGGGTCATCCTCACGCATGATCTTCTCGACACGTCCAGCGTGGCGACCACCTGCAAACTCGGTGCTCAGGAAAGTATCCACAATAGCCTCGTTAACAGCAAGATCGGTGAATCGGCCAGAGAGACCAATGACGTTTGCGTTATTGTGCTCGCGAGCAAGCTCTGCAAACTGAACAGTCTGAACAGGAGTGGCGCGAATGCCAGGGACTTTATCAGCGGTCATGGCAATGCCAATGCCGGTGCCACAAATCAGAACACCGCGATCTGCCTTGCCTGCTGCGACTGCACGAGCAACCTTATCTGCAAAATCAGGGTAATCAACACGGTCGTCATTTGCTGGACCAAAGTCTAAAACCTCGTGACCAAGCGACTTAATGTGCTCAATGATAGGATCTTTCTGGATAAAGCCAGCGTGATCGGAACCAACTGCAATACGCATACGCATCCTCCTCAGAAAATTCACTCCTATAGAGAGTACCGCATGCAGGCAAAAGCTGCAGCCAAAACACATAAAAGGGATAGGATTTTTTATCTATTTTGCAAATCCCGCAGTGGCGAGAATATCCTCGGTTGTGATAGCGCCTTCGCGCAAAATGCGCGGCTCATCACCTGTGCAATCGACAATGGTAGACGCAATAGCAAGAGGTGCTGGACCTCCATCAAGCGTCAGATCCGCTTGCTCAACAAGGCCTGCCTCAAGACCACATCCATCAACTGCAGAAGGAGCTCCGTGCGTGTTGGCGCTGGTAGTAGCCAAAGGGCATCCAAGCTGCTGTGCAATCTGACACACCAGAGGTGAGTTGGGCATACGGAGTGCAATGGTTCTGTTGTCTGGCAAAACGTACTCATCAGGAACGTTCTCTGATGCGGTAACCACCAGCGTAAGAGCTCCTGGCCAATAGGCTTCTACCAGCTTATTTGCCCAGTCATGTGTGATGTGCGCATACTTCTGCAGGTCAGATTTACTGCCCACAAGCCAAGGAAGCGTCTGCGTTGAAGGACGCTGCTTAATCTCAAAGATACGCTTATGACCTTGGTTTTGAGGAGTTGCAGCAGCGCCAATACCATAGACAGAATCGGTAGGCATAATAAGCACGCCGCCACGACGCGCTACCTCAACAGCTAAAGAAACTACAGATGCATCCGGATTCATCTGATCAACTTTGATGTACTCTCCCATAAACCCTCAACTCTTTGTTGTGTGCTGCGCGATGTTGTATGCTGCGCAATGTTGTCTGATACGCAGTGATACGCGTTGCACAGATTTTCTCGCCAAGCTTCTGAAGTGCTACTTTGCTAGACGCGCCACAAGAATGCGCGGCTTGTGCGTCAAATCCTCTTTGACCTCAACGGACTCCCACACTCCCTGCTGTTCAGCAAGATGCGCCGCCTTATCCAGGTGTCCCTCGTAAAGCTCAACACAGAGCATTCCTCCAGGTAGAAGCATACGAGGAGCCGCCTCAAGCAACCTCCTGTAGACGTCCAAGCCGTCCTCTCCCCCGTCAAGCGCCAGCTCAGGCTCAAAGCCTTTGACCTCGGCAGGAACTTCCTGCTCAAGCACGCTTGTAGGAATGTAAGGCGGATTAGACACCAATACCGAGAAGGACTGTGCAAGCTCAGCGTGTACACCTTCTACCAGGTCGCACTCAATCAGCTCCACACGCTCCTGGAGGTCCAAGGCGTCTCTGTTACGAGTTGCCAGCGCAATCGCCTGAGGAGAAAGGTCTGTGGCGTAGACGCGCGTCTGTGGGCGCTCAGTGGCAATGGAGAGCGATATGCAGCCCGTTCCTACGCCAACCTCAAGTACGCACACTTCTCCGTCGACGTTTGGAGTTGCTGCATCAACGCCTTCGAGCGCAACGTCTACCAGCACTTCTGTCTCTGGTCGTGGGATAAGCACGCCTGGCTCACACGTAAGCACCAGGTGCCTAAAGGGCATCTCGCCCGTCACGTACTGAAGCGGCTCGCCATCTGCACGGCGCTTAATAGCCTCACGCATGCGAGCGCGCTCATCCGCAGAAAGCGGCTTGTCAAAGTTGGTGTAGAGCTGAACGCGAGAAAGGCCTGTCACTGCGGACAGAAGCCATTCTGCAGAAAGACGTGGATGCTCATCACCCTTCTTTTCCAGGCGCTGAGTAGTCCACGTCAAAATTTTCTGGATTGTCCAAACTTCATCTGTCATGAAGTTTGCACCTTAGACAGCCTGAGCGAGTTTCTCGGCACGCTCTGCTGCAGCAAGAGCCTCAATGACGGATGGCAGCGTATCGCCAAGAAGAACGCCGTTGTAGGTGCCGTTGAAGCCAACGCGGTGGTCGGTTACGCGGTCCTGTGGCTGGTTGTACGTGCGGATCTTCTCGGAACGTGCGCCATGACCAATCTGGGAAAGACGCTCTGCACCCTGCTCAGCCTGCTGACGCTCAAGCTCCATCTCGTAAAGACGGGCACGAAGCATCTGCATGCAGACCTCGCGGTTCTGAATCTGAGAACGCTGGTCCTGAGACTGAACAACGGTATTTGTTGGCAGGTGAGTAATACGAACTGCGGAATACGTGGTGTTAACACACTGACCGCCAGGTCCGGATGCGCAGTAGGTATCAATGCGCAGGTCTTCCTGGTTGATCTGAATATCAATCTCGTCAGCCTCTGGGAGAACTGCAACAGTTGCGGTAGAGGTCTGAATGCGGCCCTGAGACTCAGTCTTAGGAACGCGCTGAACACGGTGAACACCGGATTCATACTTCATAACTGAATAGACCTTATCGCCTGTGACCTTGAACTCAATAGTCTTGAAACCGCCTGCCTCAGAAGGAGAGCTGGACAGAATCTCTGTCTTCCAACCACGAGCCTCAGCAAAGCGCTCATACATCTTGAAAAGGTCACCTGCAAAGATTGCTGCCTCATCGCCGCCAACACCAGCGCGAATCTCAACGATAGTGTCCTTCTCGTCATTTGGATCGCCTGGGATCAGCATGACCTTGATCTCATCCTCAAGCTGAGGGAGCATCTCTTCATTAGCAGCAATGTCTTCCTGCAGCATCTCTTTTTCTTCTGGATCAGAAGTAGCGTTGAGAAGCTCTTTTGCAGCCTCGATGTCATCAAGGGCAGTGATGTACTTGTTGGCGTGAGCAACCAAATCTGCCTGATTAGAGTGCTCTTTTGCCACGCGAGCATACTCTTTTGGATCAGAGACAACAGCTGGATCTGCAAGCTTTTGCTCAAGCTCAGCATAGGCCTCGACGATTTTTTCTAGCTTGTCACGCATTCTTGCTCCTAAGATAAGTGCCTCGTGCGCGCTTGACTCATTGACATGCGGCCAAACTGTTGCAAAGCTGCTTGCGAGGTGAGAATTCAACTAAAGAAGTGTACCACCACTAGGCGGTTTTTAAACCGATACCTCCCTATCTGCACAGGATGAGGGTACACAAGTTACATAATTGTGAGAAAATTACAGCAGGTTCATACGGTAATGAGGCGCTATGACTTCTAAGAACAAAACTTCACAACCAGATAACACGCCTGCTGCAGAGGACACCTCTTCTGATCAGAAGACCCTTGATGCCCAGGCTGCTGAGGCAGTTGACACCGCTGGCGAGAAGACCGACGAGCTTGAAGAGGTCACCGACCCTATTGCTGCCGATATGGCCGCTGCTGATGAAGACTACATCATGGAAGTTGTCAGCCCTATCTTCCCTGGTCTAGACGAAGATGAGGCTGCTCTGGCTTCGGATGAGAGCTCTCCTGAAAACGACGCAGATAGCACAACTGACCTGGAGAAAATCGTAAACGATGCAGCTCTGACGCAGGACCTTTCTGCTGTAGAAGCTCGCCTCAAAGAGCTTGAAGAGAACACTCACGAACATGCAGAGGCTGAAGCTACTGACGCTTCTGTCAAAAATGCTGCTGACGCGAGTAATGCAACCTCTGACGATGACGCAACGTCTATAAAAGATGTTGCTGATACGTTCTCAAGCTATCTTCGCAGCAGGCGTCGTGCTCTATTTAGGTTTGTACGCCGCTACAGCCTGCTTTCTGGCATTCTTGCGCTTTTAAGTCTTGCTCTTTTATCTGCAGTTATCGTGTTCTTTATTCGCGTGAGCAACGTTCCTTCAACTGATACTGTTATTGCTGATGCGCGCACACGCGTTGAGGCACCAGCCTGGACTCCTGGTGAATATGATGCTGATGAGTCCTTACTCCTTACGGGCATTGAAGTTGTTTCTCGCACAAGAAGTACAACGGCAATCTCCAGCGATGCTGCTCAGTTTGGCGCCACAGGCTACGCCAACTCTGTCGTACGCCTTACCTACACGGGTAACGCAATTGCTGCCACAAAGATTTCCAAGTTAGGATACGCAAATACCCAGGGTTGGAACGCTATTGGTGACGAAGAGACCCAATCTGTCTCCTACCAGGCAACTTCAGGTGTTTCCACAACAAAAGTCCTTGATGCCATCGGCGATGTACTAGCCAAGCTTGATGAAAAAAATCCAAACGAAGCTATTTCTTATAGCTCGCAGTTCTCTGATGCAACCTTCACTGTTCTTGATGCGGGCTTTGATCGTGAACAGCAGACTTGCTGGGTAAGAATGTCAGGTGTTTCACCAACCTTCTATGGCTCGCTCACCTGCGATATTACGGCTTCATTTACGTTTGATGCTTCTACGGGTACCTGGGCATTGGACACAGCCAACCCCTCGGCAGGACTTAAGTACGACTACAGCGGGCTCGTAGGAACATGGAAGGGTACCTTTGTCAGCTGCGAAGCAAGCAGCGGAAGCCCTTGCTATGCCGGTCGAACCAATCCTTTAACGTTGACCGTATCGGCTGCAGGTTTTTCTCGTGATCAGCTCGTGCTTACGGCAACCGCAGGGGGTGTTGTGCACAACCATGGAGCACTCAACACCTCGTATCGTTGGTATCCTGGTGATACTGAGTTTAAAAACGCTTCTGTCTCTCTTGCAACTTCAGGAACTATCGGAGAACAAATCCAGGTTTCTGGAACGGTCGATGTAACCAATGCAAACCTGGATGCTCATTCTGCTTCTAATGCGGCTCTCGCCACACCTCAGAAGCCACAGTTGAAGGTCACTTTTGATAGTGCCAACAAAAGCGTTGTGGCTCAGCTTATTTCCACCCACACGGAAAACGGTCAGACCGTCACCTTTACTGATACCTACCAACTCTCCAAAGAGTAAAAATAATCCCGTCAGGCCGAGTCTTTCCTGACGGGATTTCTATCATCAAATTACGAGAAGTACAAAGGCTTGTTACTGCACCTTATCTTCTTCCTTATCTGTGGCTTCTTCGTCGTTCTTCTCGCCCTTATGCATACGCCCACGAACAATTCCCACAATTGTGGGGATGATCGAGACCGCAACAATTCCTACAATCAGCAGCTCAAAGTGCTCCTGAACTACAGGGATACCGCCAAAGAAATAGCCGAGAAGTACAAACATCGTGGACCACGTAAGGCCGCCCAGGATGTTGTAGATACCAAAGTTTCTCCAGTGCATACCGCCCATACCCGCAATAAAAGGAACGAACGTGCGGATAAAAGGGAAGAAGCGCCCTAAGAAAATTGCCAGATGACCATGCTTGTCCAAAAACTTCTGAGTCTTCTCAAGATGCTCTGGAGTAAGTGCTTTGACCTTTCCAGAAGCAATGATCTTTTGACCAAAGAAGTGGCCAATCATAAAGTTCATCTGATCGCCAAGAATTGCGGCAGCCCACGTAATAACAAGCAGCAAAACAATATTAAAACCGCCATTGTGGGCAAAAAATCCTGCTGCAAAAAGCAGAGAATCACCTGGTAAAAACGGGAAAAAGACTACGCCGGTCTCAATAAAAACAATCAGAAAAACAAAACCGTACGCAGCAAGAGGGCCTGTGGCAATCATTGAAGCAATAAATGCACGAGGATCTCTAAGCAGCTCAATGATGTAGTTTACAAAACCCATCGAAGTCCAATCGTCGTGACAAATGTCGCGGCAAACACACTATACGCCTAAGAAAAGCGCATTGAGTGGGAACGGATGCCCGCGAGTGACCCCTTATGGCTGCTGTCTCCCGACCCTGACCAGGTTCGAGGTGTCACGTCATCCGCACCCGCTCAATGCGCTGTAGATACTCTACCCTATTAGAGAAATCTTTGCACAGATCGTATCGCTTCTATGCATTTTTTGACGAATTTTTTTCAATTGCTTTGATGATCTTCTCGACGTTCTTTTTTCCTCTTGAGATACCTACATACAAAATTCCAGCTATAGGAACAGATATGACGAGAAGAACTATGCCGCCCACGAGCACAGCCGTTGCCATGGAACTTGTAGAGAGACTCCCGTACACGCTGAGATATATAAGCCATGCTCCAATTGCGATGCCAGAATAAGCGGCTCTTCTATAAACGCTTAGTGTTCCAAGAGCTTTTGTCTGCATACGAGCCTCGACAACCAAAGGGTTATCCTCGTGTGAATGAGAAGCTGCTCCTACATAGTTTTTCTTACTCATAAAAACTCTCAATCAAAAGTGGCATCGCCGTACGACGATGCCACTTTATTACGTTTGTCTTTTCTGCGCCAGACAGGATTTTGCGCAAAAAATTAGTAAGACAGACCTGGGTTGAAGACGCCAATAACAACGCCAACAAGTGCTACAACAACAAGAATAAGCATAACAACTGTTGGGCTGAGCTTCTTCTTAGTCATCAACCACCAGCAAAGGTATACAAACAGAAGGTTCAATACCTTAGGGAAGATGCCATTAAGTGTTGTCTGAATGTCAACACCAGCAATATTCAGAGAAGTTGTGACGTTAATCCATGTAGCAGCAACAGAGCCAATGACCATAGTACCAATCATAACAATGGAGCTACGGAGAGCCTCGGACTCAGGACCAACAAGTGCTTCAACAGCAGAAGAGCCCAGACTATAGCCCTGATCGTAAGCAAACTTCATGCCGAAGTACATAATGAGGTTCCAGACCACAACATAGAACAGTGGACCAAGAACGGAACCGCCCTTAGAAAGGCCAAGTGCAATTCCAAGAAGAATTGGAATAAAGGTACCAACAATAATGGAGTCACCAAGACCAGCAAGAGGGCCCATAAGACCAGCGCGAAGACCGTTGATGGTCTCGTCGTCGATTGCTTCGCCGTTTGCACGAGCCTCTTCAAGAGAAGCGGTCAAGCCAACAACCATAGAACCAATCTGTGGCTCGGTATTAAAGAAGGTTGTATAGGTAGAAAGTGCCTCAACCTTTTGGTCATCAGTATCGTAAAGCTCGTCAACGATTGGAAGCATGGATGCAAGGTAACCAAATGTCTGCATGTGCTCCTGAGAGAAGCAGGTAAGATTGCCGTAAATCCAGCTCAAGAAAGACTTATTGCGTGCTTTCTGAGAAATGGTTTTCTTTTCAGCCATGATTAAATATCCTCCTCTTCTTCATCGTCTGCGCTTACATTGCCTGATGCTGCAGCAGCCAAACGAACATTCTTTGCCTGCTGAAGCTGATAGTTAAGAACAGCAAAGAAGACTGCTACGACTGCAGAGACAATGAGGTTCAGGCCAAGTGCGCCAGCAAGGATAAAGCCAAAGGCAAAAGTTACCCAATCAAGAGGCTTAGTAATAACCTGCTTGCACAAAATTGCAACACCAACGGTAGGAAGAAGGGTACCAACGGTGAAGAGGGTCATCATTGGGATACCGTTCATAGGGAGGTATTCCTTCATGATGCCAACCATGCTCTCGCCAGCCATGCAAATGAAGAATGTTGGAATGAACGAGAAAATAATGTGAGAAACCCAAGGGAATACAAAGTCAACCATTGGAATGGTCTTCTTAATACGACCCCACTCTTTGCTCTCCATTGCGCGCCAACCAATACCCTGCCATACAAGGTTCATGGTAGCAGTGCCGTAGAACAGAACAGTACCAAGAGTACCAACAGCTGCACCAATAGCAGCTGCCTGAGATGCAGCCTCAACAGAGCTTGGATCAAGACCATAAGCCTTGATTGCAAGAATTGCTAGAGGAATACCAATGTAGGAAACAGCACGAACGTCAGCGGAAACAGTTCCACCAGGTGTTACGAGTGCAATGTAGACCAATTGGATTGCTGCACCAACAATAATGCCAGTCTGGACGTCGCCAAGAATGACACCAACGACAAGACCTGCAACAAGTGGACGACCGAGGGTATAGTTACCTACGGTAGTACCAGCCATGCCAGGTAGTGACGCAAGGCATGCAAACAAACCCAAAAGGGCAGCTTGAAACGCATTAATTGCCATAAAAATCGCCTTCCGAATACTACTTTACGTCAAACTTCTCGCGGAATTTAGGCCACTCACCAATTGCCTTTTCTTTAAGAAGAGCAAATTGAACGGTATAACCAGCTTTGGTTATATCTTCAAATGCCTGTCCCTCTTCTTGAGTAAAGGACTGGTTGTTGCCCAGCTTTACCGCACCAGGACGATCATTACCAGGACCGATAATGACCGTGTTAATTCCTGGCTTAAAACCAAAGTCAACAAGAATTTTCTTCATGTCAACTGGGTTTTTAGTAATAAGAAAATAACGAGAATCGCTGTCTAGAACCTTCTGAGCGCTCTCTTTGAAGTGATCAAATGTCCAAACAAATACTTTCTTGTCAGGTGCTGCTGACTTGTAAGCAGACTTGAGAACAGGATTTGATGCAGCCGCATCATTTACTGCAATGATTCCGTCACAAGGAACCTCAAGGGCCCAGCGGGTGACTGTCTGACCATGAATCATGCGGTCATCAACACGAACAAATGAAATCATGTTTTCTCCTAACATATTTCTTACGCAAGCAGCTACGCGTACTTGCAGTAATTACTAAAGGTCTTCCTCATCGTCGTCTTCGAGAGCTAGGACAATCTGATTAACGCCATTTTTTCCTTCATTCAGGATTGATGACACAAGAGCTTCACCGCTTAGACCATCATCGATAGCCATCAAAGCACCAATTACCATGGGAAGATTGGCACCACTAAAAGCCACGGTATGGGAAAGCAGGCCTTTTTTGGCGAGAAGATCAAGTGCATTAGTAAGTGGAGAACCACCGATAATGTCACCAAGAACGACAACCTCGTCATCAGCAGTAAGTGGCTCAAGAATTTTTGACAAATTCTCTCTATATTCAGCTGCTCCCACGCCATCTTCCATGCTGTAGCTCAAGATGTTTTCTCTGGGTCCCATCAGCATGTCCATTACGCTATGCAGACCTGGTGCAAACGTTCCATGACTTACGAGCAAAAGGTACTTCATTACCGCTCCATTCCAGACATCTCCACTGTGGCTGTACTTCGGCTGCATCACAGCCGTACTACGCCAATACAAAATTTTTAGCCTGTTATGTAAATTGTTATGCATCAAAACTTACATTCCAAGCCACGTGTCACTTGCCTAGCCGTTATAACACAAAGGTATACATGCGCTATTGGCATTCGCAAATTTTTAATATTCTTGATGTATTATTTTTTTAAATTTTATTTAAATAATTCAATTGATTCAGTTTCTTTTAGATGAACAGGCGTTCTAACAGTATAAATAAATATGCAGAAATTTTTTGCATATATGAACATAAAAGTAGCAATATTGCATATATTAGATAAAGAAATGTCCGCTCAACGCTCCACTAAATATGTCTCCTAAAAATTAAAAAAGAAGGCCATACAAGATGACCTTCTTAACATGAGATAAAAAATAATTTTATGTTACGTAACGTGTTATGTTCTGTTTCTGCGATAGAAATCAACAAGGAACTGAGTTGAAGCGTCTTGTTTTGCCAACTCTTCATCGTTGTGAATTGCAGGGAAAATCTGCTTTGCAAGCTGTTTACCAAGCTCTACGCCCCACTGATCAAAGGAATCAATGCCCCACACAACACCTTCAACAAAGGTAATGTGCTCGTAGAGTGCAATAAGCGTACCAATAGCACGAGGATTAAGCTCTTTACCAAAGATAGAAGTAGTTGGCCTATTTCCTTCAAAGACGCGTGCAGAAACCATCCACTCTGGTGTTCCCTCAGCACGGACTTCATCAGCGGTCTTGCCAAAAGCAAGCGCTTTAGTCTGCGCAAAGAAATTGGAGAGGAAGAGTTCATGGACGTCTAGGTCTGCATCTTTGGTGGCAAAGGCAGTATTTACAAACGCAATAAAGTCAGCAGGAATAATCTGGGTTCCCTGATGGATAAGCTGGTAGAACGCATGTTGACCATTAGTTCCAGCCTCTCCCCAGAAGATTTCGCCTGTCTTTGAAGTAACCGCCGTACCATCCCAACGAGTAGACTTACCGTTGGATTCCATGGTGAGCTGCTGGAGATATGCAGGGAATCTATGCAGGTACTGACTATATGGAAGAACGGCGTGAGATGCTGCGCCAAAGAAATTAACGTACCAAACGTTTAAGAGACCCATGAGAGCAACAACATTTTGCCTCAATGGAGTGTTCTTGAAGTATTCATCAACTGTATTAAAGCCACTGAGGAATTCTGCAAAGCGCTGTGGACCAAAAACGATAGCCAGCACAAGACCAACTGCAGAATCAACCGAATAACGGCCGCCAACCCAGTTCCAGAAACCAAAGGCATTCTCTGGGTCAATGCCAAAGTCTTCTACCAGATCAAGTGCAGTGGAGACAGCAACAAAATGCTTGCGAATAGCCTCTGCATTCTGAGAATCAGAGCCATCAATAACGCCCTGCTCAGCAAGCTTTTCCAAAAGCCATGTGCGAGCACAACGGGCATTGGTAAGAGTCTCAAGCGTAGTAAAGGTCTTGGAAACAATAACGAAGAGTGTTGTTTCTGGATCAAGATCCTCGGTTTTCTCGCCAAGGTCAACAGGGTCAATGTTGGAGACAAAGCGAGCAGTAATACCAGCGTCAGCAAAAGGCTTTAGGGTCTCGTAAACCATAACAGGACCAAGGTCAGAGCCACCAATACCAATACTTACAACAGTCTTGATAGGCTTGCCAGAAACGCCTTTCCACTCTCCCGAGCGAACTCGGTCACAGAAGGCGTACATCTTGTTCAGCGTCTGGTGAACGTCGGCGACAACATCTTGACCATCAACAATAAGCGTGCCTGCTTCAGAGGCAGGACGACGAAGTGCTGTATGAAGAACTGCTCGGTCTTCAGTAGTGTTGATATGCATGCCGACATACATAGCGTCTCTACGCTCTTCAAGCTTGACCTCTTTTGCAAGGTCACACAGAAGATCAAGTGTCTCTTGCGTGGCAAGGTTTTTAGAAAGATCAATATGGAACTGATCTAGCTCAAACGTAAGATTCTTGGCACGCTGTGAGTCTTCTGCAAACCATTCCTTCAGCGTAGCCTTAGTATCTTTTAAGCTGGTGTAATGCTCTGTAAGTGCCTGCCAAGCTTTAGTCTGTGTTGCGTCAGTAGGCAAAATGCTTGGTGCTGTAGGTGATGCCATACCAGTCTCCTTCTTTTGACTACCTCAAGGATAGTCTGAGCAACGCTCATGAAACGTCACAATGTTGTTTTTCGTAAAAAATACGACAAATCGTTACTAATAAGGTTCTCCCAAAGGTGGGACTTGTTTAATAGCAGCCCAGCGTAACTGCTTCTGACGAGGGTCCTCGAGCGCTCCGGCAAAGTTATCAAGATTTACCATGCGCATTCCACACACATGCACAAGAACACGGGGCGAGAAGTTCTTCTCGGCGTCAGTTGTAAGCTGACCACGCTCATCTGCGTATGCCTCACGCACTGATGTAACTGCTGCGTCATTTACCATGAGCACTGTGTCTGGGCTAAAAGCACATATTGCCTGTCTGACAAGCTGGGGATTTATAGGATCTCCTGTTTTTGTGGTGGTAAGCAAGGTGGCCCATGCCTCAGGTGCATAGCCTAAATGCTCTAAAGAAGCTTTAAGTGCAGAAAGTTCTGCCTCTTCAAAGTCTTCCTGTCCCTTAACAAGTAAAACTGATGCAAAAGCATTGCCTGCCATACACACCCCCTGAGCAGCAAAATCTCCAAACTCATGCGTTGTTTTTGCCATGTAGGCTTCTTTTCGCATAGATCTTTCGCTTGGCATGCGCACCTCTTTCTTATATGCCAACTATGCACGTAATTCACAATTTGAGCAAGTCCATAAAGTTTTGTGTATACACTTCTCTAATTTGGGGATAAGTTTGCTAGCAATAAAAAGTTAATGGCTTTATAGCCGTATGTAACTGGAGGTTCGTTATGGCACAGCAGCTCACTACTGCAGAGTTCGATTCTGTTCTTGCTAACGCAGACAAGCCTGTCCTCGTTGATTTCTGGGCATCCTGGTGTGGTCCTTGCCGCGCTCTTGGTCCAGTCGTTGAGGAAGTTGGCCATGAGATGGCAGACAAGCTTGACGTCTACAAGGTAAATGTTGACGACGAGGCTGATCTTGCAACTCGTTTCCGCATCGTTTCTATCCCAACCCTTATTCTCTTCAAGAACGGTGAGCCAGTTCACACCATGGTTGGCAATCTTCCTAAGGCTGACCTCGTTTCTGAGCTTAACGCTAACCTGTAAGTTCTTGTGTGTCACGCGCTTGCGCTGGCTTATCATTGAACTAAGCGGCGGTACGTCTATCGGCGTGCCGCCTTTTTGTTACAAGGAGAACTAATGGCCGATAAAAGCCTTGATGCTCAAAAGACAGGACTTTTAAAAGGAGTTCGCAAGCGCCTTTTTCTACAGCGTCTGCGTTCTAGCCTTTCTACCATCATTCTGCTTGTCTCATCAGCAATTTTTATTTTTCTGTTGATTGACGTTTCTGAAGGCGACGTCATTGGCATTGATCACTTTGCCTACAGGCTTTTTGTTGTCCACCTCAGGACTCCTCTTCTCACAGAGATAATGGAAGGGTTCTCTGGACTTGCAAGCCCCGTCACCGTTATTGTCATGCTTATTGTGGTTGCTGCCTTTGCACCAGGACCAAGTGTTGGCAGGCTTGCCTCTATTAACCTGGGTGGCGTTGTTATTGTTGACCTTATCTTTAAGGCTATTGTCCAGCGTCCTCGTCCAGATGGCTTTAGGCTAGTAGTTGAAACTGGCTACAGCTTCCCGTCGGGCCACTCGATGTTCTCGATGGCTTTTTATGGCCTACTCATTTGGCTTGTCTGGCATTACGAGAAAGACAAGCTACAGCGTTGGATTTGGTGTGGCCTGTTCTCAGGTGTCATCATTATGATTGGCGTCAGTAGAATTTATCTGGGCGTCCACTACGCTACCGACGTCATTGGTGGTTTCTCGCTTGCCCTTGTATGGCTAGTGCTTTTTACCAAGCTGATGATTCCATCGCTTATTTACAAGAAGAAAGCACCTCAAGCGAAGACAGACTAATAATCTCTGCGCTGACTACCTGGGCTGTTTCATCATCGACAATAATGCGTCCCATAGTTGCGCCCTCGCGACCACGCGGGTAGGTAGGGCTTCCTGGATTCATTACAAGTGTATTGGTCCACTCGTCGCGCTGTACAAAAGGCTTATGTGTATGACCACAGATAGCAATATTGCATTTAACCAGGTCAAGCCTCTCGCGATAATGACATACCTGCCACTTTAAACCGGCCGCAAAGAAAATAATCTTTTTCTTTACCATGGGGCCATAGTTGTAGCAAAAGTCATTATTGCCCAGGCAAAGCTTAACGGGAGCAATCTTCTGCAGTGTCTGATAATCGGCGTTAGAGGTAATATCTCCAGCATGCACAATGTAGTTGGCGCCCTGCAGAGCTTCAAGCAACTCAGATGCCAAATACCCATGCGTATCTGAAATTACATCAAACCTTACAAGTGCCATACCAAACTCCTACGTGCGCTTTTAAGCCTCTGGCGAGAAACCCTTTGAGCTTCTACAGTCCCAGTGCTCGCTTGAGTGCAACCACACGACGGCGAGAAACCGAGATGTGGCGCTCCTCAAATCCCTGAATAGTCAACTGTAGGATACCAGCAGAGATAACCTCAACATCGTCAACATACTCAAGATTCACGATAAAGCTACGATGAATGCGGAAGAATCCGTGTGGAGCAAGGCGCTCTTCAAGTTTTTGCAGAGAAATAGTAGACAAGAAGCGATCGTCTTCTGTGTAGATGCAGGAGTAATCGTCTTTTGCCTCAATAAAGCGAATCTGATCAATAGGAACAAGAACCTTGCTTCCGCTCTTAATGACAGGAATACGCTCAATGGTTGCCATAGGAGACTGAGGGCGCAGGCGCTCCTCAACCTTATCAAGAGCCTGCTCAAGGCGCTCGGTCTCAACGGGCTTCATCAGGTAATCTACCGCGTTAACGCCAAATGCATCCAGCGCGTACTCGCTATATGCAGTGACAAACACAATCTGGGGAGGATTCTTCAGCTTGTGAAGAGCCTCTGCAAGCTGCATTCCATTTGTCTTAGGCATGGAGATGTCGAGGAACAAGACCTCAACGCGAGACTCCATGAGTTTCTCGACAGCATCCCTTGCACTTGTGGCCTCAATGATTTCCTCGAGACGTCCGGTCTCCTCAAGCAAGAACTTGAGCTCAGAACGGGCTGGAGCCTCGTCATCAACAATCATGGCACGCATGTCATTCATCTCCCAACGGCCTAACGCAGCGTTAAGCAAAAACCGATACTACTATGCTGTTGCCTGCAGTGCCGCACCTGCAAGCTTGAGTGTCACGCACGTACCCTGCCCTGGTTTAGACATGATTTCCATGCCAGAGCCAACGGCGTAGAAGCGCTCAACTCGCTCAGCTACGTTCTTAATGGCAATACCCGTGCCCCTATTTCTCCCCGAAGAATCCTGCGGGGTAGGACCTTGACCATTAAGCAAGCGAGAAACAGTCTCTTCATCCATTCCAAGACCATCATCAGCAACAGATATAAGAATATCATCATCATCGCGTGTGACGTGGATGTCAATATGGAGGGCGCCTTCATCTTTCATAGCGTGCCTCACGGCATTCTCGACAATAGGCTGAATCAAAAAAGACGGTACCTGAATATCTTCGCATCCCTCATCGACATGCTCAGACTCTTGAATACGCTCTTCTCCAAAACGCGCCTTCTCAATTGTCAAATACCTGCGCGTTTGTGTCAATTCCTGAGAAAGCGGAATGAGCGCACCTTGAGAGCTCTCAAGCGTACGGCGATAAAACACAGAGAACTCGCGAAGCAGATCTCGCGCCTTATTGGGGTTTGTACGCGTAAGAGATGCAATGGTATTGAGCGTGTTGAACAAGAAATGTGGATTAATCTGTGCCTGCAAGGCTTTGACCTCAGCTCGAGCGGTTAACTCTGCTTGGCGATCAAGCTCATATGAGGAAAGCTGCGTGGAGAGAAGCTCGCCCAAACCCTCAGCAATTGCCAACTGCGTACGATCAATTTCAATGCCACGACGATAGTAGAGCTTGATAGTACCAACTGTGCGGTCCTGAACAATCAACGGAACAATGATGCCAAAGGAGCTGCCGCCATTGCCAAAGCCTCCGCGCCTTTGTAGTACCTGCTGACGACTATCTACCGAGACAAACGTCTCCATGCGGCCGCTTTCCAGAACCTCAGTTGCAGGGCCAACCACTTTTGAACCAGGCATATGCGAAGTTGCAATGTCTCCCTCAAAGCCCAGCACGTACTCTGTATCAGTAATAGAGATAGCAGCAGCAGAGGTTTCTGAAAGCAATAACGTGCAGATGGTTGGCGCTGTTTCTTGCGACAAGCCTCCGCGTAAGGTCTTGAGCGTCTTAGAGGCAACCTCAAGTGTTCGCTCTGTTGCTTGAGACCTGGCGTGCTCATTACCAGGCTGGGTAGTGCCACCAAGAACAATGACCGTGGCAAGTCCTCCGCCTGCAACAAGAGCGGCAAACAGGTTGTCTGTCATAACGCTCCAAGAAAGCAAGCCCAGCAATACACAGGCAAGAATAATCAGGACTATCCTGGTTGATCTATGTATGTACTGAGCAAGTCTTTGCATGGTTGTCTAGTTCTCGACTGATTCTGCAGCAGAATCCTCAGAAGCAAGCTGCTGCGGCAAAGGCGAATGCTTAAGCGCACGAGCCAAAGGAGCTCCGAGTACGTAGAGAACAACAGCCTCTCCGAGTCCTGTGGTGATAAAACCAAACAAGAACATAAGAGGATACGATCCATCAAGTTCAATGGTGGTAAATGGAATTGTGTAGAATCCCAAGCCCTGAAGCAAAATGGGAAGATATGCAGAAACAATTACTGCATTTGCAAGCACAGGTCCTAGAAGTGCAAGTGGTACATTCTTCCTGTTTTTCCAGGTAAACCATGCACCAAGGGCAGTTGCTAAGGAGCCAAAGACTACGTCTAACAGCCCCAATGCACCTGTGCCAGAAATAACCATATTTGCAAGGTTAGCAATGACGCAACCAAGTGTCAGTCCTGGAATTGCATCAACGGTAAAGAGCGCAAGAACAACAACTGCCTCTGAAATACGGAACTGCACAGGACCCCAGGCAAGACCACCCAAAAAGAGAAGGGCTGCAAGAGTAAGTGCTGCATAAAGAGCTGCAATGATACCGATACGTGCAAGGCGCTGAGCGCGCTGTTTTGTTGCATAAGCTGAAGAAACCTGTGGCAAGACAATCCCCTTGTTAACTCTAAAAACTTAGTTCATGATACGACGAAACGCATATATGAGCAAATGAGCAGCGCA
Source organism: Lancefieldella parvula (assembly GCF_963547875.1). Taxonomy (GTDB): domain Bacteria; phylum Actinomycetota; class Coriobacteriia; order Coriobacteriales; family Atopobiaceae; genus Lancefieldella; species Lancefieldella parvula_D. The sequence goes on from NZ_CAUUSI010000009.1 coordinate 30,466, forward strand.
GACATACAATTAGTAATGCAGGTGCATTCCTGGATAGACCATCTCGCGAGCGTGCTTCTGATATGCCGCAACTGCCTCTTCCTCAAAGGCCAGAGGGGTGTCCTCCTCGCCCGCCATATCCAAAATCCAGCGTGTGAGGTATGGGTTGAGCGGAAGCAGCGGACCAATAAGCCAGGTGGCAATAGCGTTCTTGCGACGGAAGCCCTCCAACTTGCTTTCTTTATTGATGCCAAAACCTACCTTATTTTTAAGGAAGTAGCAGTTAGAGTTATCTCCCTCGGTGAGTGTGAACTGCATCTTAAAGCCAACGACAACAAAAGGCTCTTTGCCATTGCCAGGATCAAACTCTCCCACCTGGACATCGTGGAAGCGCTGGGGCATATAGCGAGTGGTCGTAAACTTGAAGAGGCCCAGAGCCTCAATTTCAGAACCGTCAGGATTAACGATTTTCTCGCCAAAAAGCTCTGAAGCGTTGCCCGCAAACAGCATAGGAACGCCCTGATCAGCCAGCTCTGCAAGCCTGTCCTTGTAAGGCATAAGGCGAGAAATAATAAGCTCTTGCTGGGCTTCTGTCATGCCACCCATGATGATTGCTGATGGCGTGTTTTCAACAAAGTAAGGCATTGCGGCGTGAGAGGTGTACACAAAGTTCTCTTTTGGAAGGCAGGCCTCCAGGTAGAGAGCATTTCCGTTGTCTCCACCCTGGTTTCCGTACTCTGGGTAAAGAATCTCAATCTTAGTTGCTGGATTACTCATGGGAGGCCTCCATCTGTTTCAAGCGCTCAATGATACGGTTTCTGCTGATATCAGCAATGCCACCGTTATAGAGGCCGTGTGCATAGAAAACGTGCTGGCAAGCGTTAAGGTCAACCAGGTCAGCGGTCTCTTCAGGAGAGCTTGCCACAAAGGTTTTAGCTGGATCAATGCCCGCAAGTCTGAGCCTGAGCTGCAGGTCAAGTGAAGTGTCGCCGTAAATAATGACCTGCTTAACGCTTGGATCTTGCAAGAACTCAAAGTCTGTCTGGTAGTACCAACCAATGTACTCTGTCTGGTCTTTTGCTTTTGCCATGTACGCATCAGCAATCATGATGATAATTGCCTTATCACCTGGCTGTTTGCGAAGGATATCGATGGTGACTGAGGTTGCCGTGTCATTCTCACCCTTAGAAGCCATGCTAATAAGACGACGACCGTTGTAGTCAATCTCGTTATACCTAGAGGAAGCAATGTTAACGCGTTGCAAAGATGCAGCGATAGTTGCAGGCGCAAGACCCATCTCACGCGCGGTTACGATGGCCACAAACAAGTTGTAGAGGTTGACGATAGAGTAGCTATTGAGCTTGTACTCGTATGTTGGTGCACCTTCGTGGCAGTGCTCCTTGACCACAAACGTGCCAGTCTCTGGCTCTACCGAGATAACCTCGTAATCAGGAGTTGGGTTGGTATAGCCGCACTCCTCGCAAGTTGCGTGTCCAAGATGCCTCAGGTGTGCATAATCCCACTTGAGCTTTCCACCGCATTTGGGGCAGGCGGTAAGATCTGAAACAATGCCCACTGGCTCTGCGGTGTCTTCTGCCAGCCTTGCAATGGAATAATACGTACGATGTGTGCACTGAGGAGCAAGTCTGCAGCTAATCATGTCATCTGCGTTCAAAATCAGATGAGTTGAAGCAGGAATGCCCTTATCCATAACGTCAAACACGTAGTCTGGCGTTGCACTACGAGAGAACGTATCGCGGAACAAATTGGTAACAGACAAAATATCAGGCTGCAGATACGGGAAAATGCGAGGTCCCGAGAGCTCGTCAAACTCCATAACTGCAAGCTTAGTCTTTGACGTACCCTTCCACGTGGCGTTCTTTGCAAACGAGCTTGCAAAGCCGCTGGAAATATTGCCGCCAACGCGGTTGGTAACGGTCTGGTAGCCATTATCGGCGAGAAGATCGTTGAGCAAGTTATTGGTAGTTGTCTTACCGTTTGTACCGGTAATAAAGACAATCTGCTCTGGCTTAGCAATGTCTCCCAAAAATGCAGGATCAATGCCTTCAGCAATAAAGCCTGGCAGCGTTCCGCCCTCATGGTTGGTCAATTTAAGTGCTGCAAGTGTTGCTTTAGCAGCGAGAAAAGCTACAGGAAATAGTCTGCTCTTTTTTTGTGCCACAGTAACTCCCATCGTGAGCAAAGTCTCTCTAGTTTATCACCTCGCGAGAAGGGCTTGAAGAACACAGAGCTTCTCGCCAAAAATGTCGCATAAAAAAGCCGAGCCAGGATGTCCTGGCTCGGCTGAAGCTACGTGAAAGTAAGTTTACCTTACTCCTCAGGCTGCTCCTTCTTCTCTGCAGCGTAAAGCTCGGAGAGGCGGACAAGGTGATCGTAGCGAGCCATTGCGGCTTCCTCGTTCTCCTTGAAGAGCTTCTCTGCGTGCTCTGGGAACTCGCGGGTGAGTCGGCTGTAACGAGCCTCGTTCATCAGGAACTCCTGGTAGCCACCCTTAGGTGCCTTGGAGTCAAGCGTGAACTTCTTACCTGCTGGTGCAGATGGGTTGAAGCGATAGAGGTTCCAGTAGCCAGTCTCGACTGCCTTCTTCATCTCCTCCTGTGCGTGAGCCATGCCGCCCTTGATGGAGTGCATCTCACATGGGGAGTAACCGATGATGAGGGATGGTCCTGGATAAGCCTCTGCCTCAGCAATTGCCTTGAGAGTCTGCTGGAGGTTTGCGCCCATGGAGACCTGAGCAACATAGACGTAACCATAGGTCATTGCAATCTCGGCAAGGTTCTTCTGCTTGATGTCCTTACCAGCTGCAGCAAACTGTGCAACCTGGCCAAGACGGGAAGCCTTAGAAGACTGACCACCAGTGTTGGAGTAAACCTCAGTATCGAAGACAAAGACGTTGATATCCTCGCCAGAAGCAAGAACGTGGTCAAGGCCACCGAAGCCGATGTCGTATGCCCAACCGTCGCCACCGAAGATCCAGAAGGACTTCTTGGTGAGGAAGCTCTTGTTAGCAAGGATTTCCTTAGCTGCTGCAAGATCAGACTTCTCAAGCTCAACTACAAAAGTCTTAGAAGCTTCCTTGGAGAGAGCTGCGTCGTTGACGGAATCAATCCATGCCTTAGCGGCATCCTTGAGGTCCTGAGATGCGCCATCCTCGTCGATAAGCTGCTGAGCAAGCTCCAGAAGGCGCTTCTGCTGTGCCTGGTGACCAAGCATCAGACCCATACCGTGCTCTGCGTTGTCCTCGAAGAGGGAGTTGTTCCATGCTGGACCGTGACCGTTTGCATCGGTAGTAAATGGTGAGCAGGAAGCTGGGTTACCCCAAATTGAGGAGCAACCAGTTGCGTTGGAGATGAACATACGATCGCCAAAGAGCTGAGTAACCAGGCGGCCGTAGCTGGTCTCAGCGCAGCCTGCGCAGGAACCGGAGAACTCAAGAAGAGGCTTCTTGAACTGAGATGCCTTGACGTTGTTAGCGACAAGCTCGGTCTTCTCGGAGACGTGGTTAACTGCGTAGTCAAAGATCTCCTGCTTAGATGCCTGCTCCTCAATTGGCTTCATGGTCAGAGCATCTGCTGGGCAGATGTAGACGCAGTTGGAGCAACCGGTGCAGTCGAGCTGAGAAACTGCAATCTCAAACTTGTAGCCCTTAGCCTTAGGACCAACAGCATCCTTGAACTGAGACTGTGCTGGTGCAGCAGCAGCCTCTTCGTCGGTAAGGACGAATGGGCGAATGACTGCGTGTGGGCAGACATAAGCGCACTGGTTACACTGGATGCACTTCTCGACGTTCCACTCAGGAACAACAACAGCAATGCCACGCTTCTCGTAAGCAGCTGCGCCAAGCTCAAACTGTCCATCAACATGGTTCTTAAATGCGGAAACAGGAAGTGCGTCACCCTCCATACGAGAGACTGGAGTCATGATGTCACGAACCTGCTTAAGCAGAGCCTCACGGCCCTCAAGGGTAATTGGGTTAGGAGCATCCTCTGCAGTAGCCCAATCAGCAGGAATCTCAATCTTAGTAAATGCAGTAGCACCAGCGTCGATTGCCTTGTGGTTCATATCGACGACGTTCTGGCCCTTCTTCAGGTAAGAATGAGTTGCAGCGTCCTTCATGTACTGAAGTGCGTCTGCCTCTGGGAGAACCTTTGCAAGAGCAAAGAACGCAGACTGAAGAATGGTGTTGGTGCGCTTGCCCATACCAATTTCCTTGGCAAGGTCAATTGCATTAATCAGATAAACGTTGATGTTGTTCTTAGCAATGTAGCGCTTTGCCTCTGCTGGCAGGTGGTGTGCAAACTCCTCTGCATCCCACTGGCAGTTGACCAGGAAGGTACCGCCAGGCTTGACGTCGCGGACCATCTTGTAGCCCTTGATGATGTATGCAGGAACGTGGCATGCAACAAAGTCTGCCTTAGTGACATAGTAAGGAGAACGGATCTTGTGATCACCGAAGCGCAGGTGGCTGATGGTGATACCGCCGGTCTTCTTGGAGTCATACTGGAAGTATGCCTGAACATATTTATCGGTGTGGTCACCAATAATCTTAATGGAGTTCTTGTTAGCACCAACGGTACCGTCGCCGCCGATACCCCAGAACTTGCACTCAATGGTGCCCTCAGCTGCAGTGTTAGGTGCCTCAGGATCCTCTGCAAGAGACAGGTTAGTAACGTCATCGACAATACCAACAGTGAACTCACGCTGAGGAGCATCCTTCTTGAGCTCCTCGAAGATTGCAAATGCAGATGATGGTGGGGTGTCCTTAGAACCAAGGCCGTAACGACCACCAACAACCTTAATGCCTGTACGACCAGCCTCATAGAGAGCGGTAATGACATCTTCGTAGAGAGGCTCACCAACGGAACCTGGCTCCTTGGTGCGGTCGAGAACAGCAATCTTCTTGACGGACTCAGGAAGAACGTCAACAAAGTGCTTAACGGAGAATGGACGATAGAGACGGACCTTAACCAGACCGACCTTCTCGCCATGAGCGTTCAGGTAATCGATAACCTCTTCAAGGGTATCGCAGAAGGAGCCCATGCAGATAACAACGCGGTCAGCGTCTTCTGCACCGTAGTAGTTGAACAGACCGTAGTCAGTGCCAAGCTTAGCGTTGATCTGGTTCATGTAGTCTTCAACAACTGCTGGCAGCTGGTTGTAAACCTCGTTGCATGCCTCGCGGTGCTGGAAGAAGATGTCGCCGTTCTCGTGGGAACCGCGGCTTGATGGATGCTCTGGGTTCAATGCGTGATTGCGGAATGCCTGGACAGCGTCCATGTCGCACATCTCAGCAAGATCAGCGTAATCCCAAACGGCAACCTTCTGAATCTCGTGAGAAGTACGGAAACCGTCAAAGAAGTTAACAAATGGAACTTTGCCCTTGATTGCTGCAAGATGAGCGACAGGAGCCAGATCCATAACCTCCTGGACATTACCTTCTGCGAGAAGTGCAAAGCCAGTCTGGCGAGCGGACATAACGTCAGAGTGATCGCCAAAGATGTTCAGTGCATGAGTTGCAACGGTACGTGCGCTGACGTGGAAAACACAAGGGAGCTGCTCACCGGCAATCTTGTACATGTTTGGAAGCATGAGCAAGAGGCCCTGAGAAGCGGTGTAAGTAGTGGTCAGAGAACCGGAACCAAGAGAACCGTGAACAGCACCAGCTGCACCAGCCTCAGACTGCATCTCGACAACCTTAACAGTTGAACCAAAGATGTTCTTTACTCCCTGTGCGGACCACTGGTCAACATAGTCTGCCATTGGACTTGATGGGGTAATTGGGTAAATACCCGCTACCTCGGTAAACGCATACGACACGTAAGCCGCGGCGTTGTTACCGTCCATGGACTTAAACTTTCTTGCCATATCCTCTCCTTGCCTAATCTGTGATTACTCACAGTTTGCGTTTGTGCGATCAAAAATAGAGCTGTAGACCCTGGGTAACTACAAAAGCAATTTTCATAGTTCGGCCAGCAGCGGTCGCATAATGTTTTTATTATTGCTCAAAAGAACGCTGAAACAAATCAGAAATACAAGCTGACAAATACCTATTTTTAAGTAGGAATTTCTACCTGCGGAATTACAAAATAAACATAACACTAAAGTGCAAGTTTTTTGTAAATCGACAAAATATTCAAGTACACAAGCAGCCATCTGTCTGAAAAACAGACAGATTTTTACGTAGGCGCTCAACGTGGACAACTTTATCGTGCGTTGCGTACCCTTTGCTGGACGAGCCTTAAATATCGTACTTATCTGATTACTTAGCAGCTTTGATTTCACAAAGTTTCTTGTAACCAAATAAGAAACGCTCTCCTATCTCGCCTTGAGCATCAGAAGCACATACGATTCCATGTTCATCTGAAGTAAGGAAAGCTTCATCAAATTCGGCGGTTCCATCAAATACCTGGGCAATAACGTCTGGATTAAACTCTGTTGGCTCATGAAGAGTCTGTGCCAGGTCTAACACTAAACTTGTGACTCCCGATCGAACGCTTTCTTCCGAGACACCCGCAATAAGCTTTCCGTCTTTTACCAGCCAAAGCACCTCTGGTGCACAATGAGTTTGCTGCTCTTCTCGCTGTGAAATCCTTGCGCGTCCCGCAAGAGACAGAACAGAACGCTCTTCCAAAGACTGGTAAGGTCCAACAGTCATAGCAGCCTGTCCATTGCTCTCAAGCAAAATCATAAGAACGCCATCTGGAAACTCTTGTGACCCTTCTTTAAGTGTTCCCTCAATATGCTGCTTAGCCCAAGCAATCAAGTGCGGAGAAACCTCTTTTTGCGCAACAGCTCGCTTGCTCAGCGCACGTAAGTGTCTGTTATCAAGAGGGAGGACACCTCCAGATAATCTCCAGCGACAAACAAGTTCTGGATTATCAAGCTCAAACTTCTGAGCTGCTTCTAGTTCTTCCTGGTCCACAGTGTCCTCCCCCAACTTTTTTGAAATGAACTGCTGATCCCGAATTAGCAGATTAGTGCCTAAAGTGACGCTTGCTTGTAAACACCATTGCAATGCCGTATTCATCACAAGCAGCAATAGATTCATCATCTCTGACCGATCCGCCAGGCTGAATGATAGCCGTTACGCCATGAGCTGCTAGTGTGTCAACGTTATCTCGGAATGGGAAGAAGGCATCAGATGCTGCCACAAGATTCTTTGAATCAATTCCCATGCGCTCACAAGCCGCCTCTGCACGCTCACACGCAAGAAGAGCGGCGTCAACACGATTAGGCTGACCTGGTCCCATACCAATTCCAGCCTGATCTTTTGCAACCAAAATTGCATTTGACTTAACGGTCTTGCAGACTTTCCAAGCAAATACCAAATCGCTCAGCTCTTCTGGAGTTGGTTGGCGCTTAGTAACAACCTCAAAGCTATCTGCAGCTTCGTCTGCGTGGTCAAGGTCTTGTACTAAAAGACCTCCGTCAACAGTTCTCATCTCAAGCTCGCGGCTTCTATCGATTCCGCCCGTAGCCAATACGCGAAGATTTGTTCTCTTTGATAGGCGCTCAAGAGCCTCTTCTGTAAAGCTTGGTGCAATAAGAACCTCAACAAACTGCTTATTGATGTCTGCAAAGTGCTCAACAAACTCCAGCGGAACCTCTCTATTAACTGCAATAATTCCACCAAACGCAGAGATTGGATCACAAGCAAATGCTCGATCGTATGCCTCGACAACATTTTCCGCCGTAGCAGATCCACAAGGATTCTGGTGCTTCAAAATAATAACTGATGGGTCATCAAACTCACGAACAGCAGCCCAAGCTGCATCAGTATCAAGCAAATTGTTGTAAGACAAGGGCTTGCCCTGAAGTTGCTGAGCGTTTGCCAGAGAGTGTGCAGGAGCTCCAGGTATCTTATAAAACGCTGCGGACTGCTGAGGATTTTCTCCGTAACGAAGATCTTGTTCTTTTGTTGCCTTTACCAGCAAAGTCTCTGGGAATTTACTTTGCTCTGCTTCAACAACACCAGATAGGTATGTGGCAATAGCGCCATCGTATGCAGCCGTTGTCTTAAATACCTTCAATGCCAGCTGCTGGCGAGAAGCCCTTGTAGTTGCACCGTCATGGACACGCATCTCATCAAGAACACGGCCATAATCTGCTGGATCAACAACAACCGTAACAAAATCATTATTCTTTGCAGCAGAGCGGAGCATCGAAGGTCCACCAATATCAATGTGCTCAATTGCATTCTCTAAAGTTACTGATGGATTAGCTACAGTCTTCTCAAACTCATAGAGATTAACGCAGACCAGGTCAATCATGCCAATACCATTATTCTCCGCGTCTGCAACATGACCGGGATTGTCTCTACGGCATAAAAGACCACCATGAACACGAGGATGCAGCGTCTTAACGCGGCCGTCCATCATCTCTGGAAATCCGGTATAAGACTCAATAGGAACTACAGGCACACCAGCCTCTTCGAGGATTTTTGCGGTTCCGCCTGTTGAAATTACCTCAACGCCAAACTCTTTAGTAAGCGTTTGTGCAAATTCAACAATACCTGTTTTGTCTGTTACCGAAATTAGCGCACGTTTGATAGGGGCCTCAGCCATTGCCGCTCCTTTGTGTTCGACACTTGCTATCAGAAACACTTACAGCCTATCAGCTGCGAAACATTACGTACTAGATGTAAACAAACTTGAAACTATTCTATAATCTTCCGCTGTAAAACACCTGAAAGGAACTATTTCATATGTCTGACGATACTCCAATCATAGTCCCCTTCGAAGATACTGACTTATCAGAACTTATATCAATCGTTGAACGCGTCTGGTACTTGGATGTCGATGAATCAAAAGATGAAAGTCGCTCACTTGCAACTATTGATATCGCCTATTTTCTTGGCGTTTCTACTCATCGCTTTGTAGCAAAGCAAGATGGTCAAATACTTGGTCTTATTTTCTGCTCAAACGGAGAAACTCCAGCAGATTTTGAAAAATGGCAGAAGTTAGAAAACGAAACAACAGCAAAAGCTAAGAAACTATTGAGTGAAGCTCGCTTTAAGGACTACGAGATCTTTGGTGATGTCGAATCTCATCTTGTTCATGATTATTGGAACACAAACACTAACGATGCCAAATGGGAAATTACTCTGTTCTGCGTTAACCCCGCTATAAAGAGCCAAGGTATTGGAGGCATGCTCTTCTCCTACGTTCTGGACTTTATGAAAGAGCAAGGAGCTAAGCATTACTTCCTTGCAACTGATGACGATTGCGACTTTGGTTTCTATCAGCACAAAGGCCTCACCTGTAAAGATAAGGCAGCTATTAGGTCATCAACAAAAGACTATGGATTTGCCTATATCTATGCAGGAGATTTCTAAGAATGAGTTCTTGCGTTGGAAGATTTGCGCCCACACCTTCTGGAAGGATGCACCTAGGCAACGTTTTCTCAGCGCTTATGGCTTGGGCCAGCGTTCGTTCCCAAAATGGCAGCTTTATTCTTCGCATCGAAGACCTGGATATTCGTGCTCATAATCCTCAATACACCTCCCTCCTCCTTGATGATTTACAGTGGTTGGGACTAACTTGGGACAAAGGTCCGTATTACCAAAGCAAGCGTGCGGAGCTCTATCAGGACGCTCTATTGAAATTGAAACAACAGAAACTTTTATATCCTTGCTTTTGTTCCCGAGCAGACTTACACGCTGCACAAGCCCCTCATGCCAGCGATGGTGCATATGTCTATGCGGGAACCTGCCGCGACCTGAGCAAATCCGAGCGTGAAGAGCTTTCCAAACATAAAATTCCAGCAACTCGCATACGAGTTGCTAATAAGACCTACGCGTTTGAAGACAAGGTCTATGGTCAAACATCACAAAACCTTGCTGAATCATGCGGAGACTTTATTGTCCAGCGTGCAGATGGCGTCTTTGCCTATCAACTTGCTGTAGTAGTTGACGATGCTGACATGGGCGTAACTGAAGTAGTTAGAGGATCAGATCTTCTTTCATCTACTCCCAGACAGCTTTATTTGCAAGACGTGCTTGGTTTTTCTCATCCCATCTATGCTCACCTCCCCTTACTGGTTGCACCTGATGGCAGGAGACTTTCTAAACGCAATCACGATCTAGATCTTGGTGTTCTGAGAGACCAAGGAAAAACACCAGAAGAGATTCTTGGCTTTCTGGCTTATTGCATAGGTCTTGCAGAAAAAGAAGAGCCTCTTTCTGCAGTACAAGTTGCCAATCGCTTTTCATGGGATGTACTTCGCGCTCACCGAAAAAACGTGGTTGTTGAGCATTTTTCACATGTTTTGTAAAATGTCTTATTGTGAGTGACGCCAGTTCGGGGTATCATTCTCAAGCACCCATTTTGGAGAGCTGACCGAGAGGCCGAAGGTGCTCGCCTGCTAAGCGAGTATGGGCCCCAAGCCCATCTGGGGTTCGAATCCCCAGCTCTCCGCCAGAATTTTCTGCTCGTTGCATCTCTGCAACGAGCTTTTTTCTTACCAAGAAGAACTTTTTCTAAGATTAGTCTTGCATTTTCAACTGGAAAATGGCATTCTATCTACTTGCACGCGGCGTTACCTCAGCTGGATAGAGGACCTGACTACGAATCAGGGCGTCATAGGTTCGAATCCTATACGCCGCACCACTTGAACTTAGGAGCTCCTTCGGGAGCTCTTTTTTATTATCTACCTGGTCTTAAAGCTACTTCACCAGACGAATTTGCATACAAATACTGATAAGAAACACCGGCTTCATCAAGCTCATCCATTACCTCAGCCATGCATGTTTCTGCCATAATAACCTCCAGATACTCTTGTGGGCTTAAATCTTTTAAACCCACTCTACCTTGGTCTGAAATCCACTTTCTTAAAGTTGCAAGTTGCTCTGATGCAATATGGATCTCTGAATAAAACTCCTTGTGACCAAATCCAATTTTTGCCGCACTACCCTGAACAAACTGCCTTAATACAATTTCTTTCTGTACCTCTACCAGACCTTTCATAGCCACCTCTTTCTTCCTTTACTGATCTCAGTATAGCAAATTTATAGAACATATGTTCTATAAATCAGTAAAAGAAATGGTCTTCACAATTCACTAGAAGACCATTTCAGAGATTGAATCAATTTTGATTAAAAAGAGAAACTATTCTGGTCGAATAACCTCGATGCCACCCATGTAAGGACGGAGCACCTCGGGCACGGTAACGGAACCATCTGCGTTCTGATAATTCTCCATAATTGCAGCCATGGTACGGCCAACTGCCAGACCGGAGCCATTAAGCGTGTGAACTAGACGGGTGCCCTTGAACTCTGCTGGATCCTTATAACGGATATTTGCACGACGAGCCTGGAAATCCCAGCAGTTAGAGCAAGAAGAAATCTCCTTGTATGCGTTATAGCTTGGGAGCCAAACTTCAATGTCATAGCACTTGCATGCAGAGAAGCCAATGTCACCAGTGCAGAGAGTAACCACGTGATAAGGAAGACCCAGAAGCTGAAGGATCTTCTCGGCTTCCTGAACCATGGACTCAAGCTGATTCATGGAGTCTTCAGGCTTTGCAAACTTGACCATCTCTACCTTGTCAAACTGGTGGACGCGGATGATGCCACGGGTGTCTCGACCAGCTGAACCTGCCTCCTCGCGGAAGCATGGGGTGAATGCGGTATAGAGCAGAGGGAGCTGAGATGCGTCCAGAATCTCGTCACGATGGATGTTTGTAAGCTGGACCTCAGCAGTTGGAATGAGGTAGAGGTCAGGCTGTACGTGATAGAGATCTTCTTCAAACTTAGGGAGCTGACCAGTGCCAAACAGAGAGTCCTGATTTGTGATAACTGGTGGCCACCACTCTTTGAAGCCTGCCTGGTTATGTGTATCAATCATGAAGTTGATAAGTGCACGCTCCATGCGAGCGCCCATGCCACCAAGAAGATAGAAGCGAGTTCCTGCAAGCTTTACGCCACGGTCAAAATCAATCATGCCCAACACGGGTCCAAGATCCCAGTGCGCCTTTGGCTCAAAATCAAACTGAGTTGGCTCTCCCCACTTGCGAACCTCAGGGTTATCGGAGTCATCCTTGCCATAAGGAACGGATGCGTCAGGAATGTTTGGAATAGCTGCAACAAGGGCGGTGAGCTCTTCCTCAACCTCTCCGCGGCGCTGATCAAGCTCTGCGATGCGATCTTTGTTAGCTGCTACCTGCTCTTTAGCTGCCTCAGCCTCTTCCTTCTTGCCCTCACGCATAAGAAGGCCAATCTGCTTAGAAACAGCGTTACGCTCTGCCTGAAGAGACTCAACCTCGGCAATTACGCTTCTGCGCTCCTCGTCAAGCTCAAAGAATTTCTCGCGATCCCAATGGGCGTTTTGCCTGGACTCGCAAGACTTATCTACGAGGTCAGGATTCTCGCGCACAAATTTGATATCAAGCATGCAGCTTCTCCTTGAATCAACACTTTTTAGCAGTGCATTTTTTCTTATAGCTTACCAAGTATATACTTGTATTCAGATTCTTAACCCTTCACATGTTCTGGAGCTCGATTATGGACGCAATTAACTCATTTGTCGGCTGGCTTTTTGGCGATAAGACCGGTGTGTTGTTCCTCGTACTTGGTGGAATTCTGCTCTTTTTGGTCATTTCCTTTGTGCTGGAGCGCAAAACTAAAAAGATGTATTTCAACCATAAAAAGACTGAAGACGACTGGGATCTCTTTGGCGACGACCAAGAGGGTTGGTCTGACTTTGAATCAGATAACAAATAGGTAACAAAAAAGCCCCGTAAAGGGGCTTTTTAAATGCAAATGGTGCGGGCGAAGGGACTTGAACCCCCATGAACTTGCGTTCATACGGACCTGAACCGTACGCGTCTGCCAATTCCGCCACACCCGCGTGCTAGGGAATAATACTACAACATTTTGTTTTCTTCTCATGGAAAAACAATAGATATATAAGAAAATTCTTTTCAGCGGTAGAATATAGACAGTCACGGCCGACAAACACACTTTAAACACAGGAGGTTGCCGTGAGTGACTCGCGGTCACAGACCACGCAGACTACATATCTACATTCACCTTCTGCTCAGCAGGCATCACCTGCGGCTGAGCCAGAAATTTTGCTGGACCGATATCGCGTTCTTGCTCGCAGAGGTAACGGAGGCTTTGGCACCGTTTGTACCTGCTGGGATACTCGTTTGCAGAGACGCGTAGCCATTAAACGTATGCCGCTATTAGGGGCTTCCGAAACTCCCGGCGTGCTTGCTTCAACTGTTGACGAGGCTCTTTCTGAAGCTCGAACTGCCTGCTTATTGGCTCATCCCAACATTGTGACCGTCCATGACTTTGAGATTGAAGGCGATTACGCTTACCTGGTCATGGAGTTTGTTGATGGCCTTAATTTATCGGAGCTCTTGGCTCGCGTTGAGGGTGGCTACCTCACCTATGCCGAAGCAGCTCACATGGTGTCTTCACTTGCAAAGGCGCTTCACTATGCCCATGAAAACGGCGTACTCCATCTGGACATTAAGCCAACAAACATCATGATTGACCGCCAAGGCACGGTAAAACTTGCCGACTTTGGTATGGCAACGCTTGCCTCGGCTGCTGGTTATGGCGGTGCTCGCGGAGGTACGGTAGGCTACATGCCTCCCGAGCAGGTTGAAGGCATGCTTGTTGACGAGCGCGCTGATATTTTCTCGCTTGCTGTTGTTCTGAGGCAGGCGCTAACGGGCGTCAATGTATTTGCGGGCAGAACGGCTAAAGAATCCCTTGATCACATTTACAAGGGCCCAAAAATTCCTCTGCTCAAAGAAGATCCCGAGGTTCCCTTTGCTGTAGATGCCGCCTTGACGCAGGCGCTTTCTCCCGAGCCATCCATGCGACAAGGCAGTGTGTCTGAATTTGCACAAGAAATTGTGACTCCTCTTGGCGGCGAAAAGCAGGGCGAGAAAAGCCTCAAGTCCCTGGTGGAACAGTCAGAAGAAGAGGAAACCGAGACCTGGGATGTCAAGCATCTTCCGCTCTCAATCCGCTTCCCCTGGCTGCCCTCGGCTGCCGTGCGTGGCGTATCAGCCCTGGTAGCCGGCGTTCTTCTCGCCCAGTTGTTCCAGCTTATTGCCCCAGAATCACTCACGTTTATTGTGGTGGGCTCTCTTGTAGGAGCTGCGGCAGCTGCTCTTTGGACTCCGTTGGGTTCTGCGCTTGTCATTGCATGCGCGGTATACGCCCTGGCAAGTATTAGCCCTACCAGCACTTCATTCCCATTTGCAACGCTTGTAACCTTGGTAAGCGTTATCTGGTGGGCCTTTGCAGGAAGGGTCTCAAAATTCAGCAGCATCAACTGCTTATTAGGAGCTTTACTACCTGCTCCTGTTTCAGCGCCAGCACTTATCTCCGCCACCATGCGTCCACTACCTGCAGTTTTAACAGGAGCCTTTAGCTATCTTTTTGGGACACTGTTTGCAAGAGGCATATCTTTGGGCTTTGCGGCAACTCCTCTTGCTTATGACTACACCTCACTGGCCTCAGGGCTTCCTTTCTGGATTCGCTTTGGAGCATGCTCCCTATCTGCTCTTTTAGGCTCGCTTATGAGCCAGAAAAGACGTCGCGGATGGATGGTTTTTGGACAAATTGTCTGTGCCATATTGCTTTCAAGTGGCTTTATATGGGCAGCTTGGATGGAGAATCCCAATTTTTGGGTAGTTGAAAGTATAGTTTCTGTACTAATTACGGTATTCTTATGTGTACTTGTATGTATTGCAATTGTCCTGATAGGTCCACTTGACGCGGATCAGGAAGGCGAGGAATTAGATGAGCTTTCTTAGTGACTTTGAAAACCGTATTGGTTCGGTCTTTGGTGCCGCACCTCAGGGATACGCAGAGCCTTTCTCTTTTAAGAAGCTTGCCAAACGCGCGGCTAAAGAGATGGAACGTGAGACGTATGAGATTGATGGTGTAGACACTGCGCCTGCCCTATATACCGTTTTAGTTGCTCCTCAAGACGATTCACTGATGCGTCCTCTTTATGCTGATCTAACTGCAGAGGTTTCTGACTTCGTGGCTGCTCAGGCTCAGCAAAAAGATTATGTATTTGTTGGTCAGCCGCTTGTTCGTTTTATGGTTGACCCATCTCTGAAGCCTGGAAAATTTGCTGTCTTTGCAGAAAACGTTGACGGCAATACGCTTGACCAGCTACGCAATGAAGAGCGTGCTTTCTTGGGTGGAAACTCCAGTGTTGGAGGAGCTGCAGCTCAAATGCCTCAGCAGCACAATTCTCGCGCTGCTGTTCAGCCAGAGCCACAGCCAGAGCCAGATCCTCTGTCTGTAGTTCGTCCTGTTTCTGCAGATAACGCAACTCCGGAGGTTTTGGGAGATCTTGCTGGTACAGACGCCGGTCTTGCGGTAATGCCACCAGACTTTGTTGAGGCTCAAGGCGCAATTCCTGTTGTTTCCGCAGCTGAGTCCACTCCTATGCCTGTTCTTCCTAGCTCAAACGGGCTTCCAGACCTGCCCGTAAACGGAGCTATCCCAACAGCAGCTCCCGTCCCTATGACTCAGCGTCGTATCACGCCTTCCCTTGATGCCCAATTAAACGGCGCGGGCGGTCGTTCTTCTCGCAATCTGCAGGGCACGCCACGCGCAAACATGGACGCTACCTGCATTTTGATTGATCGCCAGAGCGGTCGTTCGTATCGCGTTGAGGCTCCTCGCGCCATCATTGGTCGCGAGCGCTCTCAGGCAGACGTTGTTTTGCGCGATCCTAACGTTTCAAGACGTCACGCCGAAATGACTTATGACGGTCACGATTGGCACATTGCTGATTTGCACTCCACTAACGGAACGCTTGTCAACGATATCGACGTAGATGAGGTAATTCTGCGCGACGGAGACCTCATTACCATTGGTCTTATGGACCTTCAGTTCCGGGAGAACTAATGATTGATTTGATTCTCTTTGCAGGACGTGTTTTGCTTGTTGTCCTGCTGTACATCTTCCTGTTCTCAGTCATGCGCACGGGCATTGGTCTTGTCCGCGGTCAGCGCAAAGACGGAGCTATTTGGTCCGTTGATGTCGAGAAGGGCGTCAAGTCCTTACGTGGTCTTCACGTAGACATCTTGGGTCCTGTTGTTATTGGACGTTCTCCTTCGTCTGACATTGTGATTGACGAACCTTACGTTTCTGCTTCACACGCCCGCTTTACTATCCAGGGCCCTGCTTTGGTACTTGAAGACCTTGGATCCACAAACGGAACCATGGTTAATGGTCACATCATCGAGCAGCCTGTTACCCTTCGCGACACAGACGAAGTCCAGGTCGGCGATGTGATTATGCGTGTTGGACGTCGATAAGAGGCTCATGGTTTCTTCTGATACAACACATATTTCTGATACACCTACACAAGAGCCCGTGAGTGCTCCTGGTCGTTGTGAGCTGCCACTTGATGGTCGCTGTGACGCAGAGGCGGTTTCTGGCTCTAACACCTTTATTTCTTGGGGCGCCCGCTCTGACGTGGGATTAGTTCGCGAGCATAACGAGGACTCGTTCCTTTTGCGCACTCCCCTTTTTGCCATCTGTGATGGTATGGGAGGTCACGCCGCCGGTGAGGTAGCAAGCTCCATTGCTGTTAAGGTTATTGCCGAACAGGCACCAAGTACCGCTGACGATGTCCGTCTTGGCGCTGCAATTGAGGCTGCTAACCAGGAAGTTATTGATGCTCCTGCAAAGGGTATTGGCAAACCCGGTATGGGCTCCACCGCCTCTGCTGTCCTCATTGAGGGCAATCAGATGGCCGTTGCCCATGTTGGTGACTCTCGCATTTACCTGCTCCATCATGGCACGCTGGTCCGCATTACTCACGACCACAGCTATGTTGAAGAGCTCATTGATTCTGGTCAGATTACCGCTGATGAGGCTCGCACACACCCTTCTCGCTCAGTAGTTACGCGAGCTCTTGGCTCTGATCCAGACATGTATGCAGATCATTTCTCGCTTGAAGTATCTGATGGTGACCGCATCATCTTGTGCTCCGATGGTCTCTCTGGCATGGTGCCCGACGATGAGATTGAGTCCATTGCGGTCTCTAACGTCACGCCACAAAAGGCCGCTGATAACCTTGTTTCCGCAGCTCTTACCTATGGCGGCTCAGACAACATTACCGTTATTGTCATCGATGTCTTGGACGACGGCATAGCCGATCAAACCAGAAAACACCTTACTCGTGGCGTCATTGCCACGTTTGTCTCGTTCCTTGCGCTCTTTGCAGCCACTGTTGCGGTGTTCTTCCTGTTTGTAAGCAGCGAGTGGTACTTAGGAATTAACGGAACTACCGTTGGCGTTTATCGAGGTATTCCTACAACAATTGCCGGCATAAACATGTCTACGCTTGTTGAAACTACGTCGATTGAAATAAAAGATTTGCCTGACGCAGTTCAAGACTCGCTAGCCGAAGGAATCCGCGTTAAGAACGAGGATGAAGCACATAGCACCGTCGAGAATTACCGCAAACAGATAGACGACGCCAACACTAAAGCGGTCAAAAAGAAAGAAGACGTTCAGTCTGGCGGAACGCCCACAACAGAAACAACAACGTCAACAACAAGTTCGGGAGGTGAGTAGGAATGGAAAAAGCAGGTGGACTAAGGCGTAATACAGAGCTCTTCTTACTATTTGTAGGAGCAATCCCTGTATTTCTGCTGTACGCCATGTACATGATTACTGCTCGCTCAACGCTCAGCCTTGAGACAATGGCCGTTCCTATTGGCCTCTTTGCAGCATTTACCGTAGCTCACATTGCTATTAGGTTCCTTGCTCCCGCAGCAGATCCCGCCATTCTCCCCATTGTGTTTGTGCTCTCGGGAATTGGCATCACCATGGTCACCAGACTTGCACCAAATCTCGCAGTCAACCAAACGATTTGGCTCTTTATCTCTGTTGTTGTGATGATTGTGGTACTAGCGGTCATTAGAAATCTTGACGCGTTAGCACGCTACAAATACTCCATTGGTATTCTCGGCGTCATACTGCTTCTTCTGCCAATTGTTATTGGCCAGGATCGCTACGGCGCAAAACTCTGGATTTCTTTTGGCGCATTCACCTTCCAGCCTGGCGAGCTTGCAAAGATTGCCATTACGCTCTTCCTGGCATTTTATCTTGCACTGAATCGAGAATCCCTATCGGTCTCCATGCGTTCTTTTGGACCTTTCCGCATTCCTCGCTTTAAAATGCTGCTTCCTCTGTTTGTCATGTGGGGCATCAGCCTGATTGTTGTTATTTTTGAACGCGACCTTGGTAGCGCTCTGCTCTTCTTCGTGTTCTTTGTCATCATGCTCTATGTAGCAACAGGTCGCGCAAGCTACGTTTTTGTCAGTATTGCGCTCTTGGCCATTGGCGGCGTGGTGCTTTATCACTTCTTTGGTCACGTTCAGACTCGTGTCAACATTTGGCTTAACCCCTTCAAAGATCCCGCTGGAGACGGCTACCAAATTGTCCAGTCCCTCTATTCCATCGCAGATGGAGGCCTTGCTGGCACCGGAATTGATAAGGGAATGCCTACGCTTATCCCTATTGTTGAGTCTGACTTTATTTTCTCGGCCATTGCTGAGGAGCTGGGACTCTTTGGCGGAGCGGCAATTATTACCCTGTTCCTGCTCCTTACTGTGCGCGGTCTTGCAACAGCTGCTCGTGCAAAGTCCGATTCATCTGCTTTTGCAGCTGCTGGTCTTACCAGTGTTTTGGCGTTCCAAACCTTCCTCATTGTTGCAGGCGTTACTAAGCTCATGCCTCTAACCGGCGTTACCCTGCCCTTTATGAGTCAGGGCGGTAGCTCTCTTCTTTCCAGCTTTATCATTGTTGCCCTGCTGCTCAGGGCAGGTGACGAGGGAACTGGTCGCGAAACAGAGCTTGAGCCAAGCAAGAAAACGCTTGACTCCCAGAGGCTCGAAATTTCTTCTGGTGGAGCTCACGCCTCTTCCGTTTTGCATGGCAGCCACATCCGTGGAGGCTTTGGTCTGCAGTCTGAGGAATCTGGTGTTCTGGGACGTGTTGCTCTCGGAAAACGTCTGACCAATTTGGTTACCGTATTTACCCTCTTCTTCACCGTTCTTCTCGGCAACTTGACCTTCTTGATGGTCATTGACGCACCTAGACTTCAGGCGCTCCCTACCAACAACCACACTATTGCTAAGAGCGCATATGTTCAGCGCGGCGCCATCATGACTTCTGACGGCGTCACTCTGGCAGAGAGTGTCAAGCAAGACGACGGCACCTACGTGCGTAACTATCCACACGACGGTATGGCTTCTCACACCGTTGGCTACATCTCTACCCAGTATGGAACTGCAGGTATCGAGTCCTCCATGAACGAGACGCTCACCGGACACGCAGATCATTCCGACTGGAGAAGCGCTCTGTACTCGATGGCAGGTGTTAATACCGCTGGTTCAAGCGTTGTTTTAACCATCAATTCCCAGATGCAGGCTGTAGCAGAAGCTGCACTCCAGGGATATTCCGGCTCCATTGTTGTTATGGATCCAGCAACCGGAGCCGTGCTTGCAAAGGCTTCAAGCCCTTCATACACCCACGCTGATCTGGGCACTGTTATCGAGTCCGGTACCGGCAGTCAACTGGTTGACAGAACTACCCAGGCGCTCTACTCCCCTGGTTCGTCGTTTAAGACCATTACGCTTTCTGCTGGAATTGACACACATACCACCACGCTGGACACCACCTATTCAGCTCCAGGAACTATGGAGCTTGGCGGTGGAACCATCCACAACTACGCCAACGAGGACATGGGCACTATTCCTCTGCGTGAGGCATTTGCTCGCTCTTCTAACACGGCGTTGGCGCAGCTTGGCGTAGCACTTGGCGCAGACAACCTGGTCAGCTATGCACGTGCCTTTGGTTATGGCACAGCTCTTGGTCAGGACTTCTCCACTACACCATCGCTGATGCCAAATCCTGCCGAGATGACCACCTGGGAGCTTGGTTGGGCGTCTTGCGGCCTTCCTGTTGGAGAGCATGCAAGCCCTGCAGGTCCTCAGACCACCGTCATGCAAAACGCTGTTGTCGCGGCTGCAATTGCTAACGGCGGCGTGGTCATGAACCCTTACATTGTTGATCGCGTTCTCTCGCCAGAGGGAGCTGTTGTTTCTACAACGTCACCAAAATCGCTTGGACAGGCAGTGTCTGCGGATACCGCTGCGCAGGTCCGAGAGGCAATGTTGGGCGTTGTTGAATCCGGCACTGGTATGGGAGCTCGCGTTCCGGGTGTCAAGATTGCAGGTAAAACAGGTACGGCAGACGTCGAGAACGGTAACTTTAACTCGTTCTTCATCGGTTTTGCGCCTTACGACCACCCAACTCTTGTTGTTTCTGTTGTCATCGAAGGCAACGGCGAGAACGTTTTAGGTTACGGTGCTCAAGTTGGCGGACGTGTTCTTGCGCAGTGCCTGAACATCCAGGCTTTGGGAGCTGCTTCGTAGCGCCTAAAACACCGCACGGTCTTCTCCCCAAGTAGTTGGGTGTGTTCTAAGATAGTAAGTGACGTGGCGAGAAAATCGCACGCTTGATAGGAGTTGAGTTATGCCAGGTAGAATGCTCAGTGGGCGTTACCAGGTTCAAGACAAAATTGGTACCGGTGGAATGGCCACCGTTTACCGCGGACAGGACCAGGTTCTTGGTCGTACTGTTGCCATCAAGATGATGCTGCCGCAGTACGCAAACGATCCTTCCTTTGCTGCCCGCTTCAAGCAGGAGGCACAAGCCGCAGCGGCGCTCTCCAGTCCTTATATTGTCTCGATATACGACTGGGGTAAGGACGGCGAGTCCTACTACATTGTCATGGAGTATCTGCGCGGTACAGACCTTAAGAGTGGCATCCGCAAACATGGAGCCCTTGATTCCCGTAAGGTCGCTCAGATTGGCTCTCAGATTGCTCAGGCGCTCTCTGTAGCACATCGTCACGACATCATTCACCGTGACATCAAGCCACAGAACATCATGGTCCAGCCAGATGGCAACATCAAGGTCATGGACTTTGGCATTGCTCGTGCAAAGAACAGCAGTCTAACCACCGATAACTCTGTTCTTGGCACCGCCCATTACGTTTCTCCAGAGCAGAGTACGGGCAAGCCTTTGGGACCAACCACCGATATCTATTCCCTAGGCATTGTCATGTACGAGGCTGCAACTGGCCGCGTTCCCTTTGTTGGTGACGACGCTATCAGCGTTGCTATGAAGCAGGTCAACGAGGCTCCTCAGCCACCATCGCTGATCAACCCCAACGTTGACCCCGCACTCGAGGCAATCATTCTTCGCTGTATGGAGAAAAACCCGGCTGACCGCTATCAGAGTGCTGACGAGCTTGCTCGTGCGCTGCGCGATTTTATTGCTGGCCGCGCCACCATTCCAAGCAACACCACCGTGAGCCCCCGCATTGTGACACCACCTCAGCCAACTTCCAGGTTGGATCGTCGCGGCATTGACGGCTCCAACACCTACATCACGCGCGGTGGCGACACTGGTCGCTTGAACCGCGTCCATTCTCGCGAAGAGGCTGATGAGCTTGACAGGCGCGAGAATAAACGTCACAAGCGCAACGTTATTCTCGGCGTTCTGGGCGCTTTGGTTGTCCTGGCTCTTGCCGGCTTTGCTATTGCACAGATGCTCGGCAACTCCGCCCAGCAGTATCTGGTTCCACAGTTTGTTGGTCAGACAAAAGACCAGGCTACTCAGGCACTAAATGCTTCTGATAGCCACCTTAAGCTGGGAACTGTTACAGAAAGCTACAGTGATTCTGCTCCTGAAGGCCAGGTCATTGATCAGACACCAAGCGCTAACAAACAGGCTCCTGAAGGAACCGCGGTTAACCTTGTCATTTCTAAGGGCGCTAAACCTGCTGCTGCAGTTAAGGTGCCTGATCTTACCAACAAGAGTCCATCAGAGGCTGAGTCTGCTCTTGCTGCTGTTGGCCTCAAAGCAAGAAATGGTGACTCGGTTGAGTCGGATGACGTAACCGTTGGTTATGTTGCAACACAGGAACCAGCCGCAGGTAGCGATGCTAAAGCTGGCGACACCATCACCTATCACCTGTCTACTGGCAAGGGTAAGGCAGATGTTCCAGACGTCACCGAGATGACTGCCGAGCGTGCGTCCGATGTCCTGAAAGATGCAGGCTTCAAGGTAGATACTCAGAAACAGCCTTCGTCGAGCGTTCCTGAGGGCCGTGTCATCTCCCAGTCTCCAGCTAACGGCAAGGCAGATAAGGGTTCCACGGTAACCATCGTTGTTTCTTCCGGTGCTCAGAGCGGCTCTGTTCCAAACGTTGTCGGCAAGGACTTTGAAACTGCCCAGTCCACGCTGGAGAACGCGGGCTTCCAGGTCAACACGGTTTGGGTCTACGATGACAACGTTGCAACCGGAAACGTAGTTGGCCAAACACCTTCAAGTGCTGCAGCTGGCGCTACTATCACCATCCGCGTCTCTAGCGGACCTCGTCCATCAGCGTAATCACTGCGGCGTGCAATGTGCTCAACCAGTACGTTCAAGCCCTGCAACCGTGTTTGGTTGCAGGGCTTTTTGCTACCACGGAAATAGTTCGACAGCGGCACGTGGCGTCGCCGGAACCGGCGAAGCAAGCGCTTCAGCGCTTTTCGGGTCATAGACAACTGATGTAACTGACACGACCTGTTTTTGCTGATAGCCGAACACACCTAAGTCGGATAATCTGTCAAAAAGACGTATACATGACGCCGAAAATAGCTAAGGCGTGCAGATTATCGTCATTAGGTGTGTAATATGCCCGCAATTAAGCAGATTATCCGACATAGGTGTGTTGCTTAGAAGTGAAATTTACCTATAGTTAGATTTTTTATATTTCTCTATTCATTTTCCAGCATATTAGATGAAGTTTATGCATAAAGATGTATATCAGTCAGGGAGACCACTCGGTCGTCAGACATTGAGCCCCAGTTGTCCGGTTATCTTGATTAAGAACTAGACAATTTCTCAGCGAGGCGCGGCTAAGCTGCGCCATTTTGTACGCCAAGCCTAAAAGACGACGCTGACACGCCGCAACAGAGAAAAACCGGCAGCACGAAGCTGCCGGTTTAAAATCAATGGTGCCCCCGGGCCGATTCGAACGGCCGACACCCGCTTTAGGAGAGCGGTGCTCTATCCCCTGAGCTACGAAGGCATGTGGGATATTCTACTCACGTAGGCTCGCGTACGCAAATCTCGCCAACGCTTGCGGCGCCGGCAGCAGCACGAAACTGCTACTTGCGACGAGCCTTGCGCTCGGCTCTCTTTCTGTCGTACTCAGCCTGACGCTCGAGGTAGAAATCGTTGAGCTTCTTATCGGTCATGCCAGCAACCTTAGCCTCGATCTTCTTGCGAAGAGGACGCATCTTAAAGAAGCTGTAGACAACCGAGCCAAAGATGCAGAAGTAAGCAAAGACCAGCATGATGGCAGAAATCATACCAACGCCGGTGTTCAGGTCCCTGGACTCAGGAACCATATACGAAAGCACCAGAGTAATGATGGTTGCAACAAAGCCAAGACCCAGGAAGACCCACCAAACGCGCTCAGCACGATGATAGTCTGGATCTGCGCGCAGCATTGCCTCAAATCCACGGCTGCGGATATCCTCGCGCTCGCGCTGACGAGCACGTGCAGCACGCTTCTCCTCTTTGCTCTTTGGGGCGCTGGAGCCAGAACCAGAGCCACTCACGCGCACAGACGCAGCTGCCTCTCGTACTGGTTTAGCAGTAGCAGCAGATTTGCGACCAAAAGCGGAATACGAAGGACGCTCAGTCTCCTCAGAGGTTTCTTTCTTTGAAAGGCTTGCGGTAGCCTCACGCGCTTCTTTGGTTGCGCCTGTAATGGTGTCACGCAGTGACATTGGTCTCCTTCAGTGGTACAAACTCAGTTCCCGTAATAATCTGGAATGCCGTACGATAACGCTCGGACGTACCCTCAATAACCTCTTCTGGAAGATGAGGTGGCTCTCCTTGCATGTCCCAGTGGGCTTTCAGCCAATCGCGCACATACTGTTTGTCGTAGCTTGGCTGAACGTGTCCCTCAGAATAACCCTCAGCAGGCCAGAAACGACTCGAATCGGGTGTAAGGCACTCATCAATAAGTGTAAGTTTTCCGTCGATAAAACCAAACTCAAATTTGGTATCCGCAATAATAATTCCACGAGTTGCAGCATATTCTGCAGCAGCCTTATAAATTGCAAGCGAGGCTTCCTTCAGCTGAGTAGCAACATCCTCACCAACAATCTCGCAGCAGCGCTCAAACGAGATATTCTCGTCATGATCGCCAAGCTCAGCCTTAGTTGAAGGTGTAAAGATTGGCTCAGGAAGTTTAGATGCCTCAGTCAGACCATCAGGCAGCTTAATGCCGCAGACGGTACCGTCCTGGTCATAGGTCTTTTTGCCAGAACCAGTAAGATAACCACGGACAATGCACTCGATTGGCACGGTCTGTGCTTTCTTTACTAGCATTGCGCGGCCAGCAAGATACTCAGTGTAATCTGCAAACTGCTCAGGAGTCTGATCTGGCAGAACAGAAATCATGTGGTTAGGCAGAAGGTCCTTGAAGCGATTAAACCAGAAAGCGCTGATACGTGTCAGAATTTCTCCCTTAAAAGGAATCTCGTCGGGGAGAATAAAATCAAAAGCACTAATGCGATCGCTCGCAACCATCAAAAGTTTGTCGCCACAATCGTAGATATCGCGAACCTTACCGTGCGAATCGGGACGAAGCTCAGCTCCAGCCACAATGACCTCACTTCTGCGCAAAGCGCGTTGTATTGCAGGACTTTTGATTGTACGGCAAAATGCCCAAAAATCGGCCTACAACAAAGTATCTGTTACAGAGATATTATTTTGGGCAAGCAGAGGAAGATGCAGCGAGAAGGTCGTGCCCTTTCCAAGCTCGGATTCTACCGAGATAGTGCCGTTATGACGGTCCATAATCTCTTTTGTAATTGCCAATCCAACGCCAAGACCGCCCGAAGCGCGCTCGCGGCTTTCTTCTGCACGCCAGAATCGCGATAAGGTCTGTGGAATGTCCTCAGGAGCAATTCCCATACCATCATCAGTCACGGAGATAACCGCATCGGTATCATCAATTGATACGGTTATAACAACATGACCCCCGTCGTCGGTATAGCGAATGGCATTGCTCAGCAAATTGGTCAGGGCTTCTCG
>NZ_CAUUSI010000010.1:0-53748 GCF_963547875.1 Lancefieldella parvula
ACTTGTGAAATACAAATACTTAACTAATTCATATAGCTAAAAACTATATCTTAACGTTTACCGTTCCACTCATCTAAGAACTGATTAACATACTCACGCATGTACTTCTCGCGAGCTTTTCCTAGCTCTTTGCCACTGCGTGTATTCATCATGCCCGTCAGTAAAAAGAGTTTCTCGTAGAAGTGGTTGAGCGATGTTGATGTGTGTGAGTGATACTCCTCGCTGCTCATGTTGAGAGTTGGTGGTTCATCCGGATCGTACATACCGCGACCATGACTTCCGCCATAGGCAAAGGTGCGCGCAATACCAACTGCTCCAAGTGCGTCCAGGCGATCTGCGTCTTGAACACACATTCCTTCAAGCGTCGAAGGAATAACTGAGTCCGTTCCCGAGAAAGAAACCTCATCAATTGCGGTACAAATTGACTGGATAGTGGCCTCGTCGACAGTATGCTGACGCAGAAACGCAACGGACCTATCCTTATGCTCATGCGTCTCTGGAGAAAGCTTGATGTCATCAACATCGTGCAAAAGTGCAGCAAGGGCAACAATCTCTTGATTTGCCCCCTCTTCTTGCGCAATTCTTACTGCCATTTTGTACACACGCAACGTGTGGAAGTAGTCGTGGCCACTAAAATCTGTGGAGAAGACCTCTTTTACAAAGTCCAAAGCGTCATCGATAATTTTTGATTCCATAACTCCCCGCTCAACACATTCAAACGTATCTCTCACGCATTATTTGCGCAGATTGTGCATCCTCTTAACTGTCTTTTTCTTAGTGTACACAGCCTCTCTTGCTTGAGAATTTTGAAGCTCAAATTTCATGAAATTGTTAACCATCCAGCTTCCACTATTCAGTTTCCGAATAACTCACATTTGTCTCAAAATTTAATACATTTCTATTACAATTTTTATCCGTTGCACGTTTATGACAAATGTCGAGAAAATCGTCAAAAATAGAGCAATTTAAATGCCATTTTTCAACGTACCAAATATTTTGATTAAATTATTTATATAACATTAGTCCAAGAGGTTTTTTGAAATGTGTTCAAACTATAAAAATCGCTGGTTGAGCTAACAATTTTTATCAAAATAATAGATAATTATCTATACGAAAAATGCTCTGAATATGTGTCATTTATCTCTATCGTGCTTATCGTGATGCATCACTTTCAGCGCAAGATTTAATTGCAATTTTTGTTGGGGTATTCACTATTTGTTAGGGGTAGGTATGGAAAGAAAAAACAAGAACTTTGCAAGCAAAGGGGCAAAGACAGCTATGTCTTTGGTACTCGCGCTCTCTTTGGTCCCTTCTTCAGCGTTAGCAGAAATTGCTAGCACTCAAGAGGTAACTCAGACGCAAGAAGTTGCAGCAACTCAAACAAGTGATGCAACTGCCTCAACCTCTGAAGCAACAGCAGAGACCTCTGCTGAAACCACCACTAACGCAGAAGCTACTTCCAACCAGCAGACCTCTGAGCAGACTGCTGCTCCTGCAGAAAGATCTTCTCGCCGTGTTACAAGAAGCCTTTCTTACATCTCAACTGAGCTCTGGGTAGACGGAACCAACGGTAGCGATACTAACGAGGGCTCCAGCTCCGATCCTGTTAAATCTCTCCAGAAAGCACTGGAGCTGTGGGGAGAAACTTCTTCAATCTACACCATTCATCTCAAAGGCAACCTTGATTTGACCTCTACGGTTACCATTCCTTCTGGTCTTACACTCAAGATTGAATCTGAGGGCGCAACGCTTACTGGCACTGGAAACAGCATTGACGGTCTGGTTCTTTCACCTGGCTCAACGCTAACTGGCACAGGCACTCTTACCATGTCAGGCTTCAAAACCGCCCTCACTGCAGAAGATGGCTCAACCATCACCGATGGTACCTATGTCTTTAGAAACAATGCAGGTGCAAGCGGTACTCGTGGTATTTCTCTTGGCGGAACCGTTAGCGGTAGCACCAACAAGAACAGCGTTACCATCACCGCAGACGATAAGAGCAATACAAACTTCTTTGAGTCTGGCGTTACCTTTGAAAACGCTACCATCAAAGTAACTTCACAGGCTCGTACCTGGAATGATGCTCGCAACCTCAACCTTAAGAACACAGACCTTACCGTTGAAGGCTTTGGTCAGACTTTCTACGTCAACCAGCTCAACATGAATAACTCTACGCTGACCATTAATCCTTCATGGTACGGCGCTACGGGCATGACCATCCAGGGAACTTCCAATATTGTTAACTCCACCATCAACGCAAATGCTGGCTCAACTTCTGGCATTTCTGTTGGTGTAGCTGGTGGAACAGTAAACGTTACTAACTCAACCCTTAACTTCACTAACGGTGGAACTGGCGGCCTTAACGTCAACACTGGTGACGTCATCATTAACAACTCCACGATTAAGGGAGATGGTCGTAACTCTGGCGCCCTCTTTGGAGCCCAGACTAACGGCTCCATCCAATTCACCGGAAACAGCCTGGTAGAAACCCCTGCTACCAAGAACTCCGATAACGGTGCTGGCCAGACTCGTCAGAACTACAACGTTGTTGGCGGCTCTTACCTGCTCAAATACGCACCAAGCTACAACAGTGGCTTTGGTAGCACTATCCCTACAAACGGCGCAGCTAACGGCAACGAGGTTCTCTCGCTCTTTACCCTTGCCGACCCATCAACTAACTCTCTGAACCTCATTAATGCTAACGGAGCAACCTATACCTACCCAGTTGCTAATGCTTCAAGCGATGGTCAGAAGCACGTTTGGACACCTGCCGCAACCGTTACCTTTGACCTCAATACCCCAGGCGTTACCGGCGTCAACCCAACATTTGCTGACGGCACTACTGCTAACAAGACTGCTCTTGCTATGCGCGGCAACTCTCTTGCAACTGCTTCTTCTGTAGCAGAAGGCTCCACTACCCTACCTGCAGATCCTTATGCAAGTGGTCAGGAGTTTGACGGCTGGTACTACACCGACACTGCTGGTACCGAGCACCAGTTCACCGCTGATACCCAGGTCACCTCTGACATGACGGTCTATCCACATTGGAAGGCCAACACCTCATGGCTTTACGTTAGGTACCACAATGGTAACGGCGTCTCTGTCATTGACCGCGTTGCCACCAACGCTAGCCGTACCGTAACGGTTCGCTCTGACGCTGATGTCAACAACCTCGACAATAACTTCAATATTGCTGGTAAAACCTTCAAGCGCTGGACCACCCAGGCAAACGGCGCTGGTGACGAGGTTGCAGCTAATTCCAACCTGGCTGTTCCTGCAGGTACTGATACTGTTGATTTGTACGCAGACTGGGAGGAGCAGCACCTTACCGTGTCCTTCTCGGCAAATGGTGGAACCTTCTCTGCGAACAGCGTCTTTAAGCAGAATCCAAACGTCTTTGACATCACCACCGATGCAAACGGCGGTGAAGTTGCAACTATCAAGACTCACCCAACTGTTGCTGAGCAGACCAATATCAATGCACTGCTTCAAAACCTTAGCGGCAACACTCTCAGCGCTACAACTGCTGGAATTGCAAGTCCTACCAGCTCTAACACCAATACTGCCTACACAGACATTGCAACTTTTGAGAACCACATTCTGGACAACGCGGATGAGCCAATGACCTTCTTTGGCATTGTGTTTGGTCACAACTACCACTACTGGTTCACCGACGCTGCAGGCAACTCCCCTGCAACCATTAACGGTGGCGCAACGCTTACTAACGATGTCACCTACTATCTCAAGTGGAAGGAAGATCCTTCCATCCAGAGAGTAGAGCTTACTAGCGATCTTCCTGCTGATATGTGGAGTGACTCTCAGAGCAACACCACTCAGATCAAGGAAGTTTCCAACAACCAGAGCTTTAGCCTTACTGGCGCTATTGACGCTACTTCCGTCATTAATCAGATGAGCGCTTTTGAGAATGGCATTGCTGGCGGCCTCAACGACCTAACCAAGATTACGCTTTCTGGCACAACTTCTACCTTTACTGCAAAGCTCACGCTTCCTGCTGGCGTTGTTGTCCCAGCTAATCCAACAGTAACTACCTCTGGCCTTGGTGATCTCTTCGAGGTTACAAACGTTTCTGTGAACGGTCAGGAAGTTACCGTTACCCTGAAGCTCAAGGGCACTTACACCAACTACAAGCAGCTCAAAGACGCTGTCGAGACAGTTGGCAAAGACGATGCGGCTACCGCAGAAATTGCAAGACCTCTTACCGTAACTGTTGATGGTCTCACGCTTGACCCAACTCAGGTAACCAATGGTCAGGAGCTCACCGCTACAGGTACTCTTACTGGCACCTTTGAATCTTTTGCAAAGAACACCGTCACCAACGTCACCAAGAAGTTCGAACTTTCTTGGAACGGCGTTCAGATTGCTGCAAGCAGAGACCCTCGTGGTACTGGCATTCAGCAGACTCTGATTGTGAACAACCCAATTGAGATGAACCTTCCTGCAGATATGCTTGCTGACGAGAATACCGAGCATGACCAGGTCATCACTATGAAGGCAGGCTCTACCTTTAACCTCACTGGCTCAATTCTTGCTTCCTCTATCCAAGAGCAGATGAACAACATTGAGCGCGCCTACCCTAATACCAACCACGACACCATTACGCTGAGCAACCTGAAATTCAAGTTCACAGCAACTCTGACCGTTCCTGAGGGAATGACGCTTCCAAGCAACCTTGATGCCAACACCATCCAGGCTTCCAACTTTGGTAGCGGCTTTAAGGTCAGCGATGTTCAGGTCAACGGTCGTACGGTTACCGTCACCTTTGAGCTCAGCGATCCTTCCTCCATTAGAACGTACTCTGACCTCGAGCGCATTGTTGATGAGGCAAGTGCCAACGATGGCTGGATGAAGCTCACCATTCCTAGCGTCACCATTGACTCCAATGTTGCTGCAGGCACCCAGCTCACCGCTGTCGGCACCGTTACCGGCTCCTTCAGTGCTATTGCTGATTCCGCAGCTGGCAACCGCAAGGTCTTCTCGTTCACCTGGAATGGTGTCCAGTGGCCAGATGGTAAGGACGCCGTTGCAACTGATAACGACACAATCCAGCTAACCATTACTGTTGCAGAGGATGAGACTCCAGAGACTCCTTCTACTCCAACTAAGCCATCTAAGAAAAAGAAGCAGAAGACTCCATACACCGGAGATGCTTCTGCTGCAGCACCTCTTGCTGCACTTCTCGCTGGTATGACCGCTGTAATGACTTCACTTGGCATTACTAAGCGTCGTAAGAATAAGTAAGAAAGAAAGTGATTGGTTCTGTATCGCTCTAGTTAGGATGTGCTATGAAAAGTAAGGCAAGGATTGTAGCGGGGTTGCTTTTAGCTGCCGTTGCATTCGTCGCAGCATTGCTGCCCAACCTTAGCGTAGCTTACGCAGAAGACACCACAGGTCTTCAAATCAATGCTCTGAGCATTGAAGATGCGTCGACTCACGCCCAAGTTGCTGACCTTCTTGCAGGTCAAACCCCTGCTCTAAAGGCGGGAGTCACCTACGCCTTGAATGTTGGCTACACAATCCCTGCCTCGCTGCAGTTCTCGCCAACCTACCTCAACGTGAGGTTTGGAGACGGACTCTATGTCACAGGTCTTCCAGGTGCAACGTTTACCGTTGGTGGCATCTCAAACACCAGCTTCTCTGACCTGGTTACCACACCTACGGGAACGGGAACCCTTCCTTACGGCTATCCTGGCGCAAGTTCCGAGAAGAACCGCAGTGGTGATTTGGTCTACATGACCAATAACGGCCTTACCCAGGTTTCTTCCAGGGGAGAAATTCAGTTCAAGCTTGATGACGCTGTTGAGAACCAAAGCGCTAGCCAGGTTATCGCAAATGCAATTCGTGTTAGCTTGAGCACCGCTGCAACACAAAACATTGATCCACATACCTCATCTGTTACTGCAGCTGACGCTATGACCTACGGCTTCTGGGCTGACCAGTCCACCGAGGTTCTCTCTAAGGGTGGCACTACCTCTACCCTGCAGGTTTCTACCACAGGCTCTAAGGTACTCACCGAGGCAAACAGCAAGACTACGGTTCAGGTTGTCTATCCAAGTGATATGGAGCTTGTTGGTGTCAACGAGACCAGCCTCTACAACACCCCAGGTACCATCGTCTCTACTACCGATGATGGCACTAACAAGACCGCAACAGTTGAGTGGAACGAGCCAGGCTCTTACGCAGGTACCCCAACCTTTAAGCCACAGATTAAGGTTCCTGCATCAAGCACCAGACCTAACAACTCAACCTTTAACGTCACCATTAAGAACCTCACTATGTCCGTTTGGAATGACACTCCAAACGTCAACCGTTCCTCCGCAAACGCTTCTTCTACGCTTACGGTTACCGTAATTGACGGTCTTAACCCAGAGCGTCTTACCACACACGCTCTTGTCGATACAGCTCCTAACTGGGCATACAAGAAAAACGATACCTACAACGTTCGTCTTGGCACCTATCTCATCAAGAACGAGCTCTCCTCAGACACCGCTCCAAAGACGCTCGAGATGACCATCGATCAGAACCAGACCGCTATCATCCGCGGCGTCACCATCCCGTACAAGGCTGGTATGACCTATGGTCCAATCCACTGGACCGCATCAGACGGCACGAGCGGAACTGCTGACCCAAGCATTCTGCGTACCTCTGGTGTCTCCGCACTTATCACCAACACTGCCCTTGGTCTTGATATCAATACCTCCATTACTTCCATCAAGGTTGACCTTGGTCCAATTCTTGGCGGATACGATGGCATTAGACCAATGAGCGATCTTCTCGATACATGGAATCCAAACAACAAGCATGTCACTGACGAGTACTATGGCTGGAGCTACATCTCCAACGGCGTTTACGGCTCTTGGAAGAAGGGCACTAACGCCGACGTTGTCACTAACGTCAAGCTCTACAACACCGGCACCACTCCTGACGCAGGCGTTACGCTGACCGCTAAGTCCGGCGCGCCTAAGGTTCTTAACGGCGTTGGTAGCATCGATAAGACCCAGATTAACGGCGGTGAGACCTTCAAGATTTCTGGTCGCATCGACGACGCAAACTGGGACTGGAACCCTCTTCAGGAGCCAGTGCTCTACGTCATCATGCCTGAGGGCTTTACCTACAGCAACCTCACCGTTTCTAACGGCACGCTCAGTGCTCCTGAGTTTGTAGGAACGTACGATAAGGACGGCGTAGCTGTTAAGGTTTGGAAGTACACCATTGATGTTGGCGATGAGACTCGCGGCCAGTATCAGCCAGACTTTACCAGCAAGAACATGACTCTGAGCATGGATGTCCACACCACTGATCTTGCAGGCAAGGGCATCTATCACATCAATGACTTTGTTGGCATTACCACCAAAGACTTCAAGGAGATTGGTGCTCAAATTAAGTCTGAGCACTGGGACCGCAGCAACTGGAACACTTCCCAGTACACCAGCCTGTTTGGCAACAGCGTCAACTCTGGCGAGACCATGGTTTCTCTCTCCGAGCGCCCTGGTATCAACATTGCACAGGCATCTGCTATTGCCGCTGCATCTACCCTTTCTGTAAAGGATGGCGTCTCTGGAACCGTAACTGATTACACGTACGACTCCGCTGATCCAGGCGCAACTACCCCTGTTATGCAGCGCGATGACACCGCAACTGTTCACATTGCTGTCCGCAATAACACCGGTAACACTGCAAATACCACGCAGCTCTTTGTTCCATTGCTGTCTAAGTCTGCAGACCGCGGTGCTGGCATCAATCCAGAAGGTGCAACTCAACTGCCTCTGGCACTTGAAGGCGTAAGTTCTTCTTCCAACTTCTCTTACCAGTACATCAAGCTGAACCCTGGTGTTACCTACACTGCAAACCATGCTCCACAGCCTAGCGACTATACTGTAGTCACTGATCCTACTGAGGCCGACATGGTGCTGTTTACTTCAACGCACGCACTTGCTGCAAATAGCGGCGGCTTTGTTGACGTTACGTATAAGGTTGCCGACAACGTTGACGCTTCCTACGACGGTAATCGCAGCGTATTCAGCAGCGTTCTTGACTACGACATTGCTGGTAACCACTCCACTCGTACCCTCTCCACTCACGCTCTGAGCTATGCAGGCATTGACCTCAAGATCAATAAAGTCTGGGACGATAACAACAATGCAGCTGGTAAGCGCCCATCCACAACTGACTTTGGTGCTAACAATCTGGTTCTCTCTAACGATAAGAACCTCGACACCAGTACCATCACACCAACAGTTACCGATAACGGCAATAACACCTACACCATTGTCTACAAGGGTCTTCGTAAGTACGTAGACAATACTGCTGCTGATACTGTTTCGTACACCATCACCGAGAACGTTCCTAATTCCTACGTTTCAACTAGAAGCAGTATTTCTCGCGTCGAGCAGTACACCACCACTCAGTCGCTGGTAAATGTCTACAATGTCAGGCCTACCATTGTGACGCCATCCGTTACCAAGATTGTCGAAGGCGATTACCCAGTTGTTCCTATACCTGGAGGGCCTTCACCTGCGTCTCTGGTTAATTCTTACCTGAGCTCAAGTAACGTTAGCGCAGCAGGCGCCACAAGCACTGCAAGCGCGACAAGCGCTGACGACACTGCAAGCGGCAGCTTTGCCGAGAGCCTGATCAACAACTTCCTGGCGAACGGCTCTGAAGACGAGGGCGACGCTCCTAACGTCTTTATCTTTGAGATGACACGCCTTGATCCATCCAGCCCTATGCCTGAGGGATCTACCGGCAATACTGCTCGTACACGCAGGCTTCTCGGTGGCGACGCTGTATTCCGCAACATTACGTTCACTCAGCCTGGCACCTACGTGTACACCATCAAAGAGGTTACCGGCACCCAGAACATTCAGTACGATCAGAGCGTCTACACCGTTACCTATAACGTTACTGACGACGGTACTGGCCAGCTTGAGGCAACACGTACTATGACCAAGACTGACGAGGACGGAAACGTTACTAGCGTTGACCTTGGCGAGCATAACGATGCAACAGGCGCTGTCTTTACTAATGTCTATCCTGATCCACTGCCAGCCAGGGACTATCCAGTTGTCCAGAAGGTTGTTACTGGTAACGCACCAGATGCTCCAACCGACTATCCATCAGTTCTCCCTGATGACAACGGTGGCAATCCACGCACCGCAACAACCCAGGATATCTTCAAGTTCACTCTCACCCGTGACGATCCTTCCTACCCAATGCCAAACAACGCAACAACAGATACTGTTGAGACTTCTGTTGCAGTTTCTGGCGATAATAACTTCGGTGAGCTAGTCTTTACTCAGCCTGGCACCTATGTCTACACCATCAAAGAGGTCACCGGTACTAATCAGAGGGTGACTTATGACAAGTCTGTCTATACCCTCACCTACACTGTCTTCAAGAATGATGATGGCGAGCTTGATTTCACCTATCACATTACTAAGACTGCCGAAGATGGAACTGTCACTGAGGTTGACCAGTGTGAGTGCAACAGCACACCTCCTCTGGTCTTCACCAACGACTATCCAGAGCCTGAACCTCAGCCAACACCTGAGCCTGAACCAACCCCAGAGCCTGAGCCAACACCTAGCCCTGATCCACACAAGCCTTCTAAGACCAAGAAGAAGCGCGTTTTGCCAGACACCGGCGATGTCGCTGAGCTTGTGATTGCTTCTGTTGGAATGGTTGCTTCTGGCATCACCGCTCTCGGCTTTGCGCTAAGGGCCCGCAAGCAGAAGTAAGACCCAACTGCTAGAGCGATCTTCTCGCCCACAAAGCATTAATGTTCTACGAAATAACCCCGGATTTCCCCGGGGTTATTTTTTGTGCAAATTCTTCTGCAAATTCA
Source organism: Lancefieldella parvula (assembly GCF_963547875.1). Taxonomy (GTDB): domain Bacteria; phylum Actinomycetota; class Coriobacteriia; order Coriobacteriales; family Atopobiaceae; genus Lancefieldella; species Lancefieldella parvula_D. Next base: position 9,863 of record NZ_CAUUSI010000010.1, read on the forward strand.
TCTTTGAGGATTTATCCATTAACGAAAAATATACGACCTTTTACAGAAATGCTTTTATCTCTCGTCTGCATCGAAATCATAATTTCTAATAACTATTGAAGAAATCTACGTAGTTCCATCCTTCTGTCCGTTCTGTTGTACAGATGTTCTTTTCTAACTGGAAATACTAATCACATAGATTTCTCTTACAGAAAGGACTTCTTATGAAGCCTACTATTGACTTAGATGCTGCTCGTAACAAATTAGTTGGTGGCAAAGATCAACTTCTTAAGAAAATTGATGAGGTAAAAATCCCTGCTAATACACAAAGCATTATATCTGCTGCAGGAGACGCTATAACTGCAACTGCTAAAGGAGTAGCTGACAACGCAGTAGAAACTGCATCAAATGTCTCAAAAGCTGTTACTGACGGAGTTAATGTTATTAAGGAAAACACGCCTACAGCACGTCGCAAACAAGCTCGGATGAATGGATTTGGCGACGGAATTAAACAAGGCGCTTATCTTGCCGGAACAAAACGTTTTAACTTCCTCTATGCCTACGTTGCTACAATGTGCTATTTCCTCCGAGCCGATGGAGAGTTTTCATCACAGGAACAACTTTGGGTCGAAGAACAACTTGATAACCTACAGCTAGGCTTAGCACTTCCAGAGGCCGTTAAAGAGAAGTTGCTTTCTATAATCGCTGATGATTCCATAACTTTTGATGATGTTAAGGAGTTTCTTGAGGCTGTTGAGGTTTCTCAACTCGAATCAATTTCGAAAAAGGTACAGATTGCTATCGAAATTGATGAGGAAATAACCGAGGAAGAGCTAGCAGCAAATGAGCTCTTTAATGCATACATTACAGAAAGAGTTGCAAATGACATTGTCAATGACCAGCGAGTTAAAGAGATTATCAGCTCCGCTGTAAAGGAATATGGTGAAAATCTCGACCGCATTGATTATGAGTTTAAACAGCTTACTAAACTCCAGGATTCTGATGCAGCGTTCCTCATTGGCGCAACTGCACTTCAAGTTATTAGAGTTCTTCTCATTAATAAACTCACCGAGGTAGAACCTGCGGGATCGAACAATTTTAAAGAAGCTAGACTTCATGATGCTCAGAGTAAGATTTTCGAACAATTTAATGCTACTGAAGAAGCAAGTAGACCTCTTTATGCCTCCAAAAGCCATATATTATCTGCTCGTGGAGTTCCTTATGACGCCACCCGTTTTGCTGACGGCAATTTTGGAATATTTAAGGGCGCCAATCATCGCTTTGGAACATTTGGTCATGATCCAATTCTTGGACTGATTTTTGGAACAGCCAATATCATGACAAATACTCTTACTGCACCTAATCCAAATCCTCTTATTGGAAAATTTGGCTATCTGCCCACCTCCTTTAACGTAGAGTACGATCCATTTGGAAAGAATCCTCATATCACCACTCCTACGTCTACATTGTTGCTTTTGGGTGCTGCGGCAAAGAGAATTCCTTCTGAACCTGATGCAGCTGCTGCCGCATTAATTAAACAAATCATCCATATTGGTACAGATTTGTATACGCCAGTAGGAATCCAGCTACCTATCGAAAACCTGATTCTTAACAAGGCAACCACCGAAAAACTGACTAGCTATGTCAATATGGGAGACATTGTTAAAGTTGGTGGTCAGGCAGCGGCTGCGATTGCAATCAATTGGCTTGTTGCCGCTCTTCATGGATGCTCTCTCTTTAATAAAGATGATGGAACTGAATTTTGCTCTGAAATGTACCAAGTCAGAACTAAAAAGATTCTTCTTATCTCTAATTCTATTGCCACATCAAGCAGCGTTATTCAGGCTGCTATCACAAAGAATCCTAGAAACCTTGATATTGGTGGAGCTGCAGTTTTGATTTATAGACTCTTCACAGATATGAAATTCATATCCAAGCTTAAGCAGGAGTTTATGACATCTGAGCTGGCAAAGGTATATGACCAGAGGGTTCAGGGTCTTCTATAGCCTATAAGCAAAACAGCCGCCTTCAACTAAGAAGACGGCTGTTTTTCTTGGATAAGACGTTTTTCTCGCCAGAGGTTACTCCCCTAGCATGGTTTGTAGGTCATAACCGAAGGACTTAACAAACTCGTAGGCATCCTTCTGCCAGTCCTCTTTGAAGACGCCAGGGGCGGTCTCGAAGAAACTGGAGTCCAAATAACGAATAATAATGAAGTTGCTGTTTGGTTGGTCGAAGCCATTGCCCCTGGTGAAATCAATGCCATGACCAGTATTTCTTCTCATTGCTGCTTCAAGAATAGGCACTGTGAGCTCGTTTACGGGAACTACAATGTCTGCCCTATCAAAGAAGCCGCCCTTTTCTTTAGTGAAGACAAAGAGATTGTTGAGTGCGCCGCCAGCAACGCACTGAACTCGGCGAATGTCAGAAAGCTTGACCTGATGCTTTGCGCCAGAAATCACGCCATTTGCGATAGTAATCTTTTTTTCTTTGAGGCTAAACCCGAGCTTGGTGTTTAACGTATCAAGGTTATTGGGGAACTCGGTAGTAAGCTTATTAGCTGCAAAAGCGAGGATGATTGTCTTGGTATCCAGGATATTATGTCTAAATTCGCGGAGCTTTAGATCTGTGTCAATGCTAACGAGGTTGTGGCCTTCGTTGTCCTTAAAGGTAATCTCGTAAGGGCCGTTTGAGCTGCAATAGTTCAGCAAAAAGGTTGAACCAACCTCGGAAAACAGGACCTTGACCTCTGGCTTGCCATTACCCGGAACATAAGCCAAGCCGTCTTTTGTAACGGTATAAGAATATTTATCGTCGCACTTAATTGATACCTGTCGATCCTCAAAAATACTTCTCATATACCTTTTACCTCCACGTTTTGCAGTACAGGAAATAACTAGGAACTACCTTAAAATTATATCGTGTTGCTGGATAATTCTTTGCTGCACACTAAGTTTTCGGCGGATGAAGATAACTTGACGTTGGCAGATCCGTCAAAATCGTTAGGGTAATTTGATTTCTGCATAATAGACTCTGTTTATTCATAATCGTGAATACCGCAATTTTAGGGTACTGATTTTAGTGCCCAAAAAGGTAAAAAAGCCGTTTAGTTGGGGATGAAAATTGAAATTTCGTTATTTGAAGCCCAACTAAACGCAATTTTTACCATAGTTAAAAGTTTTTCCTGGGCAAACGCGTATGCAGAAAAATGTAACCCCCAACTAAACGCATTTTTTACCACTTGGCGCTAAAGCGGAAGTGAGAACTTTATAAAACGCCAGGATAGCAATGCGAACGCACAGTTCTGCGCCGCACATACGGTGGCCTTGGCTTCTTGGTGGCTTTAACGGTTTTGAGAGCGCTACGCAAAACAGGCTCCTGGTTTTACCAGGAGCCTGTTTTTAGTTAGCTATCAGCGTGTTCGGAAAGCCGCCCAGCTACTAGCTGTTCTTCCTTCTCAGAGCAATACCAAGACCACTCAGGGACAGAGCTGCAGCTCCAACAATTGAAGCAATACCTGAAGCGTCACCAGTGTAAGGAAGACCTGGCTTCTTAGGCTCTGGAGTAGTAGGTGGCGTGGTTGGAGGAACAACAGGAGCAGTGTTGGTCACTGTGAAACCGTCGTCCTGATTACCTGTGATCTGGGTTGTGTAGCCAGAAATAGGAGTCTCGGAGATGGTGTATGCGTACTCGTGACCATCAGTCTTGTCGTAGAACTCAAGGTTGCTGAAGGTGTGCTTCCAGTCGTCAGCTTTGGTGATGGTTACCCTATCAACCTCGACACCATCACGATACAGAACAATCTCAGCAGAATTGCCTTCCTGGTTCTCCCAAACCTTGGTGACCGGAATATCGCGAGTCTTCATGTTGGTGTTGGTTACTACATAGTTAGTAGCGTCGCCAGTAATCTGGGTGGTGTAGCCGTCAACTGCATCCTCAGTAATGGTGTAGTTGATCAGCGCACCATTGTTGTACTGGTTAAGGTTGCTGAACGTATGCTGCCAGTTGTCTGCAGCAGTCAGAGTTGCGCTCTGAACCTCAACACCGTCAGCAAGCAAGTGAATAGTTACGCTATCAGCAGGTGCACCAATCCACTTCTTTGTTACTGGAACAGAAACCTTACCTTCAATGGTGTTGGTAACTGTAAGCTCAGTAGCTGAAGAGCCGGAATAGGAAGATGTGTAGTGAGCAATTGGATCTTCCTTGACGGTGTACTCAATCTCGTGACCAGCAGTGTAACGTGGCAGGCCGTTGAAGATGTGAGACCAGTTGTTACCTGCGTTCAGATCAAACTCGTCCACCTGGGTGCCGTCTGCATAGAGCCTGACGTGAACACTAGCAGGGCGTAGACCCTGAGCATTATTGTCGTCAACCCAGACCTTCTTAACTGGAATACTCAAAGCCTCAGGAGCATGCTGGTTTGTAATTTCAAAGCCGTTAATGCTTGTGGTGTAGTCAGGTACAGCGTCCTCAGAAACGGTGTAGGTAATCTCTGTGTTGCCACTGAACTTAGGCAGGTCAGAGAAGGTGTACTCCCAGTTGTTTGCAGCGGTAACGGTCTTGTGCTGAACCTCAACACCATCCGCAAGAAGCCTGACAACAATGGAAGCAGGGCGCTTACCGTCGTTGTTGTTGGAGTCGTCCCAGAGCTTCTTACCAGAGACGGAGACCTTCTCCTGCTGCAGCTGGTTGGTAACACTCAGTGCAACGGAATCGTTTGGTGAATTCTCATCTGCCTGACCAGAAGTAGCGGTTACCTTGTACTTCTTACCGTTGTAAGTGACCATGCCATTAGCGTCTGTGCCTACCTCTTCAAGAGTGTAGACAATAGGAGTCTTTGTGCTGGTACCATCGTTGTGAGTTTCAACGGTGTACTTACGAAGGTGTGTGAACGAAGCAGTCCAGTTATTAGCCGCGGTAAGGTCAAGTGTCTTACCAGTATCAACGCCGTCGGCAAGAAGCTTTACGGTAATGGAGGTAGCATCTGGCTGAGCAATTGCGTTGCCGTCAGCGTCAAGCCACTTCTTCTCTACCTTGACATCCATGATATCAACAAGCTGGTTTGCGACCTTCTCGGTACGACGCATAGCAGCTTCGTTGTTGTAGATAACGCTCATGTCGTTGTATGCAAGAGCCTCGGAGAGGTTTGGATCATACAGTGGTGCCTTCATGGTAAGAACAGCAGACAGAACGGTGTATGGAGGCAGAATAGTGCCATCCTTACCAACAATCTTGATTGCCGTTACCTTGGTGTAGTCAGCTGGAGTCTTAGTCCATTCTGGGCTGTTAATCTCGTTGATATCGTTCTGAGCTGGGTGCTCATCGGTGCGATAGTAAATCTCGTACTGGGAGCTGACATCAGTTGAACCAATCCTCAGCTCAATAGGACCCTGAAGTGTATTGCTGAAAGCAGAGTTTCTGCCGTCGCCCACATATGGCAACACGTCGTACATAAGAATCTTATTCATTGGCGTGTTGTAGTAGTTACGAATGCTCAGACGATACTGGAAGAGTCCGCTGGTATCAGTGACGCCAGCAAAGTCAGTCATGATAGTAGCCGAGGTAAATGCCCTACCGTAGAATGTACCGCCGCCAGCAATATTTGGCTCAAGACTACGGATGTGTTTATCAGACTGGATACTCTCAACGTTGTTGCCAAGAACCTTTGCAGTTGCCTTCAGAATAGTCTCGTCAGTGACACCATTCATATTGATGTCAAGATTATCCCGAACAAAGTTACTGGCGTTATACATACCAGAGAAGTCATCTGGTGTGCCGTGAGTCCAGTTTGTGGCGTAGAAGTAGACGTCATTATTGTTGTTCAGAACGTCATTCTCGGCCTTAGAAGGAATGATGTCGTCGTTGATTACCAGGTTCCTAATCTCATAACCCATGGTTCCATACTGATACACGTATCCAGATGGAAGGGTAATCTTGATTGCATTGCGACCGGTCTCGTTGTAGTTCCTGATGTACTCAACCTTCTCAGGCTGCAGCGAGTCAGCAATTGGTGAAACCGAGGTGTTCGCGTCATAAGAAACGCCTGCAGGGAGAAGATCAACGAAGGTTGGATTCTTCAAATAACGAGCAGGTGAAAGCTCTGACAGTGCAAAGCCAAAGCGAGCACTGAAGCGCTCGTTTGGCATACCAACGCGCTGGTACCAAGAGGACTTGGACAGCCAGACCTTCTCGCTAAATGGAGTAAAGCGAGTATCCCAATTTGCGGAGAAGTTCATTGGGGTCTTGGTACCGTCGGTATTAACTTTGTTGGCATTGACCTTGATGATGTTGGTAATAGGTCTGTCACTGTAAACCTCGCCAAATGGATTCATGAACATCATCTGGATGTTGAAATCAATGTTGCTGGTTGGCTGCAGAGTTACGTTCTTAAAGTAAATACCAATCTTCCTGTACTGAGGAGACACAGCGGAAGCATTGGATGGATCAAGCGTACCCTGGTTGATCTGGTCCAGATAGGACTGCAGCTGCTGCTGGCTTGCCGAGTTCATGTCAGCACGGTAAAGCCAGTTTGCACCGTTCTTCCTGGTAGGAATGATGTCGTAGCTGCCGTCTGCCTTGTAGCCACGGACCTCAATCTGGTCCATGGAGAGTCCAACTCGCTGGCCAACTGCAACAAGATTGCCGGTCAGCGCAGTCATGAAGAGGCGGTTGTCGGTGTTGGCAACATCCTCGATGAACTCGATGTCGGTGAGTGGGGTGTCCAGCTTGTTGACCAACTTGATAGTGTAATCAAGCTTCTTAACAGCAAGACCGTTCTTGTCGTACTGGATGGTAACGGGACCGCGCTTGCTGAGCATGCCGTTGCCGCTGAAATCATTACCAGCAAGGCGGAACTGCTTGGTATCGTCGTCAAAGTTGTGCTCGTTGCCTGGGACTTGGCCAACTGTCTCTTCAGCGGCACTTGGGTTATAAGGAATGCCCTGAAGAGTAGCTGTGTTGTTAAAGATTACACGGTTAGTTCCATTGAGATAACGAGCTCCTGGGAAGGAAAGCTTGAGCTGGGAATACGCAGGAAGGTTATCTCTGATGTAGTCGTTGAGAATGGTAGTTCCTGCAGGAATATCAAACTTGAGGGTTACGGTACGTCCATCTGGGCCGAGTGTCCAGTTAGGGTTCTTAGCTGGGTCAAAGTGAGCGGTAACGGTTTGACCTGCTGCATTTACGTACGTAGGAAGGGTGTCGGTGATGATGATGGAGCGATAAGCGCGATAGTACTGGTAAAGCCTAAAGCTAAAGATGACGTCTGCGGTTTTATCGTTGGAAAGAGCGGACGAATCACCTGGGGCGTTAATGCCACCATACAGGAGCTGGTCGTTGGTCTCTTCACCTGCAACCTGCTTCATAAGCCAAGGCTTGTCGTAGGTAATGGAGTATGTCTGATCAGGCATGTTAGCAAGCTCGGTGCCGTCAGCATTGTACACACGAACAACTGGCTTGAGCTGGAAATCTGCTGGGGTAACCATGTCTCTGAAGCTCATAACGTAAGGAAGCTCCAGCTTAACGGTGGTATCGATAGTGTTGAGGTACAGGCGCTTAATGGTCCTGCCATCAGGGGTAACGATGGTCTCCTCGCGCTTGATAATAGGCTGAGTAGCTGCTGCTGGAGTAGCAAAGTTATCAAGGTAGGTATCAGGAGTAATGTTATTTGTATTGTTGATATTTGTATCAGACTGCTTGGTGTTTACCTCAATCTCCAGGTAAAGACCGTCGATTGGCTTATGGAGGCCAGTTGCGTCAATCTCGATACCTGTGGAGATATTTGCATTGCCCTTAACGGTTGTGGGAGAAGTGGGTTTAAGGTTAACAGTAAGCTCTCCATCAGCGCCAAAATCAATGTTTTGTGTTAACGGATATGTCACTGCCTTTGCAACAGTGCTTGTACCTAAAATAATGATACCGGTGAGCATCATTATTGCTGCAAACATAGTTGCAAACGTCTTCTTAAAGTTGCTCATATCAACCCCATCTTTCCTATCGAACATACCCCTGGAGATATACAAAGCTCCACTAAACATACTAATGGTTTTTGACAAAATATTTAAAGAAATATCGTGTTCAAATAAATTTTTTTATTTCAATCTTGGACAAAGACTTTGAAAACTGACTAAATTGCGCACAATTAATGCTACAAAGTGCGTAGATTTAACTTCATTACTCCTGGCGAGAAAAAACGTGCACGCCAAGCCATTCTTTTTTCCATTTTCTTCTTACTCCTTCAAAAAAATTGGCTGGCGTATACGCGTCAGCCAAAAATAATTCTTCGGTCAGTACTTTCTGCAAAAAATGATACTGGAATGAGCACATATCAACAATAAACAGACATCCCTATGAATAAATAATCAAATTAACTCCATAGTTTTGTACCACGGAGTCGTCGTGGCGACGAACGTTGCTTTTGGATTGACTTTAAGTTGCCTTTAAGTTGTTTTCACTTCCAAGTTCATCGGGTTTCTCGCCAAAATGTTGTGGATACAACAAATGAGCGTAACAAACAAACGTAAAATAGAGTTACTGCTAAGCAATCTGCAAGTAAAATTAAACAAACTGCTGTTAGACACTATAGGAGAGTCGTGCCAGAACGAGCCTACATTTCCAGATCAACTCACCTGATGGGCGCGACTATCACCATTTCTTTATTGCCACCTTCCAATGATGCGCAGGAAGAGCGCGCTGCAGAACAGCTACTTGATAACGTCTTTGAACTCCTTAACATCTATAACCAGCGGTTTAGCGCAAACGACGCCAATTCCGAGCTTATGCAGATCAATCATGCAGCAGGCAAGCATCCTGTCCCCGTTGACCCTGAGCTGTTTGAGCTCATTCAAATTGGCAAAGAACAAAGCCTTATACCTGCAAGTCATTTAAACATTGCACTTGGCCCCTTGGTACAAACCTGGCGAATCGGCTTTTCTGACGCTCGCATTCCAAATAACGCCGAGGTCACGCACGCGCTGTCGCTTACTGATCCACAACTCATTGAATTGGATCCTCTGAGCTGCACCGTGTTTCTCGCCAAAGAGAGCATGAAGCTGGACCTGGGGTGCTTGGCCAAAGGCTATATCGCTGACAAAATTGCAGATTATCTGAAAAGTCAGCACGTTATGTCCGCCCTTATCAACCTTGGCGGTAACATTAAGACAATTGGCTCCAATGTGCTCTCGAACAGGCCGTGGCAGATTGGCATCCAGAATCCGCGACAACCGCGAGGCACCAACCTTGCTGTGCTGCCTATTTGCAACCAGTCCGTGGTGACCTCCGGTACCTACGAAAGGAAACTGCAGGTAAACGAGCACACCTATCACCACATTCTTGACCGCAAGACAGGCTATCCAGTTGACACGCAACTTACGAGCATCACGATTATCTCGGACAACTCACTTGATGGAGAAATTTGGACCACGCGCCTTTATGGCGAGAAACCCAAACAACTCCTTGCCCGTGTTGAACAAGAAAAAGGCATCGAGGCGCTCATAGTAACCACTGATAATCGCGTATATTATTCGTCGGGAATCTCGCCTGAGTTCCTTGCGTAATTCAGAAAGGAAGTTTGATGCTTAACTTTGTTGGCCTTATTGGCACCAATTCAAAAGAGTCAAATAACCGAAGACTCCTGCAGTTTATGCAGAAGCACTTTGCCGACAAGGCCTCTATTGAGCTGGTGGAGATTGACAACATTCCCCTGTTCAACAAGCCTCAAAAGATGAAGGTCCCCGAGGTTGTCTCAGAGCTTGCAAAGAAAATTGAGGCCGCCGACGGCGTCATCATCGCAACTCCAGAGTACGACCACTCCATTCCAGCGGTCCTGCAAAACGCGCTTGCTTGGCTGTCCTACGGCATCTTCCCTATGGTCAACAAGCCAGTCATGATTGTCGGCGCATCCCTGGGCACACTCGGATCTTCTCGCGCACAGCTTCAGCTCCGTCAAATTCTGGACGCTCCCGAGCTCAAAGCCGCAATCATGCCAGGTTCCGAGTTCCTTCTTGGCCGCGCCCCGCAGGCATTTGACGAGAAGGGCAACTTGAAGGACAAAGCTACCGTCAAGAAGCTTGACCTGCTCTTTGACGATTTCCGTCTGTTTGTGAAACTCAACGAGAAAATGGCCGCATCGCGCGAACTTCTCCGCAAAGAGGCCGAGAACTTTGACTGGGAAAACCTGTAGGCCTGGAAGGAACTACTACTATGAAATTTGTCGGAATCGTCGGTTCAAATGCGGAGATTTCCTATAACCGAAAGCTTTTGCACTTCATAAAAAGGCACTTTGCCAAGCAGTTTGAGCTTGAAATCCTTGAGATTGATAACATTCCTCTGTTCAACCAGGACCTCAAGTGGGACGAGAACTTCCAGCTCCGCCTGCTGTACAACAAGATTACCCGCGCTGACGGCGTCATTATTTCTACGCCCGAGCACAACCATACCATCTCACCTGCGCTGAAGAGTGTCATTGAGTGGCTCTCCTACGATGTGCATCCGTTTGAGAACAAGCCTGTCATGATTGTCGGCGCTTCTTACTACGACCAGGGAACTTCTCGCGCGCAAGTGCATCTGCGCAAGATTTTGGACGCTCCGGGCGTTAACGCATACGTTTTGCCTGGTAACGAGTTCCTTCTTGGAAAGGCCAAGCAGGCCTTTGACGAGGACGGCAACATTATCGACGAGCGCACCGTCAGCTTCCTGGGCCTTTGCCTGGATAACTTTGTCAAATACGTAGAGGTGGTCTCCAAGTTGAAGAAGCCAAAGCCAATCGCGCCAGAGGATCTGGACGTAACTAACTCAATTTCCACCACTATCCAGGGCATTGATCCCGACGATCCTGATTGGGTCGAGAAGGCCGCCGAGCTTGTGGGCGCGGTCTCGGGCGACACATACGTTAAACTTGATCACGGCATTTTGACGGTTAACCAGATTGACATGTTCCTGAAGGCAATGCCATTTGAGCTGACCTACGCAGACGACAACAACCAGTTCCTTTACTACAACAACGCTCACGACAACCCAGACACTATGTTGGCAAAACGCGTTCCTGAGCAGTCGGGTGACCGTCTTTCCACAGTTCACAGCTCTCTTCCAGAGGGTCGCATGAAAAACGTTGAGTTTGTCATCGGAGTGCTTCGTAACGGCGACAAAGAGTATGTACGCACCATTGTCCCAAGTACACCAGCCGACATTATCAACACCCATAACTACCAGGCAATGTACTACCCTGATGGCTCGTATGCAGGCATCAACGAGATTGTCTTCAACTTCAAGCCATGGTTGGATTGGTACCTACAAACCACAGGTCAGCGCCTCGTAAGCGCTAGCGGCGCAGTTGTTCCACCAGCTGGCGCTCCCGCCCCTGCTGCTGGTGCTCCCGCACCAAGTGCAGGCGTAGATGCTACCTCGGGTGCAAGCGCTTAACGTGCAGCTACGCGCGACCAAGCGTAATGATGCACAACTGAAGTGATACACTTCCCTCGCCTTCCAGAAATAGATCTCTGGAAGGCGAGTTTTTTGTATTAAGTTGCTAAATTTCTATTTAGGCTAAATATGTATTCATTTCTACGAATATCTATGCACAGATATTCAATTTTGTGTATCACTCAATTTTTGGGCGAAAATTTAAGGGTCAAAAAAGGTAAAAAATCCGTTTAGTTGGGGATCAAAACTTTAAAAAGTCATTTTTATGCCCAACTAAGACGATTTTTTACCACCATTGCAATTTTTTATCTGCGAAAACTCGCTATGCAGAAAAATGAAACCCCAACTAAACGCATTTTTTACCACTTTGGCGAAAATCAGCAATTGGCATTACTGGACATATCTCAATTAAATGGGCATCTTTCAAACCACTGCTCATCGCTTAACTTGTCGGGTATCGCCGAGCGATACCAGCGTCATCCGACAGTCACTACCCGTTGAACTTGTTGATCTTTCGATCGTAAGTAAGCAGGCCGTTTACCTCTTCCTCAACATCAGATACCTGCGTGTAAACGTATCCCGCAAGGCCCTCATCCTGCAGCGATTCCACCTCTGCAAGCAACTTTTTAACAGCAGCTCGCCAATCCTTGACCGTGGAAAAATCACCGTACCCATACGAGTGGTCAAGCGACGTATGACCTTGTGTCATCTGTGCGAGCCCGCCAAACTCAGAGATTATCACAGCTCGATTCTCCCGTTGCTTCCCGCTCCAACCTGCGCGAAGTGGTCGGAAGTAATTGTGAATGCTCAGAAAATCACCACAGTCCTGGTCATACCAACCGCTCGTCGCATCGATTGGACGTGTTGCATCCAAGGCGCGAACAACCTCAGTAGCTGCGCAAGCATCAAACTGTCCCCAACCCTCGTTAAAGAGCGTCCAAAATCCAATCGAAGGATGCCCTTCCAAGAGCTTGACCATTTCCTGACAAGTTTCTGTCCACTCCTTGCGATAGCCTTCGTCACCTGCGGATAAAGCCTCGTGATGACTTGGTGTTGTGTCGTCAAATCGTCCCCAGGTAAAGCTGAACAGCGTCGGCTTCTGACTCGTGTGCCAGGGACTATATGCGTTACCTCCCGAAACACAATCCTGCCAAACCAGCATGCCAATACGATCGCAGTGGTAATACCAACGCTCGCTTTCAATCTTGATATGCTTTCGCAGCGTATTAAAACCAGCCGACTTCATAGCCTCTATGTCATATACCAGCGCATCGTCGGATGGCGCCGTCAGCAATCCGTCAGGCCAATAGCCCTGATCCAGCACGCCACGAACAAAATACGGCGCTCCATTCAAATGCACCCTTGGCACACCCGCCTCGTCAGGCTTCACCTCAACAATACGAAACGCGCAATAACTCCGAACAAAATCGACCGCCGCACCATCCTGCCAAAGTGTTGCCTCCACGAAATAGAGGTACGGTCTCTCCGGCGACCACAGCTGCGGTTCGTCTACCTGCAGATTCACGCAAATTTCCCCTGCTTCGCTCACTGGAAGCCTGGCGAGAAGAACGTCTTGCCCAAGCTCATCCTTGAGCGCCAACTCCAGCTCCAGCGCGCTCGCTCGCGCGCTTGACTGCGCACTTTTTGGTCCGCTTACCTGCACGTTCGTCTTAACTTCAAGCACGCCGAACATGTCGCCCTTCAACGTCAGCGACTCAAGATGAGCTGCAGAAACAACCTCGTACCAAACGCTCTGCCAAATTCCACTCTGAGCGGTATACCAGATGTCGCCACGAGAAAGCCGCTGCTTACCGCGCAGTTGAGAGCCGGTATCGCTTGGATCCCAAACGCAAAGCACGAGCTCAGCAGTGCTTGTGCCCGGTACCGCGTCTGCCGCAGTCGCCACCTCAGCTGCACTCTCCGTCGCACTCTCCCCCACCTCGGCCGAGCCGAGCAGATCCGTAATGTCAAAAGAAAACGGCAGGTAACCGCCAGTATGCATACCGACAAGCTTACCGTTTACAAAACATGCGCACATCCAGTCGACCGCATCAAAGTGTAGAATGAGTCGCTGGTCATCGACCAGTTTTGGCAAGTCAATTTTGCGTCTGTACCACAAAAGCTCGCTCGGCAACACCGTTCGACCAACCCCAGAAAGCGGCGCTTCTGGCGAGAACGGCACCACAATCTGTCCATCCCAACGGGAAGGAATCTCCTGTTGCGAGAGGGTCTCTGCGTCCACCTTACCCTCTACCGGCACAATCGCATACTCCCACACGCCGTTCAACATCGCATACTTGTCACGCCGCAAACGAGGACGCGGATGCTCAGGCAACACGTTCGACACATCAAGCGCCTCTCCCCAAACAGTCGTCAGAGAATTCAGCGTTTCCTCCGTATGCTTTTTGGGTGCACTTGCCAAAACACGACGAATATCCAGCATCGAATCTCTCGTTTCTCATGAAGCAGCAGGTAGAAGCACTAACAAACTAGCATGACGTGAATAAAGCAGGCACGGCGCAAGCATGCCTAGCGGACGTATGTATATCATAGCCGCTTCGTAAAAGTATTTATATAGCGAGAAAATTAAATAAGCCCCAGCTCATCTATGGGGCTGGAGCTCAGCTAAAAGCAAATGTCCACGTGAATATCCACGTTAATATTCACGTTAATATCCACGTAAATGTCCACGGTAAACGTTAGCGCTTGGGAAACCACGGAATGCATCGATTAACTCGCTTGCAGTACTCTCTGTACTCATCGCCAAACTGCTCGAGAAGCCACTTCTCCTCCGTGACTTGCATCATCACAGTTAAAAGCGCCCAAAACACAAGCGGCAGCGGCAGTAGATAAAGGTTGCTTGAAAGTAAAGCTGCACCCGACATAACAAACGCAAATGCGGAGTAGATTGGGTTTCTGACCATTGCATAAACACCGGTGGTTACCAGCTGATTTGCGATGATTTTCTCGCGAAGTTTTTCTTTGATGGCAGCAGAAACCCACAACCAGATGCCAACAATCAGAAAAGCCGTGCCCACGGTATGCATCACGCCGACCGTGGCTCGAATGCGAAGGTACGGAAGAAAACCCAGTTTGGACAGGGTGATACACGCAACTGTCAGCGCCGTGATGGCAATCACATAAGCAGGGCCGACGCCAAGCACCGGAAGGTGATCATTCTTCTCGTTCTGAGCAGGCATTTGTTAAGCTCCGTTCGGTTAGCACTTTGTTAGCCTAAGTGAACTATGCTATAAAGTTTACACCTAACTGTGTTTTTACGTGAAGTTATGATCTGAATAAATTACCAAACCTCATAGTAAAGGGTGAAGATGAAGTAATGATATAAACATCGAAGGCATGCGGCTCAGTAATACAATCCTCTGCCACAGGAAATATTCTATTATTGTTTTTTCTAGCTTTATACAGTCCCGATAAGTCCATGATGGCTTAAGGAGCTTAATAAAATTCACCGCTATACATAGTCTTAATTCAACATCACTTAAAGAAGCTTATGTTTTTTACAAAACAAAACCGGAAATACAAGTCACTAAACTTGTACTTCCGGCTTTCTTCTATTTTCCTTATCTATTAGTTGTCAGATGAAAGATTGGTAATCGAAGTTAAAAAGCTAGTGGAAACAAGATATGGTGAGTTCTTATCATTCATTCTGTAAATAAGAGCCATATCTTTTTCTTTATAAATTACTTTTATTTGCTCTCCAACATGAAAATATACGCCCTCTTCAGCTGCTCCTTCTTGAACTACCTGACATTCTTCAGCTTGATCCAGAATCTGCTCGTCTGTTTTTCCTTTAAAAACTTTAACAAGTCTATGAAAAAATTCGATCAATTTTGGACCCGCAGCTACACCTACTCCAATTAGAGAAACTCCTACTGCTGCACACAATCTAATAAAATTTTTTGGTCCTCCAACTTTTTTTATTGCAACTACAGCAACTTGATAAAAGCCAAGATTTTTACTCATTTTTACCTCTTTCTACTTCACAGCTTGCTTCATTAATTTGACTAAATTGCCTAAAACTGGAACTAAAACCGTTGCTGCAGGAGCAATAGAAGCAGTTATTAGAGTGGCTCCCAAAACTGCACTTTGTTTAAAAGTTTCTTTCGAATCCGTCTTCAGTTCGCTATCTTCGCCACCAGTTGTAATTTGAGACTTTTCAAGTTCTGCTATAACCGGTTGATCAACGAATAACTGAATTATTTTTGCCAAGTCCTCATTTCCATTAACTACAATTTCATTGTTGAATACTGCTCTAATGGCAAGATAGTGCATCTTTGTCATTTGAGTCTTTCCTGTTTCCAAACTACTAATAGTTTGTTTTGTAACTCCAAGTTCATTAGCTAGCCACTCTCCGCTCCAACCTGCTGACTTACGAATAGTGGACAAATGTGCTTGTAGGCGTTTTATCAACTCCTCGTCTGTCGTATTCATTTACTTACTCCTTACTATCTATCTTACTATGTCAATTATTTTATACAAAATCATTTCATTGTCAAATAGTATTCCAAAAATTATTTCTGAATATTTTTATTGCAAACGTATCCTATATGAAAATTAATCTCTATAGAGCAGCAGAGTCTATCAATGTTAGCTACACATACTATGAAAATTAGCTGTTTAATGCGATTCATTTCTATTGAAATTAGCCATCAAAGTGTCCACCACACTGGACACTCAGAATCTTTTTTGGACCTATGATTATTCAACAGTGAGAAATAAATTACCTGTTCAAACGGCTGATTTTTCTCTAACATCTCTGAAAGGAACACACCATGGATCGAACAATTAACGTATCTACAAATATGAGCACGCAAGTTCCGCCTGATACCATAAACGTTGATATCACTATTCAGGGAACTTCGAAGACCCGTGAAGAATGTACCGCCAGATATAACGCGCTGCTTCAGACAATGAAAGATGCGCTTGAGCAAAACGCACTATCCGCTTCAATTCTGAAAAACAATAGGTACTCGATTTCAGCTCACGAGATTAAGCAGTATCAAAAAGAAAAATGGGAGCGCTATTACGTTGCTCATACAATTGTTGAAGGATTTGATTTTCGTGCAGAATTGTCCATTAAAGAACAACTTGAGACAGACCTTGTAGAGAAAATCTGGAAAGCACTCAGTTCGTGTGGAGATGAAGTGACTTTCTCAGTTGAATTTGCAATAGAAAATGAAAAACCTATTAAGAACAAACTTTCTACTGACGCTATTATTTCTTGTCGTCAGCAAGCTAACCTTCTTGCCAAAGCAGCTGGTGCAAAGGTTGTTGGACTGCAAAATGCGACTTATGACATTAAAGAAAAAGACTTTGTCTATACGGCTTGCGCTTGTAGTGCGTATGACGATTACGAAAGTAAAAATCAAGTACCTGCATTTGATCCGTCAGATATTGACGTTAATTGTTATGTAAAAACCACATGGGACATCAAGCTCCTACCGCCAGACGATCTTTTGTAATCCGTAATTTACCGCACCTCAAAGGGTTTCTCGCTTGGCGAGAAACCCTACTTGTAGCAGCCGCCCGCTGCACTCACCCCACTTACTGGTAGCGGAGCGATTCCACAGGATTGAGCTTCGAGGCGCGGCGAGCAGGCCAGTAGCCAAAGATGAGTCCGATGCCAATGCAGATTCCCGAGGTAATCATCACGATGTTTGGCGTGATGATGGGCGTGATACCAGTTTCAAGCTGTATCATGCTGCCAAACGAGCCAGCCAATCCCCATGCTCCGGCGTAACCCAGGGCAATGCCAATCACGCCACCCATAATGCAAATCAAAATGGATTCGCACAGAAACTGCTTGGTGATGTCGGATGCGCGAGCGCCAAGAGCTTTACGCAGGCCAATCTCCCTAATACGCTCCGTCACGTTGGTGAGCATCATGTTCATGATGCCAATGCCGCCAACCAGAAGCGAAATACTTGCCGTAGCGGTAACCAGAACCTGGAACGACATCAGTGTGGCGTTCATCTGCTCAATGATGGACGAGAGCGTCATGACCGTTACGCGATCTTCTGCCTGCGCGGAAGGAATGTTAAACCAGTCCAACAACCAGGACTTTGTTTCATCCGCAAGCGCCTTCATGTCAACGTTTTCGCGAGCATAACCAAAGACCTGGCTGATGGTTTTGGTGCCCGTCAGGCGCGCGGAATACGTGGAGTAAGGCATGTAGGTCAGCAGCGTATCGCCTTGCCCGCCGCCGTTTGGACCACTGTCAACCACGCCCGCAATGGTGTAGCTGTCGTTGTTGATGCGAACAACCTGTCCAATGGAAGCATCTGCACTGCCAAAGAGTTTCTCGGCAGATAATTTGTCGAGAAGAACGTTTCTAGATGTGTCATCTACGTCGGACTTTGTGAAGAGCGAGCCCGCGGATGCCTTGAGGCCCATAACGGTGAAGTAGTCGGGCGTGCAGCCGATGATTCGCGCGTCAAACTGCTTCTCGGCCGAGTTGACTCGGGCCATGGTGGAGTCGATGCCGGTCACAAGCTCGTAGCCAGGTACACTGAGCTGCAGCATGTCAAGATCTTGCTGTGTGACCTCGCGGTCTGGCCACGCGTATATCATGACCATACGCGACTGGTTGAGGCCCAGCGAGCTGACCAGCGAATACTTTATGCCGTCGATAAGCGCCGTCATGGCAATAACCGCGCTGATGCCAATAACAATGCCCAGCACCGTCAACAAGCTACGGCCACGGTTGGCGTTGAGCGCAGACAGGGTTTCTCGCAGCAGATCCATCAGCCTCATAGTGCGCCACCTCCCGTCGCGGGTCGTGCGCCCGTCGCAGCGTGTACGCCCGGTGCAGCGTGTGCGCCCGTCGCAGCGTGTACGCCCGGTGCGGCATGTGCGCCCAATGCAGCACCCACGCCTGTTTCAACATGTGCGCCCGGTGCAGCATGCGCACCCATCGTGGACTGCGCGGCGTGTTGCTTCACAAACTCCTTTTCCTGCTCGTCGGTGAGCAGGCGACCGTCACGAATATGCACCACGCGGTCAGCCCAAAACGCGGTCTCGGGGTCGTGCGTAATCAGCACGATTGTCTTGCCGCGCTCTTGCATGGACTTGAACGTGTTGAGGACCATCTCACTGGTTGCGGAGTCCAGGTTACCCGTTGGCTCGTCGGCAAAAATGACCGCCGGGTCGTTTACCAGCGCGCGAGCAATAGCTACGCGCTGTACCTGACCACCGGAAAGCTCGTTTGATTTGTGCTCGTAGTACTCCTCAGGCAGGCCAACGGAGCGCAGCGCCTTCCAAGCTCGCAACTCTCGCTCTTTTGCGGGAATATCCGAGTAGATGAGCGGCAACATAACGTTTCGCAGTACCGTAGTGCGCGGTAGCAGGTTAAATGACTGGAAGACAAAGCCCAGACGCGTAGCGCGAATTTCCGCCAGGTCGTCGTCGGAAAGATCTGCAACCTCAAGACCCTCTAACTTGTACGAGCCGGAAGTAGGCGTATCCAGGCAACCCAAAATGTTCATCAGGGTTGATTTGCCTGAACCAGACGGACCCATGATGCAGAGAAACTCGCCCTTCTCCACAGTTAGCGAAACGCCACGTAAAGCGTGTGTCAAACCCGCAGCCGTCTCGTAAATGCGATGCAGCTTATGTACCTCAATTACCTTGGACATGCGCGTCGCCTACTTGGAGTCTTTGGAGCCTGTTGTGTCCGACGTTACGCTGGTCCCCGAGCCGGACGTCGCACCAGATGTTGCACCTGCGGGAGCGTCCATAGCCGCGCCTTGAGATGAGCCGCCAGCGCCGCCGCCAATCATCACCTCAGTACCGTCCTCAATGCCAGCACCCTCAATGACGGCCGTCGTAGAGCTTTGCGCCTTTACAGTCACTGACACGCGCTCTACCTGCGGATATCCCTTCTCGTCACGAGAAGTAACCACGTTGACGTAAGCTCCATCGCCGTCGTCCATAACGGCAACAAGAGGCACGGTCAGTACGTTGTCCATGTGCTGAATCATGATGTCCACGTTGGCGGTCATACCCGGCTTGATGGAGGAGTCAGGACTGCTAATAAGCAGGTCAACGGTGTAGGAAACAATGGATCGACCAGGGCTATCGTAACTTGCGCCTGCGTCGGCACCGTTGGAAGAAACAGCAGAAACGTGAGTAACGACCGCGTCGCAATACAGGTCTCGCAGAGCTGTAAAACTAACCTGAGCCTTCTGGTCAACGGCGATGCGAGAAATATCTACCTCGTTTATCTGGACGTTTACCTTCATCTGGGAAAGGTCCGCGATAGTAATCAGAGGACCGGCGTTGCCAGTGCCTGGCGCGGACGAGCCAACAGAAGCTCCGTTCACCGCGTTCATCACAATGACCGTTCCGTCGCACGGAGCGGTGACTACACGCTTATCTGCCTGGGCAATTGCATCGTTGTAAGCGGAGCGAGCCTCCTCAAGCGCAATCTGAGCGCTCTCCAGATTTGCCTCCGCCGCTTCCACAGCTGCAGCAACAGACGCAGCGTTTGCCTCCTGGCCGTCCTCGCCCGCCTCAGGGACACCGTTGCGTGCGGAAGCCAGGGCCGAACGAGCCTTGCTGACCTCGTTTTCGGCTGCTTTTACCTGCTGAGACGCCTTACGAACAGCCTTGTCCAGCTCGTCATTCTTGATGGTAAAGAGCTTGTCACCTTTATGAACGTACGTGCCTTCAGAAACTTGAACATCTTGAATAATGCCATCTACCTCGGGAGTTACCACGGTTGACGACACGGGCTTGATGGATCCAGACGCGGAAACAGAATCGCTGAACTCGCCGCGCGTGACAAACGTGGTGCTTGGCATCACGGTGGTGTTCTGGTTCTGGCCGCCCTGACACATAGGCAAAATAAACAGCGTAACGAGAAGAACAAAGACTCCAGCGGTTATTCCTGCCTTAATAAGCTTCTTTTTACGACGAGCTTTGCGGTGACGCGCCAGACTTTCGTATGCTTCACGAGCCTCAGCGTCTTCCTCACTTTCACCTGGAGAAATGACACCAATCTGCGAGCTTAAGTTAGCCGTCTGATCAGCAATTGTTGGTAACGTAGAGGCAAAGGCTGCCTGCTGATATCCCTCAGGAGGTGTGGGGATGTTAGGGGCTCCGGCGCCCGCACCAGCAGCATCCACAGCGCCAGCGGAACTCACGCCAGCAGCGCCCGTGCCTGCGTTGCCAGCAGCGCTCGCATTTCCCTCGTTGGCTTCTTGCTTTGAACCGTGGTTGAAGTGAAGCATAGGCCCCTCCGAAATCCATGCTTAAACACACAAGCAATCTCAGAAGAAATCGATTTGACCTTTTAGTTTATATAAAATTTTTCAGCAGAAGTTAGCTTGCTTGAACAACTACGGCGAGCGGTATAAAAGCAGCGGTCTGTGTCAGCGAGCCGCTCAAACACAAACGCGCAACCCTCGTAACTGTCCACCGTGTTTCTCGCCCTATTGCACCACAAGCTCAAAGTTGCCGTTTGATCGCTTAATGCTCCATTTTATAGATGTAGCGGAATCAATCAGCGAGAGATCGTGTGAGACCAGTAACAAAGCTCCTGGATATTCAGACAGTAAACGTTCAAGCGCTACGGTCGAACCAAGGTCTAAATAGTTAGTTGGCTCATCCATCACAACCAGCTCCGGTGACTCGAGTATTCCCAGCGCAAGCATAAGCTTTCTCATTTCACCTGGACTGGTTGACTCACCCGCAAGAACATAATCAGGATCTGAGTTAAGTTGTGCCACAATAGACAACACTCTTCCGCGTTGGGAGTTTGATAATCCTTTAATTTTTCTTAATGTCTCTTTTTTCTGCAGTTCAGTTGGTTCCTGAGGAATATATAACATTCGCACATCGTCAGAAATACTTGAAATAATATTTTTTATCAGCGTTGTTTTGCCACAGCCATTATCGCCAACAACACCAATATGATCCGTATTACCAATAAACAGCGGTGGAGTTTGTAGGTAGCTCTCTCCCATAAGAATGTCAGTAGGTTCCATCCTCAATAAAACTTTTCTCTTACTTGCTTCACTATCCAGCCAGATATTGGAATCGTATTGTTTCTCAACCTGAATACCTGTTGCTTTACCTGTTGCCTTCTCAAGTCTATCCAACATGCGAGCAGCAAGCTTCCCAGCTTTACCGTCTTGACCTGAAACTATATAGCCCCGCTTTTTTGCACGCGCATCACTGTCATGCTTATCAATGTTTCTTCCACTTTTACGAGCCTGAACTCTAGAAGCCTCTTCTCTGCGCCGTTGGGTTTCTCGCTCTATGCGAGCCTTCTCTTTTTGCGCAGCTTCCTTTGCGTGTATCGTGCTAGAACGTTCAAGCTCTACCTGCGACGATGCCTGGGAATAATTACCAGATTTCATGTTTGCCGTGCCATTAGCTACAAACAAACATTGAGTACAGAGCTTGTCCAGCAACTCCCTATCATGTGAAATAAGCACCCCGATACCCTTGAACTGCGACAAAGCTGCAAAAAGAGCATGTTTTGTTGACACATCCACATGATTAGTGGGCTCATCGAGCACAAGAACGTCAGGTGATGCCCATAAAGCACACGCTACCTGGAGTCGTTTCTGCTGACCGCACGAAAGCGTCTCAAAACGCCAAGGCCAATCTTCTTCTAACAAAAGCTCTCGCCTCAGCTTAATTGCCGCTTCATCATAGGCAACCGCAAAATCAAAAAGATTAGCTGGTGCCTCCGTTGCATTTTGAGCACAATATGCCGAGAAAAACGATGGGCTTACAACTCCCCTGTCAGGTTGCAATAGACCACATACGATACATGCGAGGGTTGTTTTACCAGATCCGTTATTACCAACAAAGCCGGTCCATCCCTGTGGGAGTGTAATAGTCACATCATGTAAGGTGGGCTCTACCGCTGATGGATAGGTATATTCAATATTTGAAAGATTAAGCTGCATGATACCTCGGTTCTGCCGAAGACCACGCGGAGTAGCATGCAATAATGCACAGGTAAATGGCTATAAATTAAGACATGATTAAGCAATACTACACCCGCGGTAGTGTCGTCAGCGACGTTACGTAAATTCGGGTTTTATGAGTATCGCTAGTTGTTCATGCACCTAATCCCTTCTCTTGCCAGCGCTTGCCAAAGGCTCCGGCAATTCAATTGAACTTATAGTAGCTTGCAAGACTTACGGTAACAAGAGATATTCTGCGGTCATCTTCCTAAGCAGAATCGTTATAGGCAAAAATCTAGCAAGCTTTTGCGAAAAACAGTCTACTTCTTGCCGATATCGGCAAAATCCAAAAACTGAATAACATAAAAAATACTGTCCACTGAAATGGACAGTATTTTAAATTGAGTATTTGCAACTCTTAGCACACAGGATTGCCGTACTCGCGCAACATAGCATCACGGTCAACAATCCACTGCTTACCATACTTACGAGCATCTACTCCTGGAACTATTTTGCCGTATGAAACAGCCTTACGCAAAGTGGACTCACTTAGGCCCCAAAGTTCGCTAGCATCTGAAAACGATATAAGCCCATCGAACGGCGTCGCAACTTCCGTTCCGTTCTCCCATAGCTCGTCGCAAGAGAGATCAAGGTCGTCGTTCCAGATAATACCGTAGCCGCCCTGATCAACTTCTACGTCTCTGAACAGCGATTCGTTATCCTCCAATGTCTTGAAGACCGGGAAACGATGCATAAGTGGAGCTACATCGTAGATTTTTGTAGTGCCGTTGGTAAACTGAACGCTTAACTTTAAGCTAGTCAGAGCGGAGACATCTTTTACCTTATGAAATTTCATAATCTGCCTCCTTTAGACGAGCGGATCGATCTTCTTAAATTCTTGCGTCTCCCACATATCAAGAAGCTCAGTTTGGTGAATCTCTATCCACTCTCGCACCATACTAGCAGCACGAAGCGGTAGGCTACCATCAATCTCCTCACCCGAATTACTATCAAAGACTGCAGAATCCTCATCCTAAATTGCATGGATATGAGGCAGATTGTGCTCTGAGCCCAAGAAATACATACGTATAACTATCCCGTAAAACCTTGTAAGTGTGGGTATCCGTATCTTTCCTTTTTGATAAGTATATCACGATAACGTGATATACTCCATAATTCATCCTTAACCATTACCACCTGCTATTGAACTGCCTCCCATTTCTTGGACACAGTTCACTACATACCTATTGTTTATGATGAGGCTTCGTCATCGCGAGAAGATGAGTTTCAAATTCGCATACCTCGTCGCAACAAAACCTCACTAATCTCATGCGCTCCTCAGAGATTGGCTCTTTTCCCGATTATGCGAACAGCGTCCATGGCATCCACCACTGAGACCGCGGAGGCATATGGATTCAGACGCGTATATGCGCTCCATATGCGGGCAATTTCATCGGAGCCTTCAATCTCTCGACTAACAAGCTCATAGTCTTTCATAATGTCTGAGGAACCGCGATGCTCCGAGGTGCGCTGTATAGCCTCACGCAGCGTCTCCCAGTCAATCGTCTGTTCGTACAGTCTTACGAGCGTGGCGAGATCGTACAAATCTCGAGCACGCGTGGTAGCGACACCACGCTTCACTACCGCCTCGAACTTCTCTGCGATACACGTCTCTAACGGGTACGACATCAAATGAATCAACCTTTCCCCAAACAGGGTGAGGAACTGGTATTCAATCTCCCTCGGGATGATGACATCACCCGTCGTGACATCAACCTTCAATGGCGTCCTCATACGCCCGAATGTCGCAGTTAGATGCGCACGCAATCCGCCGTAGTCGTCGTCCTTGCGGATGGGCTCTACTCGCTCGAACGCAAAGGTAATCCCATCTCCCAGGTTGATGGAACAAATATCTCGCATGGCAGCCGCAACTGTCTCTTCGCTCACTGTCAGAGCTCTAATAGTCGCGTCTAAATCCATGGTGGTACGCTGTGCGACACCCATCATCGAGGAAAGAAGCAACCCTCCCTTGATGACGAAGTGTTCACGGTACTGCGTCCTCTCTAGTCTCATAAGAAGGTGCTCGAAGAAATAGCGCTGCATAATCTCTTGGGCGGAAAGGCCGTGCTCCTTTGCCAGAGCCTTCGCTTTGCCTCTCAGGCTTGCATCGTTGAGGATTGTCATGACAGCACCTCCAAGTACATCTGAATCTCTGCAGTTGCGTTCATGATCTTTGCATAACGCATCAGCTGGGGCAAGTTCTTCTCGGGAGAGTCAAAGTACGCCTTCATGGCCTGTCCGAGAAGTTGGGTGTCAGCCTCGCCGTGTCTGCGTGCCATCACGAGGTCACAGATGCTGCGTTCGCGGTCATGAAGCAGCAGCGGTGTGCCCGCGGGAGACTCGCCTTGCACCACACCCAAACCATAGAGCCCCTTGCCCTCATGCGAAACAAGGCAGTTGGGAAACTCCCCTACTATGCCATCTTCCTTATATCCCCGGGGGAGCGAGACCTCGTACACACCCGGCACGATATCAGTCATGCCGTGGAGGTAAAGTGAGCTACTGCAGCGAAAGACGACCTTCGACCAGCGAAGCGAGATGACAGCGAAGTCATCTAGCGGTGTATCCGCGAGTGCAAAGACCCCACGGCTCTCCTTGACCGCTACGCCCTGGGAGACGAGCAGCTGCAACATGCTCGATGAGAAGCCCGCCTCACGTGCCTGTTTGGTGGTAACACGACCGGCGCTTTCATGCATGAACTTTATGAGGGCATCTTTCTTCGTTTTTTCCTCCAATGGTAAGACATACGACAATCATACTTATAATATAGTATAAATTGCCATAGTCTTAGATATGATTAGATAATTTAAAGCTTGCATGGGAGGGTGCAGAAAACATTTTAGGCGTGTTGATGTAGGCGCGCGTAGCTACACGGGAATTATTTGACATAAGCAAGCAGACGTTTTCTGCACACTTTTCACTGTGCTACCAAAGCGTTATCCCTTACATAGGTTCTTGCTCAGATAAAAGATTTTCTATGGTTGAACGAACTGCGGCTTGAACCGTTCTTCCGTTTGACTCGGTAACGAGGATTTTTCTTGCCGCTAACCGTATCACCTGCTGGCGATTGATATCTTCATGATTGACAATCTGAAACAACTGCTTATCTGCTTCTATTTCCAATATTTTCAATAAATTGTTTGGAGAAAAGTCTTCGAAGTAGATACTTTTATCAATTCGGAAATAGATCGGATCCCCAAGGTTTCTTCTTGGGGTCGTGTCCCGAAAAGTGGTGTAAGCAAGCACTTCAGGTGTTTAAAAGAAGTGCGGTTATTTCCTAAAATATAGTCACCACAACCAATTCAGAAAGGAAATAACCGCAATGCAAACTCTACACGAAACTGAGCTCTCCTACACCCAAGATCACAAATTAGATTTAAACGGTATGGCACGAACACTGCTTGAAGACTTAGTAAATACCGTAATGGTTGAACAAGTAGAAGAGCTTGGTTGTGTTCGCAATGGATACCGTGAGCGAAAGCTTGTAACCAAGTGAAGCCCTCATATTTAAAGTACCTAAGCTTCGTTTGATAGCGAAAAAGCCCGTAGATCATTCGCCGACCAGGTCCGCACTCGCATGACATGGCGTTACGGTTAACAATCCGCTGCTCCATCTGTCACCATATGCACAGCACAATATGGTTATGTAGATGGTCGGACACCTGACGACAACGACCAGAGCGAGGACAATCACTCCAAGTACCATGCTTGCGAAGCTAGCTACCGCAATATTGTCGATGCAGCAGCTGACTCAGGGTTTTGCGCTCAGCGCTCATAATTCGAGAGAATCATCCAGCCGGCCCCACGACATGCTGAAGTCATTCAGAGTTGTTATTTTCCTCTACCGAACTTGACAGCATCATCGTGCATCGTTCATACAAAAAAGGACCGTCATTTTCTCATTCAGCTATAAACGCTAACTTCTTTAGTCTCATCATTCTCAGTCTCATCATTCTCAGTCTCATCATTCTTGAAACATTCCTTGTAATTCAGCGGGTTGGTTAGTGGTCGAGAATCATTATTGGAGGATTCTGTTTGTTTGTGCTGCTCTTCTTGCTCAGAAACGGAGGGTTTTAGTCTCGATTTCAAAAATGTTACCAGTTTATAAAACCAAGTTACTACGTAATAAAACCAATATCGAGACAGCTTGCCATTTTCTCTTCTAATCCAACAGCGTCCAGCGGCATCCTCGAAAATGAATACATCAACTTTCCATTTCTCATCGTTGATGATCGGCCGTACTTTACCAATCGTTTCTTTAATTACAGACAGTTCCTCAGGATAGGTCCAAGGACGCTTATCGGGTTTGTTGTTATCAACAACAGCAAATGAGATGAACTCCCCGGGAACCAAGATGGGTTGAAGAAGGAGTGTCTTCACTGGCTTGTCTTTCCTACTACCTTTTTTCATTTTGTATGCTTCCCCATAAACAGCCAGATTTCTAATAGGGGTCTGCGATTGGTTGAGCAATATTATTCCAGCATGGTACTGTGGTTTATCTTCACGCGGAGGCTGCCCGAACTTATTGCCACTATTTCGCGAATCGTTTTCTTCCTTCTCGTCACAACGGTCATCGTCAACGCGCGCCCACCAAGCACTGATCTGCTCAGCCTGAGCTCTAATCTTCTCCTTATGGCCTCGATAGCCTTGAAAAAGCGCTATAGTCGAACCCATGACAGCCAATACTGGCGTTGCAATATCTTTGATAAACGACATCAAATCCATTAGACGCTCCAAAAAAACATTATCAATTCGAATATCGTTAGCGCTGTCCCCCGTCATTTGAAAAGGACTGCTTCCTCTATAGTAAAACATCATCATTCTGAACTGCCTCCCATTTCTTGGACATAAGAAATGGGAGGCAGTTCATACTCCAAGGAGTTTCTATTTCAGATGCTTTCATTGCTACTGCAGATAAAACAGTGCCTTATTTTCAACTGGCAGCGTCTACGTACAAAGACAAATACACTCTTTCAGTCCGTACCTATGCGAGTGGGAAAAGTTTTGATTTGCTTTGTTCTGTTGTGGACAATATCTGTAGTGCGCTTGAAAATTTATAGCAATTCTTCAGCTCAAGTTTTGCTTTATCCAACATTTTGATTACCTTTGCTGGACTTTCAGCCACAACTATTCGACCGTTACTGACTTTGCAAGGTTTCTTGGCTTATCAACGTCACAACCACGTGCAAGAGCCACGGAGCGCGCAAAAAGTTGAAAAGGTACCGAAGCAATGATTGGCGAGAAGGCATCTCTGACTTTAGGCACGTAGATGACATAGTCGGCATGCTTTTTGATTTCCTGATCACCTTCGGTCGCCACAGCAATAATCATGGCGCCGCGTGCTCGAGATTCTTGGATATTGGAGATCATCTTGTCGTATACCGGAGAGTTAGTTGCCACGGCAATGACAGGATAGCCTTTGGACAGAAGTGCAATGGGGCCATGCTTCATTTCTCCTGCAGCATATGCCTCAGCATGAAGATAGCTAATTTCCTTGAGTTTGAGGGCACCTTCGTAGCAAATAGCAGCTCCCATGCCACGACCAATGAACAAAGCATCATTGGCATCTTTGCAGGCCTGCGCGGCAATGTCGATAGCTTTTGTATCGCTGAGGACTTCTTCGACCTGCTCGGCGGTATCGGCAAGTTCTTTAAAGAGCAAGCGTATCTGAGCAATTGAGAGCTTTCCTTTTGCCTGCGCAAGAACCATAGCAAGAAGTGTTAGGCTCACAATTTGGCCAAGGAAAGATTTGGTTGAGGCAACGGCAATCTCCTTGTTAGCCTTAGTGTAGATAACACCGTCAGACTCACGGGCCACGGGACTACCAATAACGTTGGTGATACCAAAAACCTTAGCGCCTTTGATGCGGGCGTCGCGGATGGCAGCAAGAGTATCAGCGGTCTCACCGGACTGAGAAACAGCAACTACCAGCGTTGACGGAGTAATAATGGGGTTTCGATAACGAAATTCACTCGCAGCTTCAACTTCGACAGGTATGCGGGCCCAGCCTTCAATAAGCTGACGGGCGATAAGACCAGCGTGATAGCTAGTTCCGCAGGCAATGATATAAACGCGATCAATTAAACGGAGCTGTTCCAAGGACATACCCAGCTCATCAATGGAAAGTACGCCGTTGGTCAGACGTCCTGCAAGGGTATCGCGGATAACACGTGGCTGCTCATGGATTTCTTTGAGCATGAAATCGGGGTAGCCGCCCTTCTCGACAACATCAACATCCCAATCAACATGCATGACTTTAGGTTGAATGGGATTTCCATCAGCATCGGTATAGCTGATGCCATCGGGCTCCATAACAGCAAACTCGTTGTCACCAAGAACAGTGACATCTCGGGAGGCTTCGATAACCGCAATGATGTCAGATGCAACGTAGCTGCCCTTCTCGCCATGTGCAAGGACAATGGGAGAATCTTTGCGAGTGACTACAATACGACCAGGTTCCTGAGAGCATATAACAGCAAGGCCATAGGTTCCTACAATTTGCGAGCATGCCTTGGCAACAGCATCGCGAAGGTTGCCTCTGTAGGCTTCTTCAATAAGGTGAGAAACGACTTCAGTATCGGTATCGCTGCGGAATTTGTGCCCCCGAGCCTCAAGCTGCTCACGGAGTTCGGCAAAGTTCTCGATGATGCCGTTGTGTACGACGGCAATTTGATTGTCACAAGAGGTATGTGGGTGGGCGTTGCGCTCACTTGGAGCGCCGTGCGTTGCCCAACGGGTATGTCCGATGCCACAGGGGCTTGCATTATTGAGGTACTCCACCGCTTCAGCTAATCCCGCAACTTTTCCTACGCGATGTACGACCGTAAGTTCTTCGTTGGTTGTGTTTTGCAAAGCAATACCGGCAGAATCATACCCACGGTATTCGAGACGTTTAAGACCTTCAATGAGGACATCTTTTGCACTTTGGTGTCCGGTAAAACCAACGATGCCGCACATATATAAACTCCAATCGTGTGCTTCTGGGAGTGTCACAGAAACGATTAGTTTTAATCAACCCACTCTATTTTAGCGAGTTATATAGGCGAACTTGTATGGTATTAAAAAGGCAGTTGGCAAATGCTTATCAGAAAGCGAATAGTAGCTACGTGATTCAAACGGGACATAATGATACAAATGGGCTATTGACTGAGTTTCTGTGTGTCTATCCTTTATAAGTTAGATAGAGCTAACCGAAAGGAGACGCATTATGTCTGAAACACCCTCAGTCAAGAAAAAAGGATTGCAACCGAAGGACCTTATAAACATCGGTATCTTCACCGCTCTCTACTTCATAATCATCATGGCTGTGGCAATGCTGGGCTACGTTCCTATATTCATTCCATTGCTCTCCGTCATCTGCCCGCTTATCGGAGGCATTCCGTACATGCTCTATATCACAAAAGTAAGGCATTTCGGAATGGTTTTCATCATGGGAACCATCCTCGGACTCCTTATGGGTCTCGGTGGCATGGGCGTATATGCCTTTATTACAGGGCCAGTATGTGGTCTTCTCGCCGACCTTGTCCTCAGAAGCGGTAACTATAACAGCGCAGGACGCGCCATAATTTCACACGGAGTCCTGAGCGTATGGTTGATAGGCAACTATATTCCCATCGTCATGAATCGCGCGAGCTACTTCGCAGGTATCGCCTCTGGCTACGGACAGGAATATGCCAACGCCCTCTCCAGCTACATTCCTGACTGGAGCCTTCTACCTCTTGCTCTTGCTGCATTTGTCGCAGGGTGTATCGGAGCCGTCATCGGCAAGAAACTCCTCCACAAGCACTTTGAGCGAGCCGGCATCGCATAATGAAAAAGGGGCTGTTCCTCTCAACTGCTAATAACCGAGGGCTCGTGCTTGATCCCCGTACTAAAGTGCTTGCCACACTCGTCGTCTCAACAATTATGCTTGGGTCTTATAACGTGGGGCCTCTCCTCGTGATTAAGCCGCTGCTTATTGCAACACCTTTCATCATGCTAGCCCTCTCTCACCATTTCAGCTCAGCAATCACCTACCTCACGTTATACGGGGTTGCGAGCGCTGTGGCAGCAATCGCAGAATCATGCCTCACTGGAGTTGCTCTTTTTGTCACGCTGGGTATCTCGGGAATCGTGAGGCAGTTTGCCCCAGGTATTGCCATGGGAACCTGGCTAGTCACAACCACGTCAGTGAGTGAGTTCATGGCAGCATGCGACCGTATGCACATGCCTCAGGCAGTAGAAATTCCCTTTGTCGTAATGCTTCGATACTTCCCAGCGATAGCCGACGACTACCGACAGATAGCTGCTGCTATACGCATGCGCAGCAGCAAGACGTTCAGAAACCCTATCTCCGCCATCGAGAATTACCTGGTACCGCTGCTTGTCTCGGCAGTGCGAGGCGGTGAAGACCTCTCTGCTTCGGCTCTTGTGCGAGGGCTCGGTGGACCAACAGCTCGCACAAACATAAACGAAGCGCGCATGCGTGTACGAGACTGGATAGTAATCGCCTTTCTCGCCATAGCCACTATCTGCGCGGTAATCACGCCATTGCTCTACTACTAGGATTGAAATGATCGAGATAAAAAATGCATGCTACTGCTATCAGGCAAGCGAGAAAAACAGCCTCTCCGAGGTCAACCTTAACGTAGCCCCTGGTGAAGTAGTCTGCCTGACGGGTGCCTCAGGATCTGGAAAGACAACCCTAACAAGGCTCGTCAATGGCCTCATCCCCCATTATTATGAGGGGAAACTCTCGGGGAAGATTGAGGTCTGTGGTCTTACACCTTCCAACCACGAGCTTTGGGAACTAGCACCAAAGGTCGGTTCAGTCTTCCAGAATCCTAAGACTCAATTCTTCTGTTTAGACACAACCGGTGAACTGGCATTTGCATGTGAGAACCAAGGAATAGCACCTGACAAGATACGCACACGTTTAAAGGACGTCGCCAACGCGCTGGAGCTCACAGATCTTATCGACCGCAGCTGCCTCTCACTTTCTGGTGGAGAAAAACAACGCGTTGCCTGTGGCTCGGCCACTATGCTTGACCCGGATGTTCTTGTCCTTGACGAGCCATCCTCCAACCTTGACTTCGCTTCCATAGGACTTCTCCGAAAGATTGTTGCAAAATGGAAAGCTGAGGGCCGCACTGTGCTCATCTCCGAGCATCGACTCCATTGGTTGGAGGGCATCGCCGATCGCATTATTGTGATGCGCTCAGGCAGTGTGGAACGCGAGATTGACTCCAAGCAATTCTATGCATCCACTGCTGCCGAGGCGCGAGCGCTTGGTCTGCGCGCACCAACCTTTGCAGCTATTGCAGCTGAACAGTGCTGCGCACGGGGCGAGAAGAACGAGTTTGTAGACATACGGGATATGGACTACCACTACCCGCAATCGAGCCGCGGCATCAACGTTTCTCGCATCGCCTTCAGGCGAGGAGGTGTCACTGCCATCATCGGAAGCAATGGTGCTGGAAAGTCTACCTTCGCACGCTGCATCTGCGGTCTTGTGAGCGGTTGCAAAGGGACCAAAGATGTTGGAGAAGGTCCTAGCCCATTCTCAAGCAAACCAAAGAACGGCTACTTGGTTATGC
The DNA here is from genome assembly GCF_963547875.1 of Lancefieldella parvula. Taxonomy (GTDB): domain Bacteria; phylum Actinomycetota; class Coriobacteriia; order Coriobacteriales; family Atopobiaceae; genus Lancefieldella; species Lancefieldella parvula_D. The sequence continues at coordinate 41,835 of NZ_CAUUSI010000010.1, forward strand.
AGGACGTAAGCCACCAGCTCTTCCGAGAGAGCGTATTTGATGAGGTACTCGACTCCACGAGTCGTGCTGACGAGCACCTTACCCGTACTATACTTGCATCGTTGGACTTAACTGAACTGGCACAACGCCATCCGCTGTCGCTTTCAGGAGGCCAAATGCAACGCGTTGCCCTCGCTACAGCACTTGCATCAGGTCGTGACCTACTCGTACTTGACGAACCTACCAGTGGACTTGACCTTGCCCATATGGAACAGGTTGCTGCAAGCGTTACCGCAGCAGCAGCGGAAGGACGAGCTGTCGTGGTTGTAACACATGATCCTGAGTTCATCAGAGCATGTTGCACCGACTTTGCCCGCATGGAAGACGGATCGTTTGTAGACCAAGGCGCGCTCGACGATGCGGGCTGGTCAAAGGTACTGTCATTTTTTGAGAACACTCTTCAGAGAAACGAAGGGGATTGGAGACACGATGGACATTGCTAACTATGCTGACATGGGTGGCAACGTCCGTCGCGTGACGCACGATACAGATCATTCTGTATGGAGGGCGGAAGGTACTGACGGACAGGGCATCATGACAATGCACGACGTCATGCCTGGAATTACTCTCATGTTCAATGACTTTACAAGCGTATGGAACCTTGAGTCGGGCTTTAAGCTTACCCCAGGATCACGCATGCTCTGCCTGAACTATTGTCGAGAAGGAAGAATTGAGTGGGAGTCCGGGACTGACTCATGCCTGTACCTTGACGTAGGTGATCTTGGCATTGACGATCACGCAAGACATGAAAGTCTCTTTCGGTTTCCGTTTGGACACTACCGTGGTGTCACCGTCTGTCTTGATCCCGACATAGCAGATAAATCGCTGCAATCAATGTTTCCCGAGGGCTTTCCTGTAAGTGTTAAGCAGCTCTACGAGAGGTTCTGTTCAGGCGATGAACCAAGCGTGCTCCGTAGCGGACCGTCGGTCGAGCATATTTTCTGCGAGATATACAACGCTCATGACCGCTTTAGAGATGCTTACCTAAAACTCAAGATTATGGAGCTTCTCTTGTTTCTCGGCAGTAATATTCCTGAAGGCGGACGCATTGGACAGTACGGTCTCACACGCGCACAGGTTGATAAGGTAAAGGAAATAGAACGAGCTATAACCTCTGATCTTTCTTCCCATAAAACACTCAAAGAGCTCTCGGAAGAGTTCGAGTTTCCCTATGCCAGCATGCAGCGGTGGTTCAAGGAGGTTTATGGCACCAGTGTGCACGTATACCTCACACGCTATCGCATGGCACAAGCTGCGACGCTCCTCCGGACAACCTCCAAGCCAATTGGTGAGGTGGCATTTGAAGTCGGATATACCAATGCCTCAAAATTTGCTTCCACATTCCGTAATGTCGTTGGCATGGCACCTGGCGATTACCGTGAAAGCGCTGGACAAGAAAGATAATCCACCCGCATAGATACACTTGGAGCTTGCCGCGACAATCGGGCTTTTCTCATGCAACGAGCTATAAATACAATTTGCTCATACTCGTCGTTTGGGAGGACCCATGGACCCTAGCAAAAAGAAAAAGAGCAGTTGGATACGGCAGCTTGCTTTATTTACACGCGGACAGCGTCTAAAACTTGGAGCCTCGCTGTTATGTGCTGTGGTAGGTGTTGTTGGAGGCATTGTTCCCTTTTTTGCCGCCTACAAGTTGATTGCGCTCTCATTATCAGGCACCCTTGCCATCAGTGAAGTTGGACACTGGGCGCTCATTGCCCTTCTCGGAGTGGCAGTTCAGACAATAGGCTATCTAGCCTCAACATCGACATCACACAGCGTTGCCTACCATACGCTTGAAAACTTGCGAAACGCCGCTTGCAAACATCTTGCTGCATGCTCCCTCGGCGATGTTCAATCAGCGCCTTCTGGAGCACTTAAGAAAATAATCATTGACGATATTGAGCAAATGGAGCTACCCATTGCCCACGTTATCCCGGAATTTACCAGCAATGTGCTTCTTCTCATCTTGTGTTTTGCAATCGTGTGTTCAATTGATATCCGGCTGGCTCTCTCTATGCTCATCGCACCAGCCTTGTCAATTGTGCCCCTTTCGCTCCTTTTTAAAAACTTTGAACGAGACTATGCAGCGTACTGGACAGCAAGTGAGCGCGTTAACTCAACACTCGTCGAATACATCGATGGCATCGAAGTCATCAAGACTTTCAATCAAGCCGACTCCTCGTATGCTCGCTTTCGTAACGATATCTCTGAATTTGAGAAATTAACACTTGCCTGGTATAGGTCTGCTCGTATCCCCATGAACGCCATGTTTGCAATACTTCCAACGCTCCTTCTGGGTGTTGTACCAGTTGGATGCATTCTTGTAGCTTCGGGCAGTATCGACGTAGCTCAGATGGCTCTTGCATGTATGTTATCAATCGGCGTCATTGGTCCTCTCACTAAAATTACGCAGTACACCAATATGTTTAAGGAAATCGAGAAGGTAATGGACAGCGTTAGTAAGCTGTTAGAAATGAAACCCTTGCCCGAAGCCTCCTCTCCCGCAATCATCACGTCCCACGATATCTCATTCAAGAACGTCCGATTCTCATATTCCAACGAAGAAGTGCTCCACGGAATCTCTCTTGAAGTGCCTGAAGGTACCTCGTGTGCTCTGGTGGGACCAAGTGGTTCTGGAAAGTCAACAATGGCCAAACTCATTGCTCGATTCTGGGATGCAGGATCAGGAACAATCCGTATCGGGGAAACTGACGTTCGCGATATACCACTTGATCAGCTAGCTGGTCTTGTAAGCTTTGTGACTCAAGACAATTTCCTCTTTGATCGAACAATCTTTGAGAACGTAAGGCTCGGACGTGAGGGTGCAACTGACGCCGAGGTAGAGCGCGCACTTGCCGCTGCGCACTGTGAAGAGTTGGCAGATAAGCTTGCAAATGGATTTGAAACCCTTTCCGGAGAAGCCGGAGGAGCTCTTTCGGGTGGAGAACGCCAGCGCATCTCTATCGCGCGCGCCTATCTAAAAGACGCGCCGATTCTTGTGCTTGATGAGGCAACTGCGTTCATAGACCCCGAGAGTGAGGAGCTCATTCAACAGGCGCTTTCAGAACTTGCACGTGGAAAGACGCTGATTGTAATCGCACACAGAATCTCAACGGTACGTAATTTTGACAAGATAGTAGTCATGGATTCCGGAAACATCGTCGCTGAGGGAACACATACGGACCTCCTCGGCTCAAGTGACCTCTATCACCGCATGTGGGAAGCACATATCTCCAATGGAACTCATGAAGTGAGAAAGGGGTAGCGTAATGTTTAGTGCGCTTATGAAAGTGGTGCGTTGGACGGGCAATAAGAAAACGCGAATCCTCTTTGGCTTTGCATACTCTTTTCTTATCTCACTTGTTTCAGCAGCACCTATCGCTATTGCCGCCTGGGCCATGTGCGGGTTTCTCGGCTTATCATATGGCGAGAAACCCGATCTAAAAATTGCACTTACGGCTGGACTGGCCATTATTGCTTCGATTTCGCTACGCGCAGCACTTATGTGGTTAAGAGCACGAGCCGAGGAAACCGTAGCTGCAGAACGTTCCAACGAGGTGCGTTTACGTATCGGAGAAGCGCTGAAACGCGTCCCTCTTGGTTACTTTGACAATCACCCATCAGGAGAAATTCTCTCGGCACTCACAACCGAGCTGTCATTTGTGGAAATCCATGGTATGCGCATGGTAGATATGCTTGGCAACGGATACATAACCGCAGCTGCAATGGTGGCGTTTCTCGCCTTCATGGATCTGCGGGCCTGTATCCTTGCATTGGCTGCGATTGCGGTAGCAACGGTGGTACTGGAGCTGATGTTCAAAAATTCCGCGCGTTTGTCGCCCGCACAAAATGATGCACGCGAGGATATGGCTCAAGCAACGTTGGAATACATCCACGGTATGCCCGTTGTTAAGAGTTACCGGCAGGTAGATGCTGCTGTTTCAGCAGTACGCTCTGCATACGCACGTTCTAGAAATGTAAATCTCAAAACCGAGCTTGCTTTCCAACCCTTCAACGCCTTGCTTCTCTTTGTGACACGCAGTGCTTCGATTGGCGTCATTGTTATCGTATGTATCTCTTTCCTGAACGGCACGATATCTCTTCTTACCTTCTGCACGCTAGTGATGTTCTCCTTTATGCTGTTCCAATCAATCGAGGCTTGTGGCGATGCTGCCTACGTAATTGGACACATTGGAGAAGTTATCGACCGTCTTGACGCTATCGAATCCGCACCTGCAATCGATGACAATTGCAAAGCTGTAAAACTTGAACATCACAACCTTGAGATGCATGACGTCTCATTTGCTTACGGAGATGGACCTCTTGTACTTAACGGAATGTCTCTGACTATTCCCGAGGGAACAACTGCAGCTCTTGTTGGAGGAAGTGGTTCAGGTAAGACAACTGCTGCCAAGCTGTTTGCACGTTTCTACGATGCAACAGGTGGCTCCGTATGCATAGGAGGCCACGATGTACTCGAGCTTTCGTGCGACAGTATTCTTGCCGACTTCTCCATGGTTTTCCAAGACGTCTATCTTATGGATGACACAATTGAGCGTAATATTGCCCTAAGCAGGCCTGATGCACAGTTTGAAGAAATTGTAGAAGCGGCAAAGGCCGCACGCTGCGATGAGTTCATAAAAGCTCTGCCCGAGGGCTATAAGACAAAAGTTGGAGAAGGTGGAGCGCGACTATCTGGAGGCGAGAGACAGCGTATCTCAATTGCTCGCGCAATTTTGAAAGATGCGCCTATTGTTGTTCTTGATGAGGCAACAGCAAACGTTGACCCAGAAAATGAAGCCGAGATTCAGGCTGCCCTTACACAGCTCTGCAAGGGAAAAACTGTGCTTGAAATTGCGCATCGACTCTCAACAATTGAGGAAGCTGACCAGATCTTCTTCCTTAAAGATGGACGTGTTGCAGAACAGGGCACCCATGAGGAGCTTATCTCGCACAGCGGTCCCTACCATGACTTTGTTGAAGCTCGCTCGCGTATTGAAGGCTGGCAAATTTCTAAAAAGATCAGTTAAACCTACTTATCACCGTACGCGATTCGGAAGTAATCCAGCGTTGCTTTGAATCTATCCTGAGCCGTAAGACACGTATCAAGAAGATAGCCGTTCTCCTTGTCCCACTTAGAGAGTCCGCGATAGTAGAAAGACTTCATATCATCAGAAATGACAAACGGAACAACGTCGTGAGCGAGGCATTCTTTGAGCATGATCAACCTGCCGACACGCCCATTGCCGTCTTGGAATGGATGAATGCGCTCAAAGCGAACATGGTAATCAACAATGTCTTCAAAGGAATGGGAGCTGTTTGAGTTATAAGCCTTTAACAGCAACTTCATCTCTTTAGCAACATTTTCTGGAAGAGTGGTTTCTCGCCCACCGACCTCATTTGGTAGGTGTTTGTAATCTCCAACAGCAAACCAGTCCTGTACAGAATCTGTAGTTCCCGTTTTAAGAATACGGTGAAGTTCTTTAATGGTGACCTCTGTAAGAGGGTCTTTTGCATGTTCAATCACATAATCGATAGCGCGGAAGTGGTTCTGAGTTTCTACAATGTCATCAATATGAACAGGATTTCCTTCAACGCCGATAGTAGCCGTTTCAAAAATCATGCGTGTCTGATCGAGGGAGAGCTTGCTTCCCTCAATGTGATTAGAGTTATAGGTAAGCTCGACCTGGAGCTTATGGTAAATACCGCCCTTTATTTTTGAGACCTTTTCTTCAATCAAGCGCGAAAGCAGCGGACTTATTGACGATGTTTTAGCATTTTTTCGAGAAGGTTTTACTGCATCGGCTGGAATGTTCCAAGTTTTTCCCACGAGAAAAGCGCCTGGCACGCGACCTGTTGCACAGTAATTACGAACGCTTCTCTCAGATATGCCCCAGAGCTCAGCAATCTCTGCTGCAGAAAGAAATCCCATTGAGCTTCACCCCCCCTATCGGCAAAAACTGGTGAGATAATTATAGCAAAGGAGGCTATTTATTGCCGATACCGGCAATATTCAAAACTACAGCTATCTCCAATCATACTTGCAATCATTGCAATGAAACTTGGGGTCATCTACACATACAACGCAGCCTCCTAAAACGACACGACCTTTTTCAATATCACGCTCTAATTGATCGTCCAGCAGTCGTAAACCCCAAAGATATTTAGCAACATTTGTGCTGTTACATTTAGGACATACGGGGCTATCTGAACTCTGCTTTTCCATTAGTACTCCCATCTCACGATGTCTACTAAAAGACCACACGTTTATAGAAATACCAGTCTACGTAATGACATAAAAAATACTGTCCACTGAAATGGACAGTATTTGAGGTTGTATATTTGTAGTTCTTAGGACATAGGATTGCCGTACTCACGAATCATAGCATCACGGTCAACAATCCACTGCTTACCATACTTACGAGCATCCACTCCTGGAACTATTTTGCCGTACGCAACAGCCTTACGCAGAGTTGACTCGCTTAAACCCCAGAGTTCGCTAGCATCTGTAAACGATATAAGCCCATCGAACGGCGTCGCAACTTCCGTTCCGTTCTCCCATAGCTCGTCGCAAGAGAGATCAAGGTCGTCGTTCCAGATAATACCGTAGCCGCCCTGATCAACTTCTACGTCTCTGAACAGCGATTCGTTATCCTCCAATGTCTTGAAGACCGGGAAACGATGCATAAGTGGAGCTACATCGTAGATTTTTGTAGTGCCGTTAGTAAATTGAACACTCAACTTTAAGCCAGCCAGGGCAGAGACATCTTTTACCTTATGAAATTTCATAATCTGTCTCCTTTAGACAAGCGGATCGATTTTCTTAAATTCTTGCGTCTCCCACATTTCAAGAAGCTCAGTTTGGTGAATCTCTATCCACTCGCGCACCATACCAGCAGCACGAAGCGACAGACTCCCATCAATCTCCTAGCCCAAATTACTATCAAAGGCTGCAGTATCATCACCGTAAATTGCATGTATATGCAGCAGATTGTATTTTGAGCCCAAGAAATACATGTGTATAACTATCCCGTAAAACCATGCAGGTGTGGGTATATGCATCCTCTCTTTTAATAAAGATATCACGATAACGTGATATCACCCATAACCCTTTATTAATAAAAAACTCCTCGCAACGTGATCGAGGAGTTGATTAAAACTGGAACTAAAAAGTCTCTCTGATGGATCTTATTCCCACTCGGTGGTTATAGTTTTGCCGTCTCGTCACTCCAGTTGCATCCAGTTTTCGGCGGCATCTCGAAGTGAGTGCCGCTGAATGACGCGACGTCGCGTTTCATCGGCTTCGGGGACAAAAGCTGGGACAACTTCAAAAACCATTTTCAAACTCAGAGTATTGAGTTTTTATTTTTGTCCCAAGGGGCACGGAGAGCCGCCTTTGGAGGCTCGATATCGCCGAAAAACGCCCGTTTTGAAACTCAACCGCCTTTGAGCCTGCAAACCACCAGCTTCAACAGTAAGTGAGTCGACGCGGGTGGCTTACGAGCCGTTCACAAAACCGCAGGCCACAGGTCTTTGTCAACGATAAGCAAAGTGAATAGTCTCAGGTGGCTTGCCCATGAGTTGGCGTAAGCCTGTTTAGCAAAAGGCTAATCGGACACGACAGGCCGCCCGCATGGCGACGGCGTTTCCCGTGCGGGCACAAACAGCCCTGCGTGCCCTGTCGCGCGATATCCCAATGCGACGTTCAGAACCCTACCCGCCAAGCAGCCACCTCGCGAAATTCAGCACGAGCACGCCCTCCCGGGTATGGGGCTCATGCCTCGTGCGAGTGATGAGAATCTTCGGGAATGCATCCCCGATGGATAGAATCGGCGCAATCTCCCTCTCGAGCGTCGAATCGGCGCCGATATCGTCGCTCACATACACTTTCCTTCCCGGTTTCGAAACTTGGAAGGCAGTATGCGCAAGGATGCGTCGAGGTGCGATCCCAGTCGTACCATGCCAGCAGAGATGTCGAGGCACATTCGTTCATGCTGCAATGCGGGCATCGGAGATGAAAAACAGCCCGTCGGGTAGTCATGGGCGTGCGGGAGCCCGCATCAGTAACCTGCCTCCTCGGTTGTCCCTTCTTTGCATGGTCGTCTACATAAAGGAGGAACCAGCCATGCAGATCAGCATGCTTGCCCTTCTTGGGTCACGGACCGGGGAGGCGAGGGCCTCCGTCGGGACCGCCCCGAGCAACCGGCATATCCAAGGAATGACAAGGCTCGATCGCTGTGCTGGTCAGGATGCCGAAGCGGGCCGTCCGCCAATCGGAATGCGGGTCAGGATGCTGCAACGTGATTCCAGCTGCAGGATACGGCTCCTTTGCGGTTGCCGCAAAACCTGCTGGCAACATTCTTACTATCCGAATGATGTACGCATCCCTTGGGATCGTTTCGCCTGACCAGGGCCATCTTCAGCGCCTCATCGGCCAGCTCGGCAGGCGCCTCTTTCACGCGTAATAGCCCTGGCGGGTCACCTATGCAACCAAAGATACAAAAGGAATCGAATGGCCAGAGAGGATTGCCCTTTCCGATGGTCGATTCTTGACAGGCAAACTCAAGCCTCGTTAATATTACATGGTTTGCCAGACCGAATTAACAAAGGAGGGGTGTCGTGGTTGGTCTTTTCCGCACGTGGATGAGCGCCTAGAAAGCGGCGCTGTTGTGGCGTCGCGTTGTTTTTCTGCACGCCATTTCACGATTGGACATAACCATGATATTTGAAACCTCTCGGCGCAGGTCTGTTTCGCTGTGCCATTCATGGCAATTTAAGATTTGTTTCGTATGGGGCGGGGAGCTCGTGTCGACATTGACGAGCTTGATTCTCCAAATGGGTCTCATTTGGCATATCGCCCTCACGACAGAATCATCTTCCCTCCTCTCCCTGGCATCGTTAGCAGGCTTTCTGCCGATTGCTTTGTTCGGAGTCCTTGCGGGCGCCGTTGTCGACAGGCTGCCTTTGAAACGTGTTCTCATCGGCGCCGACCTCTTCGTTGCCGCGGTGGGCGCCGCCTTGGCGATTGCCTCGTTGGCCGGCAGCTTACCTGCGTGGTCAATACTCATCGCCCTGTTTCTCCGCGCAGCTGGCACTTCGTTCTACACGCCGGCCTCCCAATCCCTCACGCCCCATCTCGCCCCGCCAGAGCATCTCGTTCGCCTATCGGGAGTGATGCAGGCGATTCAGTCCGCCGGATACATTCTTGGCGCCGCGCTCGCGGCAGTGATTTATCCTGTGGCGGGCATTACCGCCATGATTGCCCTCGACGTGCTGGGGGCGCTTTTCGCTTCTCTAGCTGTCCTCGCCGCTCAGATAGACGCAGGAGGACTCGACGAAGCCGACCGCAGCTCGTCCTTTTCCAATAAAGTTCGAGAACTTTTCTCTGAGATTTCGGACGGCTACAAGCTGATCAGGGGATACAGGGGGCTGTTCGCCCTTCTTTGGTGCGGGTTCGTCTTCGCTTTCGCGTTCTCCCCACTCGCGGCATTGTTCCCAATAATGACCTTGGGACATTTTGGCGGTAGCACGGGGGATGCTGCTTTGGTGGAGGTCCTTTTCTCCGCAGGCATGCTGGCTGGGTCCGGCATTTTGGCGGCCACGGGAGGGTTCCGCAATAGGTCGCTCACCATGGTCGCCGCGATCGCCGGCTTCGGCGTCGTCGCAATCGCATCCGGATTGATCGGCCCGTCGCTGTTCGCCGTTTTCCTACCGGCGAGCTTTCTTATGGGCGCATGCTCCCCGTTGTACGCGGGAACCCAGACTGCCCTTATGCAGGAGCAGATACCTCCTGAGTACCTAGGCCGCGTTTTCGGCCTCTACGGAACCATCATGGCGTGGGCCATGCCCATGGGCCTCGCGGCCCCCTCCGTTTTTGCGGATCTGCTTGGAGCTCCGTTATGGTTCGTCGGCTCTGGAGCGACCATGGTACTGCTTGCGATGGCTATGCTGCTTGCTCCGAGCGTCCGAAACGCGGGGAAAAGAGATACCGGGCAGATTCAATAGCCCAAGTATTCGAAAAAAAGAGGCAGCAGCCATCGGTTCAAGCGTCAGCCTTCAAGCCCTTGCGACGACGAGGTATTGCACCGACATTCCGCATCGCGCTCCTTATTCGTCGCCAACTATCATTTTCGGATTTGCCGGCTTGCGCAAGGTCAAAACGCTCGCGCCGGCAATTGGGCAAAGGCGAAAAATCGACGTGAGCAATCTTTTTTGGCATGGCTGCGCTTCCAGTAAAACGCTAATACACAAAAGGCGGTTCAACCTATGGAACTCATAGTCAAAGCTAAAGACATCTTTTTGGAATATGCCGGCCGCGATATCCTAGATATCGAAGAGTTGGAAATCTACTCCTACGATCGCATCGGCTTGGTGGGAGACAATGGCGCAGGCAAAACCAGCCTGCTTAAAATTCTGAGCGGCAATCTTACCATTGCGGACGCCGACGTCAGGCGCTTCGGCAGCATTGCCCTCATCGGCCAACTCGATGAACTCGACCTTGATGCGGCTCAGGACAGTGGTGAGATGCTCTCCCGTCTCAACGTCGCCGGAGTGGCGCAGGAGACGATGAGCGGCGGGGAGGAAACACGCGCCAAGATTGCCTCTGCACTCTCCCAGCATGCAAGCGCGATCTTCGCCGACGAGCCTACGAGCCACCTCGACCAAGACGGCATCCGCCTTCTCGTCGGACAACTCAAGGCATTTGATGGGGCTCTGCTCATCGTGAGCCATGACCGTCATTTTCTCGACCAGGTGGTAGACAAGATCTGGGAGCTCAAAGACGGCGGTATTTCCGAATTCTGGGGTGACTACTCCGACTATCTGCGACAGAAAGAAGAAGAGCGCAAAGCTCAGGCGACTCGATACGAAGAGGCGATGCGCGAGCGCGATCGCCTCGAAGCCGCCATCGAAAAACAACGGAAAAAAGCACGGCAGGTCGACGCCAAGCGGAAGGCTGCGAAAAAAAGCAACGAGTATGCAGGTCGATTGGGGCATCAGAAAGCAACCGGCACCAAACAGAAGAGGATGTACCAGGCGGCTAAGGACATGGAGAAGCGCCTCGAAGCGCTCGAAGGGATTGAGGCCCCAGATAGCATTCGCGCCGTGCGGTTCCGCCAGAGCAAGGCCCTGGAACTGCATAGTAAATTTCCCATCTCGGCAGACGATTTCAGCTTGAGCTTCGGCAACTGCATGCTCTATGACCACGCGAAATTCGAGATACCGCTCGGTGCCAAAGTGGCCATCACCGGTGGCAACGGTACAGGAAAGACCAGCCTGCTGAAGGCAATCGCTCGACGCGCCGACGGTATCAACATCTCTCCCAAGGCAGAGATCGGTTACTTCGAGCAAACAGGCTACAAGTTCGACGCCCGTCAGTCTGCGATCTCGTTCATGCAGGATGGTTGCGAGTACAGCATGACCGAAATTCGAGGCATCCTCGCCTCTATGGGAATCGGACCGCGCGACCTGACAAAGGACGTTGGCGTTCTCTCGGGAGGCGAAGTCATCAAGCTGCTACTCGCGAAGATGCTGCTGGGCAGATACAACATCTTGCTCATGGACGAGCCTGGAAATTACCTGGACATCAAGAGCGCCGAAGCCCTCGAGCAGATGATGAGCGCCTATGCCGGAACGATAGTGTTCGTCTCCCACGATAAGAGGCTGGTCGAGAACGTCGCAGACATTGTCTACGAAATAAAGGACACCAAGCTAGTCAAAATCTTTCAGCGCGAATAGCCCTAAATGAGCAAGAAATAATCCCCGAACGGAGACAAGGGAGTAAAACGGCAAAGAAAGAGCCTCCGTCCCAACGCAGGGATGAACTGCGTCCCAAAACTTGGACGAATTTAATAAAGAGCTAGGCCTCCAAGGA
>NZ_CAUUSI010000011.1:0-49860 GCF_963547875.1 Lancefieldella parvula
AACTATACGGGGAAGCCCTGTATTATTCAAGCAGAAATACTAAAGAAGCCCGAGAACACCACGAACAAGGCGCTCAAGATCATTTGCGTACTTCTCAGATGCCTCTTGAACACTCTTATGTGTAGTTCCATGAGCGCCAGCTGGATTTGCTGCAAGCGTCAGGGCTAACACGTTCATATCAAGAGCGCGGGCCATAATGACTTCAAGAGCTGTGGAAACGCCAACGTATGAGACGCCAAAGCTACGAAGCATAGCAACTTCTGCAGGAGTCTCAAAGTTTGGTCCCAAAAGACCAGCAAAAACACCCTCATTGAGCTCAATCTTAAGGTCATCTGCTACGCCACGTGCTAGCGTTCTTAGATAAGGCGAGAAGGCATCATTCATATCAACAAATGGGGTCTCAACATCGCGAAGACCTGCCCACTCTGCAAGCGGATTGGTTCCGGTGAGGTTAATCTGGTCAGTAATAACACCAAGACCAGTCTTTGCGTTTCCAGAAACAGCACCCGTTGCACCTGCAAAGATAATATCTTTGCAGCCTAGGTGATGAGCATGCTGAACAAGAGAGGTTACCTCAGCTGCAGAATAACCCTGATAGAGGTGAACGCGGCCAGGATAGACAACTACAGGCACGCCATCGATAGTACCAATGGTTGCCTCAAAGCTGTGACCTGCCATAGGAGAAGCGTCAACAGGGAAACCTGGAATGTCACGATAATCAATACGACGAACTGGCTTTACCAGATCGGCAAGATGGCCAAGTCCGGTTCCCAAAATAAGAGCAACAGGATGCTCAACAGATGGGCTTACATTCTCAATGGTTTTCTCGGTAACCACGCAAATCCCCTCCTCTAAGAGGTGACGAGTAAGTGTTCCCTCGCCAGAAACAAGCTTTCCTGAGTACGTACCATCATAAATCTCATGCACGCCACAAGACGGGCTCTTTGCCTTCAAAACGGCGAGCGTGATGTCAGAAGACGTAACGGCACTAAGAGCAATCTTAGAGCCACGTTCAAAGTCCTCGGTGACATCTGAGCCGTCCTTGAGCCAAACACGTCCTTCTCGCTGTTCCGCGGGTGGACGTGGCACAGGCAGGCCCGAGGAAGTCTCGGGGCAAATCTTTATAACGTTTACTTTTTGAGCCAATCTTTGTACTGCAGAAACAGGCTTGGCCCCTCCGTCATATCTGACGGGGAGGCCAAGTAAACAAGCGCTAATAGCAACTTTCATTGCTTTTCAAATCCTAGAGAGCAAGAGAGTAAACAGCAATAGATGCCTTACCAAGAATCTCGTTAATCTTCTGTGACCACTCCTGAGATGCCTTGCTTGCAACAGCAGAGTACTTGCTCATTGCAACCTGATAAGCGGTCTGAGCAGCTGCATAAGAAGCAGAATCGTTGGAGATTGAGTAAGCAGAGAGCTGCTTGTAGTAATCGCCATCCTGGGAAGCCCAAGTGTTGTTCTTAGCATCCCACTCATCACCAGCAAGACCAATGATGTACTGAGCGTACTCCTGGCTTGTAGTCTCAGAGTTGCCGTCCTCAGGTGCAGTTGGTGCCTGTGGAGCATCTGGAAGGGTTGTAGTCAGAACGCTATCACGATACTTCTTCATAATGACAGCATCATGGATGAGCTTCTTTGCAACGTCTTCAGAGAGCTTGTATGCAGAAGCAACCTGGCTAACATCAGTAGTCTTGAAGTTGGTCTGCATGTAATTGTTGACCTCGTCATCAGTGACGGTAATACCCTTGCTCTGAGCCTCAGCAACAACAAGAGCATTGCGAACATAGCCAATGATCTTATCGGCTGCTGGAACAGCATAGGTGCCGTCAGACTGCTTTGCTGCGTCAAGACCGGAAGTATTCTCAATAACCTCACGAGCAGTTACTTCTTTGGTCTGACCGTTATAGGTATAAGAAGCAATAGGAGTGTTGAGTTCACCCTCAGAAAGTGTGGTGCGACCGTTCAAAGAACCAGTAGCTCCGCCGCCGCCCAAAAGGAAGCGACCGATGACAATACCAAGAGCAAACAGTACAACTGCGCCTACTCCGATAAAGATCTTTGAGTTCTTTTTTACATCAATAGATGGCATATCCTTGCCTTTCATCGCTTAATGCAACTATGCGTACACAATACAAACCTGTAGTTTACTCTTATTAGCATGCATAAAACATACAACCAGTAAACTCCCCCGTTTGTACACAGTCGTTTACAAGCAAATCAAATTACTTGGTAGCTGCAACAATCTCTTCCGAATACTGCTTAATGTATCCCGTGGCATTTTCCGCATCAAACTTCATACGCTGCGACAATGCCTTCTTCACGTCCTTAGAAATAGTTCCATGTGCTAAGGCGAGAAGACCCTGGAGCATGTCATGGTACTCAGCATCTCCGTGATAGCACTGGACTGCCTCATCCAGAAGTGGCCATGCCTCATCAGAATGCTTTGCAGAAGTTGCGCCGTACTGGCAGAGGAACAAAAATGCTGCTAGACGCACCGTTGCCGAGTCGTCATCAAACAAAGAAGCCTCAGCAGCATCAAATGCTTTGAAGACCTGGTCACCAAAATGCTCGCTCAAATGAGCAAGAGCATCAAGCACTTCCCAACGAGTCTGAGCCTCTGGTCTATACAGTGCATCAATTAGAGAATCGATGTGCTCTTCAAAGGCAAGAGGAGCAACATGAGCAAGCTCTGCAAGCTCATGAGACGCATCTTGACGAGTGCGCCTACTAGCATCAGACAAAGCGATGACCAGTGCATTCACTTTTTTCATCTGTGCCATAGTTGGCTTTTTTGTAGCCTTCTTAGCAGGTTGCTTTTCTTGTTTTGGCGCCTTTGTAGAGCCCGCTTTTGCGGTTGCCTTAGTTGAAGCCTTTTTTGGCTTCTGAGCAGTTTCTTTCTTCTCTGCCATGAAACCTAAATCCTTCCTAAAACACCCTTTATTCTCTAAATCCGTCTACGACAACGGTGCCGCTTTTTTGATCCTCATGAATTTTAATAAATCCAAGGCTTGATGCTTCACGTAAAAGAGAAGTAAACGAACGATATCCATAAGTTGCCTCAGCAAACTGTGGACGCTTCCTTCGCATGGTCTCCTTTAAGCGCGATGCATAAATAAACGTTTCGCTTTCGCGTTCCAAAGACTCAATGGTCTCAAATAAAAGCTGATAGCAGTCGTGTTTCTCGACAGGTACCTTCTCTTTAAAGTCTGGAATTCTGCCAGAACTCAAAATATCCTCGTAGAAGATAAACTCGTCACAAACTTCAGCAAGAAGCGAGCTGGTAGATTCCTTCATGCCAACGCCAATAACTGTTTTACCAGCCTCTTTAAGCTTTGCCACAAGTGGCGAGAAGTCCGAGTCACCAGAAAGCACAGCGAATGTGTCAATGTGATCTTTAGTCAGACACATCTCAACTGCATCTACCGCAAGTCT
Source organism: Lancefieldella parvula (assembly GCF_963547875.1). Classification (GTDB taxonomy): domain Bacteria; phylum Actinomycetota; class Coriobacteriia; order Coriobacteriales; family Atopobiaceae; genus Lancefieldella; species Lancefieldella parvula_D. The sequence goes on from NZ_CAUUSI010000011.1 coordinate 3,436, forward strand.
AATGTCAGCGGAGTTCTTGCCGGTATAAGCTCTATCGGGAATCTCAATGAGCTCAATGCCAAGCTCATGCAGGGGTGTAATTGCATTTGGAAAGCGCTGCCAATCGCAATATGCGCGCTTAGCAGTAATACGGCCCTTATCAACCAACCTCTCCATAATGAGCTTCATCTCTGGAAGATGACCTGGTTCTTGGTGGCCGTTTTTCTTTCTTTTACCTGTTCCTAGTGCCAAATTTTCATAATCGATGAAAACCGCAATAGAGCTCTGAGGAGTAGAAATATCACTCATAACCTGGGTTCCTTTGCGGCTAGCACTTAGTGGCAGCAGTGGCCGTCATGACCGTGCTCGTGACCTTCATGCTCATGATGATGCTCATGATGATGTCCGTGACCATGGCACTCGCACTCGTGATCACCATCTTCGTGGTCGTGGCCACAGCAGCACTCGTGCTCACCCTCATCTTCCTGGCTCTCAAGAAGAGACCAGTCAAGACCAGCTGCAGTGCTCGTAGCCTCATCAGCATAAAGCAGCGAGATTGCCTGAGTGCCCTTGCGAGCGCCACCAATCTGGCAAAGCATGTCATACAGGGTAAAGGCGGTCTCTGCACCAGGAAGGGTAATCTCAAGGTCCTCAGACTGAGCAAGAGCAAGTGCAATATCCTTGCGGAAGTGCTCAGCCAAAAATCCTGGTTGGAAGTCTCCCTCAAGCGACTTAGGAGCAAGCTCTTTAAGTGCGCGAGAAGAACCCATGCCACTAGCAACAACCTCAAGCATCTGCTCAACGTCAAGTCCACCCTGCTCTGCCAAGGCCATTGCGTCTGCATAGCCAATCATGCATGATGCAAGAGAAACCTGGTTGCAAAGCTTTGCAGTCTGGCCCTTACCAGCGCCGCCCATGCAGAAAATCTTTGACGAGAAGGTCTCGAGAAGAGCGCGTACTGGTTCAACATCATTCTCAGTTGCGCCGACAATCAGCGTAAGAGTACCGTCCTGGGCGCCTTTCTGGCCGCCCGTAACCGGACAGTCAAATGCATGTTTTCCCTCAATTTCAGCAGCATCGTGAATATCGCGAGCAAGCTGAGATGAAGAAGTGGTCAGATCAATAAGGTACGCACCCTTCTTAGCAACGCGGATAAGACCATCTGTTGCCAAGTAAACGTCTTCAACGTCAGTTGGATAACCAACCATAGTAAAGACAACATCAGCGTCTTTTGCAGCATCTGCCACACTCTCTGCAGTGTGAGCACCCAATGAGACAAGCTTTTGTGCTTTCTCTGGTGTTCTGTTGTAAACAGTAACGTCATAACCAGCAGAAATAAGGTGCTCGGCAATAGGAGCGCCCATAATGCCTGTTCCAATAAAAGCAACCTTTGCATTCTTGCTCAGTGCCATGTATGAGTCCTTTCAGACTGAAATAAATATACAAACTGGGGCCGCTCCAAAGAGCGACCCCATACCTTGTACCCGTTAATTAGATTTACGAACCCTGTTAGCAATTCGGTCAGAAAGCGAAAGCTTCTCGCGGCGGTCAGTTCCCCAGAAGACAATAGCCACCATGCCTGGTCCAACGTGAGCACCAATGACTGGTCCTACCTGGCTGTGAATAATGGTGAGTCCCTCACAGCCCTTCTCTTTACGAATCTGAGCCTCTAGCCAATTAGCGTCCTTCTGTGCGTCTGCAGAAATAATGCCAACAGGAAGCGAGGTGTCATGAGAATAGCTATCTCTAAAGTCCTGGATAAGAGACTTGAGCGCCTTCTTGCGGCCTCTGCACACTGTCTTGACGGTAAGAGCTCCTGTTGAGTCATAGGTAAGCTCTGGCTTTACATCAAGCTTGCCGCCAATATTTGCTGCAGCAGCAGGAATACGACCGCCCGCAGCAAGAGCATCCAAGGTCTCAAGCGTTAAGTAGCCATGAATATAGTTACGTGCATCTGCTGCCCACTCGGCAATCTCTTTTGCCGAGAGACCCTTGTTGGCTTGGTGAACTGCCTCAAGTCCAAGCAGCTGGGCTGCGGACGAAGGCGCACCGTTGTCAACTACGTAAATCTCAAAGTCTGGATATTTCCCTCTTACCATATCTGCTGCTTGTTCAGCTGCATAGTAGGATGAAGAGAGCGCAGAAGTAAAGCAAAGATACACCGTTGGTGTGCCCTGTTTTGCAGCACGCTCAAAGACCTCAAGGTAATGACCAGGAGTAATCGCAGAGGTGGTGTAGTGCAGCTTTTTGTCTTTGCGCATGCCCTCAAAGAACTCATGTGCGCTAATGCTCTTCCAGCCGTCATCATAGTGCTCTCCGTCTGGTCCCACATAAGGGAACTGGATGATATCAACACCTAACTGTTCAGCAATTCCTGGAGCAAAGTCTGCGCAGGAGTCCATGATGATTCGAACGTTACTGGGCTTATGATATGCAGCTGAAAGCTCAGTAGGCTCAAGGTCTTCAAAGGCAACCTCGCTGATTTCTTCTTCGGCCTTATCTTTTTTATTGAACATCTGGTTCCTCAATCTTAGGTTTGATAATTCCGTATCCACCATTTTTACGATGGTAAATGACATTAGTCAAACCAGTGGAAGAATTAACAAAGACATAAAAATCATGGCCGAGAAGGTCAGTTTGGACAAGCGCCTCCTCTTCTGTCATTGGCTCAAGATCAATGTATTTCTCGCGAACAAGCTGGTCATCAAGGTCTTCAGCTGGAATCTCAATGAGATTGGCAAGATCTTCTTGTGTAAGAGCAACTCCGCGCTCAGACTTTACATGATGACGGCGCTCAACAACTTTTGTCTTGTACTTGCGTAGCTGTCTGGAGACTTTTTCTGCTGCTTCATCAATAGCTACATACATATCGTCAGAGCTGGCAGTGACACGAACAACATTGTTACGAACAAATACCGTAACCTCAGCTGTCTTTCTATCTGGATTTGAAGGGTTTTTGTCTACTCTGAGAACAACATCGCAAGACATAGGAGTGATGTCAAATACCTTAAGAGCATCACCGATTTTCTGGTCTACGTGTGCGCGCAAAGCCTCAGAAATACTTACCTTGCGTCCCGAAATTTTGATGTCCACCATGGGAGCCTCCTATCGGATACACGAGACATCTTCTATCTGATGTCTGTATAACAACAATACCCATTTGTCGGTCAATCATTCCATAAAAAGTTGAATTGAGCGGTAAACGGTTAGAGACTATTTCTCTTTATGTGCAATTAATTTTGCTCAGAGGAAGATGTAGCTGAATCAGCACTGGTAGATTGTGTAGAAACTTCTACAAGACCAGAAATCTTGTTGGTAGTTGAGAGGTGTGGCAAGGTACCAATCCACTTGTTTCTAATAACTCCCTCGACACCGTTAGATTGAATAGCTGAAAGAGCTTGCTGAATTTGTGTAGCGAGAGCTTTGTTACTAGTTGCAACAGAAATACCAATCGTGGATGGAACGTCAACGACACCAACCATAGAAATATCTTTGTTTGCTGCTAAATAAGCACCAGCATATGCATCACAGGCCACATAATCAATGGAACCATTTTCAAGTGCTTCAAAAGCATCATTTAAGTTAGAAAAACCTTGCACAGACATACCGGTGAGCACCTGACCCATTGCTCTCTCGGACAAAGAACCCGTTTGAACGCCAACAGACTTTCCACTCAAACTATCAGCAGTAATGTCTGTTTCTGAACCCTTATGGAAAAGCGCTGTTGTGGACTCAGCATAACCAGAAATGAGCGTGCTTGTTGAATCTTCGCCGCTTCTGACATCCATGACAATATCGCAGCCTGCTTGCAGACCATCTACTGGACCATTGACTGACACAAACTTAACGTCTACGCCCAACTGATCTGCAATCGCAGAGGCCACTTCAACGTCAATTCCTTGCAGCGTTCCGCCTTCCGAGGCCACAATCATAGGAGCGGTCACTGACTGTGTGCGCAAACCAACCGTAAGAGTTCCAGCCGTATGCAATGCAGAATCAGGAATCTTCTGCTGACGGGCTTCTCGCTTCTCTTGAATTGCCTCTTGCACCGACTTGACGTGGAACCATTTGTCCAAATCAATGTTGATAGGACCAATGGAGCATCCTGTTAAAACAACAGCTAGTGCTATAAGAAGTAACACCTTAAGAGAGCTTTTAACGCGTGTCATCAGAACTCCTTCTTCTAAACAGGTGTCTTTTCAGCTGACCTGGTATTTGACCCCACACTCGCATACTGGAACGTTTGCTTTGCTACCGCAATAGCTCCACTACTAGTTCTCTCGCCTGCGAGACCCTTTGTCTCTTTGATATAACAGGCGGTATGGCTTACTTCTAGGACGAGCCATGATCGTTTACGTGCGCACACGTAAACTTACGTGGATCCCTTTGACCTCGTCTGTCATGGACTAAAAGCTCACAGAGAACTTCGCAACCACAGACCTGAAAAGACTTATCAAGTATAGCCGTTTGCAACCATAGGTAACTCACCATACGCGAGCTAATGCGCCTACGGTTACAGATTGCACGCCTGCGGCACAAAGTACTCTTGTGGCTTCTCTAATTGATGCTCCGGTAGTTACCACATCATCTAAAAGTAAAATATTTGATTGGTTAACTGGTACGGTACAAGCAATACTTCCTTTCAAATTGATTTGTCTTTGAGCAGATGAGAGCGTTCTTTGATCCTTTGCGTGTGGGCGTATAAGCACGTCATACAAAGGCAGACCTGTAAGCTGGCAAAACGATTGAGCTACCAGCTCCATATGATCAAAGCCTCTGCGCGCGTATGCCTCTGCAGTTGCTGGAATAAAGCAAACGCCATCAATTTTTGAACTATCAAAGCGAGAAGTGCCATCACGAGCACTCCATGCTGAAGCTTCTTCAAGCGCACATAAAATAGCTGCGGCAATTACCGGCGCCAGTCGAAGTTCATGGCCGTCTTTGAGTGTCAAAATCAACCGTGCAGGAGGGCCTTTAAATCCCATGGCACAGATAACTGCCCTACTCTCCCACTGAACGGGACGCTTCTTTTTATCAGCGCACTCTGAACAGACGAGTTTCCCATACGGAGCACCGCAATTAGGACACGCCCATTGCTGAGAGATCCACGGCAGCTTTTCCCGACACTCATCACAGAGAAGCTGACCGGGTTTCTCGCACACAACGCAGCGTGTAGGAGCAAGCAGCTCAAGTGTTGAGTTTGCCGTTGCGGCAAGGATAGATGTAGGTTGCATTTTTACCCCCAAATCTGGGGGCTGACAGTGAATACAGTCTAGGTCAAAGGTCGCAAAATGGAAGGTATTTTAGGTAAACGGAAAAAGATGGATTATCTAAAGCTCCTACCAGTGAGATTGTATTTTGTGAGGATTCGGCTAACGGATGTTTGCCACGGAAGCCATAACAAAATCAAGAAAACAAGCGTTGCCACGCCGTGTGTTAGATCAAGCGGAATCGAAGCCGCAAACGCGAGAAGAGCGGATTCAAGCGTTAAAGGATGTACAAATCCAATAACAAAGTACACATTCATTACAAGGCCAAAGAATGGTCCAGAGATAAACGCCCAGATCATAAGCAAGAAAGGTGGAAGTTTGTGGGGTTTCTCGCCTTGTTGGACGGATGTGCGTTTAGAAGATGCAGGGCGAGCTGAGGTAAAAGTTGCAAGAAGGCCTCCCAGATAGCCAACAAGACCCCACGCATACATCTGCCATGGCGTCCACGAGCCCTGGCCAAAGAAAACGTTTGAAAGAAGCGCAGATAAGGCGCCTACTAAAAAGCCCGCATGCCTGCCAAGAAACGCTCCCGCGAAGATAGCAACTGCGGAAACAGGCTTTACATATGCGAGAGGTGCAAAGGCAATTCTTCCCGCAGCCCCCAATGCGCTAAAGACGGCAGTAGGTACCAAATTGGCAACTGAAGGCTTTTGGGTCTCAAAACTTAACATAAATAATGCAACTGAAATGATTGCTAAAATAATTGAAGATATCGCAGTAAAATCGGGAAAATATATCATTTCAACAGCAAGGATAATAGGAGTAGCAAGGAGTGCTACAACCTCTAGAAGAATTGATAACGTGTGCCGATTACCCACGAGAACCTCACGCTTACCGTCAAAATAAAAATATCGAAAAGGTCTGTCTTATTTTGGCATAAGATGATTTGAAACTACAACAAGGAGGTCTCATGATCTATCTGGGAAACTTTAGTTATAACGACGAGCTTGATGCTACTGACAACTACTGCCTTATGCCTTGTATTGTTGAGGCAGATTCCACAGATCATGCGCTTGAGCTTTTCTCAGAGCACCTTATTGAGGTTGCAAAGACATCTGACCTGCTTGATGGAGCAAAAGAGATTTTCTTAGATTCCATTGTTGAGCTGGGAGAAGTTCCTACCACTCCTCTGATTGCTCAGTGGCAAAAGATTATGCCTGCAGGAGTTGGTCTGTGCAGCATCACCAGCGCTCTTCCTACACTTGAGTTTGATGATGAGACGGCCAATGCCTACGGCTTCAATGAGCATACTCACGATCATGAGGAAGATGAAGAAGAGCATGAACACGAGGAGTTTGGCGACATCAACGATCTTGACGATGAGCTTCTTGAGGAGCTTGGCCAGGATGAGGAGCCGTTCTTAAGGTTCTAGCCACCTACTCCGCCGACCACACCCAAGAGTTCTCAAAGAACTCTGAAGTTGGCTCTGTCAGAGAAATCTGACCATCAAAAACTAGAGAAACGTTATCAGCAACGCGCGATATCAACTGCATGTCGTGCGTTGCTATTACTATGGTTGCACCTTCTGACTGAGCGCGAGAAAGCAAATTGACAACAGCATCTTTGGTTGGGGCATCCAGGCCTTTTGTTGGCTCGTCAAGAATAAGTAGGCGCGCCTTTGTGAGCATCACTTTTACCAGCGCCAATAGTTGCTGCTGTCCCCCAGACAAGTCGTATGGATGAGAAGACATTAGCTTCTGATATGTTGTGCGAGCAAGAAGTCCCGAAGCTTCCAGAAGCTCTTGAACATCCTGGTCAGAATAGGCACCGCTCTGCTGCCACTGGGTAAGCTCCTCGCCCACACTTTGGCAGGTAAAGAGCAGCTCGGGATCTTGCGGGATGTATCCCTGGGATTGCTGGAGCTGGTTGTAGACGCGGCCTCTCCTTGGACGAAGAATACCTGCTGCAAGCTTTAACAGCGTTGACTTACCAGAACCGTTGCCGCCTACGAGCGCACGAATTTCTCGCCCCGTGACCTCAAGTGAGCACTTGTTGAGTACCAACTGCTCTCTCTGAGGATATGCAAACGTCACGGCGCTGAACTCGAGCACGGGCGAGTTGTCGGCCACGGTGGATGCTTGGTTGGGCGCGGGGCTGCGAGGACAGAACGCCTGGCGAGAAGGGCTGTCTGCTTGGAGTGCATCGGGTTTCTCGCCGTCGAGGCAGATGCGGGTATCTGCGAGGTGCTCAAACGCGGTGACGTCGTGGGTGGCAACAAGCACGGCAACATTGAGCTCGCGCGCCACTCGCTCCAGGAGCGCGGTGAAACTCTTCTGCGCAAACGGGTCTAGCTGCGAGGTTGGCTCATCCAGCAAAAGCAGCTTTGGCCGCATGACAAGCGCTGCAGCAAGGGCCACTAGCTGCTGTTCTCCCCCGGAAAGCTCGTTACAGCGCTTGTGCAAAAGCGATTCCATGCCAAAGAAACTGACCGTCTCAAAAATACATCGGCGCATTTCTTTCTCTGAAACGCCTCGATTTTCCAGGCCAAAAGCCAGCTCTTTCAAAGGTGTCTCACACACAAGTGCTTGTGAGGTGGCTTGTGGCACAAATGCAATGGTGTCTACGGATTGCGCCTGCGTCATCGTAGAAACCTCTTGGCCGCAAACAATAATTGAACCATCACGTCTACCTTGAGGCGCAATCTCGGGCTTGATAAGGCTCAAAATGGTGGACTTGCCTGAACCAGTTGGTCCCAGTAAAAGACTAATTTGACCAGCACAAACCTCACAGGAAAAATCTTCTACGACGTTGCGGTCTGGAGTTAGAGCATACGCAAACGAGAGATTTTGAATAGCAAGAACTACTTCTTTACTAACTGAAGTAGTAAGTGAATTCTGAATATAGGAAGAATGCTCACTCATACAGACTGCTCCCATAAGACAGTATCAATACGCACAAAAATTGCTGGTAAAACGGTAAACAGCACTACGCCCAGATACCAAAAGCTCACTTGGAACTCTGGCATAGTAGGATAAAACTGCCAGGCTTGTACCAGCATATACAAAGAAACCGCAGCTATAACGCTTAAGAAAGTAAATACCAGCAACGCCACAGTATCATAGGCGTCAAGCACTTCAGCGCTCCATCTACTCCTGTGCCCTGCCATTCCCCAACCTCGAGACACAATAGACTGAAACGTACTTATCGACTTCTCCAGCGCACTCATGCACACTGCGTTAATGGTGGTAGCTGATTGCGCAATAGTTTTTCTCGCGCTCAACAGACGGCTTTGACTTGGAACACGGCTTTGCTGATGTGACTGTACGGCAGAATCGCACCTTCTAGCTGCGGTATTTGCTGACTGGATTTGGCGGGCTGTTGTCAGATCAGAAAGTAGCTGTGGCATAAGCTGCACAGAAAGACTCAAGACCAGCTGTAATCCTGGAAATCGCACGCTTGATCGCTGCAACATCTCGAGCGGCGACACTACTGCAAACAGGCACTCAAGCCAGCTCAAAGTACTTACAAGCACCAGACCTGAGGTAACTCCGTACACCAGACTTTCTGCGTACAGCTGTGTGTGTCCAAAAGAATACAAAACGGTAGAGCCAGATGCCGAGAAAAACGGATTGATTATCGCCATCAATATAATAATTGGAGCATACCAAACAAGCTGTTTAGCAGCATGTTTGGTGCCAAACAACTGGATTGTACAAAGCTGCGCCCCTAGAAAAGCAATCAGCGCACAGAGAGGTTGAAAAGAAAATGCGGCAAGCACAACCTCGCATCCAAACAGCACAACCGTAGCAAGTGGATGAAGACGAGAAAAGCTTGTGCGCGCGGGATTCATTAGTTCACCGCGTTAACGTACGTCCAAACAACCGAATCGCCATCATGCAGAACATATGCATCTGACGTGTAGTTAGGCTGAACACCGTTAACTGAATATACCCAACCGCTCTGTGGACCGTGGTCACGCTCTGCAAGCCCATTAATAGCCGCAACGTATATACCAAACGACGTGCTACGTGCATTTACCCCGGCTCCACTTGCAAGCAACGCGTCATAGACTGACGTACCCTCTTGCACCTGGAGGTTGACGGTAAATGAAGGCCCTTTGGCTGCAGAGCCATCAACCGTAACACTTACAGAAAGCGCACTATTCTCTTTATGAGGAGCAGCTACAGCGTTTGTTGAGTTACCAGTGTTAGAAGGTTCCGACGTTTTCTGATTAGAAGAATCCTGCGTTTTAGACGCATCAGCATTTGATTGAGCGTCTGAACTAGAGCTCCCTTGCGTCTGTGACGTCTGAGAGTCTGTTTGCGTGCCAGAAGTACCTGCTACCGTCTGACCTTGTGCGGTAGGAGCTTCTTGAGCAGAAGTGCTTGAAGCGGGCGTAAAGAAATACTGGACTAATGTCCATGCAAAGAAAAGCATGAACACAAAAGATACTATTGATGCTGCCAAATAGAGAATCCGTTTGGATTCTCTTGTGAGCTTAACCACTATCTCACCTGGCCTCGGCCATTGGAAACATGGTGAATTGCAGCAGTTTCTTTCTTAAGCAACACTACAAACACTGCAAGAACTGCACCAGAAGCAAAGAAACCAAAGACACTCAGAAGTGGAATGGTAGGCGCAGAGGACACCTGCTGTGGGGCAGCGGCCTGCTTATTTGAGTATTCAGTAGGTGGAAGCTGCTTCTCGTCAGAGTTAGTGTCTGCAGTCTTGTTCTCAGATGGAGCCTTTGTAACCTCCTCACCAGCACTCGCAGCGGTGGTCGAGGAAGTTTCATGCGCAGCTGGAGATGAAGGATCTTGAGCTGGCGCGTTTGTAGATGTGGAATCTGTCCTGCTAAAAATGTCTACAGATGGCTGGGTATTCTCGCCAGAAGGTTTCTGATTAATAAGCGAGAAAAGCGTGCCGGAGTCGTTGGTGTAGTAAAGATTGCCCTCAAAATCTGCAATGACCGACGATGTGGTGTAGTTCTGGTGATCTTTATCAGGAGTGTAAATCTGAGCTGCTCGGCTGGTGCCCAACTTGTATACCCATACGCCACCAGGTAGACCGTTTACCGTGAAATAGGCATAGGTACCGTTTTGCTGAACAGAAACAAGAGGAGTGCTCTGAGACTTACCCTTGCCAGCACGAGCCTGGTCAGTCACCGTAAAGGTGTCAAGAGAAATCACAGAGATAGTTCCGTAGCCCTCAGCATCAACGCCGTTAACAAAGACGTTAGAACCGCTGATAGTTGGTGTAGAGGTAGACTCTGCTGCAAATTTGACTTGCTTCTCCTCAACAAGAGAAGAACCGTTTCTTCTAATCAGGTGCAGCGTACCGTCATTTCTGGTTACAGCAAGATAGGTTCCATTACCGTTTTGATCAACGGAAACAGGAACAATACCTGCGCGAATTGGCGAGCCAAGGTTAAGCTCAGCCTCAATGGCACCGGTTGTACCGTTGATAAGCCTGACAGAGGAGGACTCGTCGCCAATCATAAAGTCAGAGCCAGAAGCCGCTGCGCCAGACCAGTAATAACCTGAAGGCTGACCAGAGGTTGCTCCAGGAATATTTGCAGGCTGTGCATTCTGCTTCCAGCGAAGTGCGCCAGTTGTAGCGTCAACAGCAACCATGTAACCACCAGCTGCGTCAAATCCGCTCATCTTAGTAAACTCAGCCAAGATGGTGCCGTTATTAACCGTCAGGCTAGAAACAGATTGCAGCGCATTGGTGGTATCCAGCGGCTCTGTCTTCCAGATGCACTCCATAGTTGTTGCCGAGAATGCGGTAAGGCATCCATCATCGGTAGCAACAACAATCATGCCATTAACGTACAGAGGACGTGCAAAGTACGAGACCTTGGAGCCAATCTGTGCCTCGGCAATAAGGTTACCTGTTGCAGCGTCAACTGCTTTGAGAGTAGAACCGCTTACGTAATAGACCGTATCATGAACAATGACCTGATCAGAAACAAATCCAGGTGTATTCTGAGTTCCTTCAGTCACACTCCAACGAAGAGCTGCAGAATTAATGGGGGTACTCTGCGTAGTAGTGGAACCGTTTCCGCTACCAAAACCGCTCCAAGATGCCTCGTAGTTAGGGTGCTCAGCAAATGGATTGATGACCAACTCATGTTGAGGAGTTGGAATGGAGCTATCCTGACCACCATATGTCCAGGTAATGGTAGTGTTTTCGTCCAAGGTAACATTGTTTGCCATCTTGTCCGAAAGCTGACCGTTTACAAAGAACTGCCACCATTTATAGGCGCCATCTACCTGCGCTGTTGCAAGCGTAAGTCCCTGTGAAGGCGACGTAATAGAAGACAAATAACCGCCTGCTGCATCATAGGTTAGGCCATTATTCTTCAGGTAGTCATACGTTACCTTGTCAGCAGTGGTACCCTTACGAACCTCAATAGTCTGAGTAGGAGCCCAGTGCTGAGGCTTACCGTCTTTATCAAGACCTACTACAGAAAGAGTGACGGAAACAAGCTGACTTGGATCTGGGTCTTCCTCTACAGGTCGAGCGCCCTTCTCGCCTGCCACGGTAAAGGTAGCAGAGACCTTCTGATTAGTAAGGGCCTGGAACTGCGCATTATCTGGATACAAGCTTGCATAGCGAGAATAGCGAGCACTTGAAAGAAGTGCCGAAACCGTAACAGACGTGTTGTACTCAGGAGTCTGTGCGAGAACAAGATTCTCGTTCTGAATGATTGTTGGCTGAGAAGAACTGTACGTGCGCGCCTGATCAGCAGGGCCCATTGGGTCGTATGTTGGGAACTCTGAAGGCACAATACCACTTGCGGTCTTATCGGTATTGTTAACATCATAAGACCAGGTCAAAGAGCCGTCAGCAGCACGATAGAACTTGTTTGGTGTAGCCAAGGACTCAGAAACGCTGTCTTGTTTATTCTGCTGACCAGAAGGAGTAGCAAGTGCATCCCAGAAATGAGCCTTAGACTCATTCATCAAAGTAAGCTCTGCATCAATATCAGCCTGATTAAGCGGGCTTACCGTAACCGTAAGAGTCTTAGAGACTGATACCTCAGGATTTTCTTTATCGGTAACGGTCAGAGTGATGTCTACCTGCTGCGCAGAAGCAGAAGGTAGAGGCTGGTACACCGTTCCCCTATAGCCATTGAACGTAATAGCAGCATTGGAGGAAGTATACGTAAACTGATAGCGCTTTCCATCTAAGCCAAAGTTCTTTGGCGTAGGCATCTGCAGGTCGTCTGTAACTGCCTGGGCATTAATGGAGTGATTGGTATACACATCTTTAATGCTTGATGTCGAGAAACGCCTGTTAATACGCCTCAACAGATTATTCTGTGCATCGGTAATAGCCGAAGGATCTCCGGGAACCGTTATGGTAAAGGTTTTCTGATAACTTGTCTGAGGAGCGTCGGAGCTGCTCAAAGAGACATTTGCAGTCAGCGTTACCTGCTTATCACGAATGCCGCGGGTAACTGTTGCCTTATAAGGCTCAGTACCATATCCATCAATGCGAACGACAGAGGTATCTGAGCTAGTCCAAGTGACCTTAGACCATGAAAGTTGATTTCCATCTGCGGAAACAAGCTTATGCGGAAGAGTAAAGTCTGAAGTTACAGAAGATTCATTCTGTCCTGCCGCGTATGATGGCGCAAGGTTTTGAGATACGTCAGCAAGTTGCGCCTGAGATTTTGCCTCATCCCAAGGAATTAAAACATTGCAGGTATATTGGACGGTCTTGCCATCTTTGGAAAGTTCAAAGGTAACTTTTGCCTGACGGAGGATAAGAGTGCTTCTCTGGTTAGTAAAACCGGCCGCATCCATCCAGAAGTACTCAATAGAACCATTAGTCGCAAAATCAGTAGAAATGCCTGCGTGAGCATATGAAGCTGTCGAAGACATCTGAACAGATGCCACTCTAACGTTAACCTCTCCAGCACCAATGCGACGCAGCTCTTCTGCAACCATGGTGTTGAGGTTAGTATCTACACCATAGCGAGGTTTTGGCTTATAGAAGGAATTAGTCAGAGTTTCTACTGCCTGGTCCAGCGTTTTGTGTGGATAGTCAGTCTCATTTGTGGTTGCTGCAACGCCAGAGCCTGTCTCTTCAGAGGTTGTGGTTGCACTACTTGTAGCTTCTACCGTACCAGAAGCAGCTTCCGTACCAGAAGCGTTGTCCTGAGCAGTAAGGGCATTCTCTGCTGAGGAGGTTGCAGTAGCAGCAGCAGTAGCAGTAGTGGTCAACTCCCCCGCTGCTTCTGCGAATGCAGGAGCTGGTAAGAGCGCAAGCACTAAAAGTATGGAGAAAAGGCTATTGAGCGTCTTTTTAAACATGCTTCTAATTCCTTCCAACTTGTGGTGAATTTAGCCTTCTTGCCAAAACAAGCACCACAATTCCAAGTACAACTAAAGGCAGACTGAGCAACTGTCCCATGGTAATAAAGCTGCCAAAAAGGTAGCCAAGCTGCTCGTCTGGAACACGAACAAATTCCACGACAAACCTAAAAATGCCATAGAGCATCAAAAACGTTCCAATGAACGTTCCTTGTGGACGAGGAGGGTACTTCCTAGAAAGGACGTACAAAATGACAAACATCACAAGGCCCTCGAGAAGGGCTTCGTAGAGCTGAGAAGGATGACGGTAGACCGCTCCTCCTGTCTCAAACATTACTCCCCAAGGCAGATCTGTGGGCTTTCCCCAAAGCTCACCGTTAATGAAGTTTGCGCAGCGTCCAAAGAAAAGACCAAGTGGTGCGCCAATAACTCCCAGGTCACAGATGGTAGGGATAGAAAGACCTGATGCCTTACAGACAATAGAGCCGCCAACAACAGCGCCTACAAGGCCACCGTGGAAGCTCATACCACCTTGACTTAAGGCAAATGCATCAAGTGGATGAGCCACGTAATAACCAGCGCCGTAGAAAATAACGTAGAACAGACGGGCGCCCACAATAACGCCAAACGAGATGCCTACCATCAAATTAAGCACGTCATCAAGGGTAACGTTAAGTTTCCAGCGCTGAGCAGTTCTGTACATAACTACGCCAGCAAGCACAAAGCCCACGAGATATGCCAGACCATACCACCTGATAGATAGCGGACCCAGTGAAAGCGCTACTGGGTTTAATGAATGATAAAAAGCATCAAGCCACACAATACGTCCTACTTACTAAAACTACTTTGAAAGAACATGCGAAGGAGTTGCACCACGCTGGCCCTGATAATGGCTACCAAGATCTTCACAGCCATAAGGACGCTCAACAGGAGAACTCATGCGCTCAAAGGAAAGCTGACCAATCCTCATGCCAGGATGCAAAATGATTGGAAGGTTAGCAACATTAGAAAGCTCCAAGGTGAGCTCTCCGTCCCAACCTGGATCAACATAACCTGCAGTTGAGTGAATCATAAGACCTAAGCGACCCAAGGTAGACTTACCTTCAAGTTTGCCAAGGATATCGTCAGGAATAGCAATGCGCTCAAGCGTAGTACCAAGCGCAAACTGACCAGGGTGAAGAACAAAAACTTCTCCCTCAGGAACATCAATTGACTCAGTAAGACCCTCTTGAGCTACAAGTGGATCAATTGAGGTGTGCGTAGAATTGCGGAAAATTCTAAAGTTTGAGCCAAGACATACGTCAACCGATGCAGGCTGCACATTATTCTCGCATAAAGGCTCAATAACGATACGACCAGCAGCAATCTCGGCTTTAATGTCGCAATCAGAAAGAACCACAACGTCCACCTTTCTTACGTCATACAAATGAATGGTCAGAAAACCTAGTTATCCGTTTATATAAAATATCACGCCCTACACAATAATGTGAGGGGCGTGATATATAAGATTTGTAAATACGCAGGTTAGTCATGGTTCACCACAACTTCTCTGCATAAAAAACACGTTTATGCGCATGAAGCTCACAACCGATAAGCGCCAAACGTTCACTTTTTGGCGCTAAGCGGCAACTTACAGCATTGCAGGCTGAACGCGCTTTACACCAGGAACGTGCTCAATCAGGATGCGCTCAATACCCTCAGACATGTCGTATGCAGACATTGGGCAGCCAGCGCAAGAACCAGTCATCTCAAGCGTAACGGTGCCGTCATCGCTTACATCAATAAGCTCAACGTCGCCGCCATCGGTCTGAAGGCTCTGACGGATAACATCAAGGGTTGCATTCAAAAGGTCACGATTAATGGCCATGTTTGCTCCTACTCAAATCTACTTAAAGCGCGTCCGCGCTCAAAACTTACAACAAAGGTATCCTACCCAAAATTCCAAACTTATTTCTGCACTATCCAATTGGCGAGAAAAGATGTCCAACTGACGCATCTTTCAGACGTGCAGGCAATGATGCACCCGACGCTGTTGCCGCAATCGCAGCAGCCACGCGAGAGGTAGCCTCCTGTGTCTGCTCCGTGCTCAAAAGCGTTGCATCTACCATAAAGCGCTTCACGCCAGCAGAGAGCATCTCGGCAATCTCTGGCACGCCGTCAAAGAGCTTAGGGCTCCAAATCTTAGAGCGACCATGTCTGTCAGTCCTGACCGGCATGTAATCGTTGTCAATGCCTCTGAGCGTGTGCTCCTCAAGACGCAGCTTGCAGGCATCACAATCGTGGATGCACTTGCCCGTAGACATCAAAATACAGTGCTCGGTTGTCATGGTGCGAATACGACCGCTGACCATATAACCCACAGGAATCGAGGCGTTTCTCGCCAGGTGACAAATCTCTTGGAGAGTCAGCTCGGAGTTGAGCCAAACGCCTTCTGCACCCATGTCGGCCAGCGCCTGCAGGGCGTAATCGTTATGAACTGGAATGCACTCGCGCACCTCAGGGATGGCTCCACGCTCAACGGCCAGCGCCAGCTCAGAGATGTTGCCCACAGCAACCGATTTACCTGGAGTAACGTACGGATCCAGGCGATTGTGGTCAATCTCGCGACATACCTCATCAAGCCATGGGGTTACCTTGGCGAGAAGATCTTCTGGCCATGAAGTCTCTGCGAGCGCATCGGTAGTTGCATACAGACGATTTGCTCCCGCCTTGAGCGCAACACGTGCCTGCTCGGGAGTCTCAACTAGAACACGGACCTCTGCCTGCGATGCATTTGTTTTTGCAGCCACCTCATCAAAGACAAAAAGCTTCTCTTTGTCCTGGGCTTCTCGCTCCTTTTGATAGGCAAGACGAGAAAGCGGAGCAATCTTCTGCTCGCGGTCCTGGTACTCCTCAAGAAGCGCAGCCTCCAACTGCTCACATGCTGCAGCGCGGACCTTGTGAACGGCGCTAAAGCTCATGCCGCAGGCATCGTCCATCTGGACGTCAAAGCTTACCGCCTCAAATGGAGAGGTTCCCATGCGACCAACGTGCTCAATGAGCTCGTCAGAGGTTACCGCCTTAGTGCGGGCCTCCTCCACCACAAAGCCCTCGGCAGACGCGGTTGCAGCACCGTCTGCGGTAGTGAGTACCACCGTAAAAGGTTGGCCAATGCGGGCAATAATAACCACGTCAACGGCACGTTTGCGAGGATATTCCAGCGAAGAAATCTGCTCTGCCGCCACGCGCGCTGCCTCGGAGCGAATAATGCGCACCGTAGATCCAGTCTGCATAACGCGAGAAGTACGGACGGTAACCGTCTGACCAGGCTCAACGTCAACAGGGCAAAGAGCGGTCAGGAACTTGTCAGGCTCATCCAAAGGCCTAATCTCAAGCAGGTCATTCTTGCCAATGGGAGCGTGAGCAACAAGGTCAACATCTGCCTGCTTATAGCGGCGCAGCTTCACACGGCCGCCATTGAGGCCACTCTTGCGCTCAAGAGCATCCTCAAGTGAACGTCCGCCAGTAACCTCACCAACAATCTCTCCGCGGTTGTTGGAGCGCTCATAGCTCATCATCTCATTGCCAGCGGTGCCATGCAGGTACGCGTTGGTCAGGCCGCGGTTAAATGAGCGCTTGAGCAAGCGGTGGCGGCACGCCACATCGGCTTGGTTGTCCACGCCCTTCTCGGCAGCATCAATTGCCTGACGATACGAAGACACCACCGAGTACACGTACTCAGGCGCCTTCATGCGGCCTTCAATCTTAAGCGAGCCAACGCCCGCCTCAATCATATCGGGCACGTCATCAATAGTGCAGTAATCCTTAGGGCAGAGCAGTCTATCAATGCCACCCATCGAAACAACTTCGTGCTTAGAGTTGAGCAGCTCATAGGGCAGACGGCACGGCTGAGCGCAGGCTCCGCGATTAGCAGAGCGATCTCCTCGCATAGACGACATGTGGCAGATGCCCGAATAGCAGAAGCATAAGGCGCCGTGACCAAAACACTCCAGCTCAACGCCAAGCTTGGAAATGGTAGAGATCTCTTCTTTAGTGAGCTCTCTAGACAGGGTGACACGACCTACGCCAAGCTTTTTACAAGCAGCAACACCGCGCGTATCGTGGATGTTTGCCTGTGTTGATACGTGGCATTCAATCTCTGGCCAGGTTTGTCTGACCTGAGCCATAAGGCCCCAGTCCTGGATGATAAAGGCATCTGCGCCAAGGATCCACGCGCGGCGAATCAAACGCAGGACACGCTGCATCTCGTCCCACTTAACAACAACGTTAACGGTGACATACACGCGAGCGCCAGCTAGATGGGCCTGTCTGCACGCACGCGCAAACGACTCGTCGTCAAAGTTGTCCGCACCACGGCGGGCGTTGAAGCTGTTGCCCAAGCCGCAGTAAATAGCGTCCGCACCACCAGCAAGAGCTGCGGTAAATGGAGCAGGGCCTCCCGCTGGGGCGAGAAGTTCCATCTGGGTTGCACGAGGGAGCGGCTGTGTTGAGAGCTCTTTATCAGAGGCTTCCTCAGTCCACTCTGGCTCGTTCATGCGATTTAGCTCGTGAGCTGTAGATTCTCGCTCACGACGATTACGTTCGTTCATACTACCTAACTTGCCGCGTCGCTTACTACTTCTTAAGTGAAGAAAGTGCTGGATGAATCTTATCTTTGTCGGAAAGAATAACCTTTGCAGGATCTAAGGTTTTCTCGCCAAGAAACGCTGGCCACTCAACGCCAAGCTCTGGATCATTCCACATAATGCCACCCTCATCACCTGGGTGATAGATGTCGTCGCACTTGTAGCAGAACTCCGCAGTCTCGGAGAGTACCAAGAAACCGTGAGCAAAGCCGCGAGGGACAAAGAACTGTCTGCGATTCTCCGCGGACAAGACAACGCCTTCCCACTGACCCCAGGTTGGACTTCCCTCTCGCAGGTCAACCGCAACGTCAAAGACAGTGCCGGAGATTACGCGCACAAGCTTTGCCTGTGGATGCTCAATCTGGAAGTGAAGACCACGGAGCACACCTTGAACGGATGAGGACTGATTGTCCTGCACAAATGAAGCGTCAATGCCGCCAGCAACAAAGTTTTCTTCACGGTAGGTCTCCATAAAGCCACCACGAGCATCACCGTACAGCTTTACGTCCACAACCTTTACACCTTCAATCGAGGTGTCATAAAACGTAAAATTGCCCGATTGAGTAGGGTTTTTAAGCTCTTTTGGAAACTCCATAGCGTTCACCTTTCGATTTCTTTAGGTAATCTACTATATACGAGTCAAGATTAATTCGGCTTTTGAGCTATGATATTCATGCAGTTAACGTGTAATTTGCAATTCAAAGGATGCTTGTGAGAATTCTTGCAGTCGTTCCCGCTTACAACGAAGAAGCCTGCATTGCTTCAACTATTACAGAGTTGTGCCAGGTAGCCCCTCAAGTTGATTACATCATAATCAACGACGGCTCCGCTGACCGCACGCTGGATATCTGTAAAGAGCGTGGATTTAACTACCTCAATTTGCCTGTTAACGGAGGCCTTTCTGCAGGCTTTAGGGCTGGTATGCGCTACGCCAAAGAACATGGTTATGACGCTGTGGTGCAGTTTGACTCCGATGGTCAGCACAGGCCTGAGTACATTGCTCCTATGGCTCAAGCAATGGTAAACGAGGGAGCAAATATCGTCATTGCTTCTCGCTTTGTCACCAAGGCTCGCGGAAACTCTCCTCGAGAGATTGGCTCCAAGCTGATTTCTTGGCTTATCAAGACAAGCACTGGTCAAACCATTACTGACCCTACCTCAGGCATGCGTATGTACGATCGTGGTCTTATTGAAACGTATGCGCGCTCCTTTGATTTCTCCCCCGAGCCAGACACTATCTCGTTGCTGATGCGTCGAGGAGCTAAGGTTGTCGAGATTGAAACTGAGATGCGTGAGCGTCAAGGTGGTGAGTCCTATTTGAGTTTCTATAACTCAATAATGTATATGGCTCGCACGTGCCTCTCGCTTTTGCTCTTCCAGTGGTTTAGATAAGGTGACACCATGACTTTAGTTCTCAGAATTCTGCTGCTTATTGGCGCCCTATTTGCCATGGGCATTGTCATCAATAGCGTCCGCAAATCAAAGATTCGCATCTCCGACTCTGTCTATTGGGTTGTTTCTGCAGGAATCCTTGTTTTGTTTGCGCTTATCCCCCAGCTTGCGTATTTCTTTGCTGGGCTTTTTGGCTTTATGAGTCCCGCAAACTTTGTCATGCTACTTGTTATTGTGCTGATGCTTATCAGGATTTTCCATCAGTCCTGTGCAATTTCTAAGCTTACTTTTAAGGTTGAACAGCTTTCAAGCGAACTTGCCCTACGCGACAAAGACGCACGTGACGAGAAAAACCTTGATTTTGTAACTGATCTTAACCAGCGTACGCGCGTGTAAACGACGCGGCGGTCCTCTGGCAGCATGCTCATCTACCTGCGCTTTATTTAAAAAGTCCGCCTATGCAGTGGACTTTTTCTTTTGGTCTTTAAAGCCCAAGAAGCAAAAAATGCCAAATACCAGAGCGAGAATTGCAAGCGAGGCATCGTATAGAATGCAAGCTCCCATAATGCCAAAGCTGCCTACAAACCATCCTCCTGTAAGCGCAGCAAAACCTGCACCTGCAGCATAGCTCACAAACACCGCAACCTGCTTACGCATGGTTACTACCGCGTAGTACAAGATAACCGTTAAAGCATTAAGCAAGCCACCAAAGAGCAGCATCAAAAGCTCTAACTTATACGGTTCAAAATCAAGGCCGTACAAAAGTCCAAGAACTGGAGCTCCTAGCGGCCAAGCCAGCGCCATAGAAACAACAGTAGCTAAAGCAACTACGGCAAAACCCTTAAGGATCAGGCCCACAAACTGCTTGTCTTGCTGATTATTCCAATATTCAGCCATCTGAGTAAGCAGCGGCTTAAAGACAAAGTTACTTAAAAGATTGATAACCATAGCAGGCATGGCTAATGCGGTAAAGAACGTAAGAAGCGCCTGATTGCTCAAAGCGCCCAGTGCATAGCGAGGAGCGCCAACAACGTATGTCAGCAAGAATGAGCCAGCAAATAATGGAGCGGTGGTAACCAACAGCTTTGTAATTTGCTTAACGTCAAAGGTGGGCTTAAGCGTTGCCATCTGCTTAGTAGGAGGAATAACAAGCGCAATCATAACTACCAGCGATGCAATAAAAGAAAGAGCCGCACCAACAAGCAAGTTCTTTGTAAGAAGCACGCCTCCTGCAAAGCCAACAACGGTTGCAAGCACGCGGTAAAAGAACGCTCTGCCGGCAATATCTAAACGACCATGTTGTTGGAACATGCCGTGGAAAACATCTTCTACAACGTCAAATAAACGAAGCGAAGCAATGAGGGCATATAACACTCCCTCGTAGCTCCATCCCTGGGACTGCAGGGTAAAAATAATGATTCCCGCAATCATCAAACCAGTTGTGATGATTCGTGACGCAAGATACACACCAAACGAAAATACTTCTTCTGTATCGGTAACCTGGTACGTTCTAATCTCAAAGTGACCAATGACCATCAGCTGCTGAGCCACAGCATACGCAAGCGAGAAGACACCACCGGCAGCAGCTCCCATGGTACGCGTGACCACCATCAACATAAGTACCGTTGAAGCCGCGTTCATCAAAGAACCAAGCGTATTCCAGAAGTAGTTTTTCTTAAGCTGTTCCGCAGAAGTATCAATAGTCATAATTAGCTTTTCTGGCCAAAATCTTCAAATGCCTGACGACTTCCCTTGGTAACATCCACATCTTTCCACTTACCAAAATCAAGCGCGCCAGGATGGTGATTCTTTCTATCCTTTTCTGGAGGAAGCTGCATGTAATTACCATATCCTCTGGTTAAGAGCTTGTCGTATTCCTTTGGAAGCGTAGTAGTAATGTCCTCAAAAGGAACGCGAACCATTGGGAATACATCCTCTTTGTCCATTGACCAGTTCTCTGGATCAGGTTCAACAAAACTTGCGTAATGAGTGGTATTCTCGTCCTCTGCAGTACGAGCAGCCTCATCCCACTTACGCTGAATCAGCGCGGATGAAACCTTAAAGAGCTTCAAGGTATGGTGAATGACAAAGCATCCCGCAAGAGCAACTTTTTTCTTCCAGCCAGTGAGCGGTACGCGTGGAGTTGGAGTAACCAGAAGGAAGTTCAGACGACCCCAGAACCATGTCTGACGTTTAATCTTGGCAAGCTTCTTAGGATCTGCAGGAATCTTATCAAAAGGAAAAATGCCAATAGAAATAGCGTACGTAAAGGGGCAGGTCATAAACTCATCAGGAACACACACTGTTCCCTTTAAAGAAAGGTTTGTATTTACTGCAGGAAAGTAATTGTTCGTCCTGCCGTTTTGAATGCAAAAATCTGGTCGAAGAAGCGCAGGTGCTTTCTCCAAAAAAATCTCATAATCCTCGCGGAACATCGAGATATCTACGTCATCATCCCAAGGAATAAAGCCTTTGTGTCTCACAGCGCCAATGGCTGTTCCACCGTACGCCTGGTACGAAATGCCAAGCTCCGTGCAGACGCGGTCAAGCTCATCCATCAAAAGCGTAGAAAGAATCTGGATCTTTCTTAGCTCATCGGGGTTCTCGTATGTCTTATATCCGTCAGACTCCACAAAGGCTCCCATTCGCCATCGTCCGATAACATTCTTATAATACTAGACATCGGAGCTAATCGATTGGATGTAGCAATGTATACACCTCAGGATCACACGTTTGCTGTCTGCGCTTATGGCGAGAGTCCCTATCTAGAAGAATGTATTCTCTCGCTCAAGGAGCAGACACTATCTACGAATATTCTTTTGGCTACTTCAACACTAAATGAACTCATTCAGTCTCTTTGCGAGAAGTATGACATTCAGATGTACGTCAATCCTGGACCGGGAGGTATTGCCGGCGACTGGAACTTTGCCGTGAGCGTTTGTACAACTCCGTTGGTAACCATCGCGCACCAAGATGACCTCTATAAACCTAACTATGCAGAGTATATGCTTGAACGCGTCAACAGTTCTTCTCGCCCGCTGATTTATTTCACCAATTACGGCGAGTTGCGTGACGGCGAGGAGGTTCTTGAGAATCGTCTACTTAAGGTAAAGCGTCGTCTCTTATACTCGCTCTCAAAGCAAGAAAATGCAGGCAAGTCATGGGCCAAGCGCCGTTCGCTTGAACTAGGTTGTGCCATTTGCTGCCCAAGCACCACACTGGTCCTTCCCAATATTGACGTCCCTGTTTTCAAAGCTGGATTTGGCTCCAATTTAGACTGGGAAGCATGGGAAACAATTAGTAAGCGTGAGGGTGATTTCTTGTACGACACCCGTGTGCTGATGCTTCACCGCATTCATGAAGACTCTGAAACCAGCCACCTTATTCACGACAATCGTCGTGAAAAGGAGGACCTTGAGATGCTCAAGAAGTTCTGGCCAACTCCCGTTGCTAAGCTTATCAACCTGGCTTATAAGAGTGGCCAGAAGAGTAACGGCTAACGAAGATAGAATAAAGACAACGATATACAAGCAGTATTGGCATCTTATTGCGAGCTTCTTTTTGATAAAAAGATAAAATAAGTTCTGTTAAATCCATTCCACTTAAACAAGGGGTTTCGTTGACTATGACCACATCGTCAGCCAATAAAATTCTGTTCATCATCCATGGCTCACTCTACACGCTTGCGTTGACGTTGATTTGGTGGGCACTTCTGCCAGCAACAGCCCAGGCTTACGTTGACCCGTCAGTTATGACCTACACCATTCAGGCACTAGCAGCGGTCGTAGTTGCGCTCTCTGCAGTGCTTGGCGTTGCGTTTAGGCGTTCTCGCAAAGTACTGTTCCGCATCCTTAAGATTGACGAGAATGCAAACAAGATTGTTGAAGGCAAAGTTCACAAGGTTGACGCCAAAGGTGCAGAAGCTGCAAACGCTCAGATGAAAGAGATCCTCGCAGCAGAAGCCGTTCGACTTAAAGAGCAAAAAGAGGGCACCCTCAAGCCCAAAGGTCGCATTGGTGTCGCATTTCTTGTTTCCTTCTTCACCGTCTTTACTATCTTGATTGTAGCCCCACTTGAGCTGGTGGCAAGCAATGCAAAGGATTTATCGTTTAGTCTTAATGACGTAGCAGGTCCTGTATTTTTATCTGGTCTTTTACTAACGCTTGTTTCTACTGCAGCGCTTTCACTCCTGCGTAAGCGCGTGTTTAACGTTGCAGTTGCACTCGTAGGCGCCATCGGCGTGGCATCGTATGTTCAAGCAGTGTTCTTGAACGGTGGCATGCCACTTGCTGATGGTCATGAGGTTATTTGGTCCAACTTCACCAGTCAAATGATTGTCTCTGGCCTCATTTGGCTGGCAATCATTGCAGCTGCAGTGACCTTCTCGCTCCTAAAAGCACGTCAGCTCCGAACTGGCCTTTTGGTAACTGCGACTGCACTTATCATTGTTCAGGCAGTTGGCGTTGCAAGTCTCTGGGGACCAGCTGTATCAGCTTTTACAGATGTAAACACAAGAGAATCTCAGCAAATTTATGCAACAAGAGATGGTCTCTTTAATGTTTCTTCCAAGAAGAATGTCGTGGTGTTTGTCCTAGACACCACCGACACCGCCTTTGTACAGCAACTTTATAACGAATATCCCGAGACATTTACTCATATGACAGGCTTTACCTGGTACAGAAATTCCGCGGGTTCAATGATTCCAACACGCTATGGCATTCCTTCCCTTGTCTTTGAAAATCGTCTGCAACCTGGCCAGTCATTTGGTGACTTTGTTAATGGTTGGGCAGATAACAGCCATTATCTTGATGACATCAATAAGCTTGGCTATTCCGTTGGCCTGTATACCGATAACTTCAATTCAATTTATACCGACTATATGCACAACCGCACTATCAACTATCACGAGCTTCGCGGTCGTGGTTCAGAGAATCAGCTCAACGTTCTTGGTGCGCTGCGTATTCTTTATAAGACGGCTTTCTGCAGAGATATGCCTTGGGTAATTAAACCTCGCTTCTGGTATTACACCGAGGACCTTAACATGCGTATGATGAGGAAATTTACGTATGACGAGGTTGACATGTCCTCTCAGCGCTATAACGAAGACGATCTTAAGTATTACCAAGAACTCCAGCACTATGGTTTGTCTGTTCATGATGAAAACGATACGGGAAGTTTCCGCTTCATTCATCTTATGGGCTCTCATGGTCCTTTCATTCTTAATAGGAACCTTGAGCGCCCTAAAGATCCAAGCGAAGAAAATGAGATCGAGCAGACACGCGGTGCTTGGAAAATCGTAGATGCTTATATTGCAGAACTTAAGCGCCTTGGTCTCTACGAAAACACCTCTATTATTGTGACTGCTGACCATGGTCGCTGGTATCTGACGCCAAACGACATTACAGAGACTTCTGCTCCAGCAATCTTCTATAAACCTGCTGGTCAAAGCGCAGAAGAAGCGGAGCAACCAATGCAAATCTCAGATGCTCCTGTCTGGCACTACGATATCTTGGCTCAAACGCTCAAGGATATGGGAGCAGATTCTCAGATGCTCTCTAACTACACCACTCCTCTTGATGAGTCTTATGAGGGAGAGAATCGTCCTCGTTACTACATTGAAACTATTACCGAGAATAACCGCGATGCAGAACTTAGAGAGTTTGTCATTAATGGTGACGCAACCGACTTTACCACCTGGAGTTTGACGGGAAATAACTGGCGACTCGTTTCCGATAAATAGCCATTGTAAATGTAGGTTCTTACTTTTAGATAAACAAAAACGAGTCATTCTTACCACAGAATGACTCGTTTTTTAAGACATCTAGAATTGCAGAAACAAACTAATCTCTCTTGAGCAGCTCACTCCAATTTGGAGTTGCAGAAAGAACCGTTCCTACAATAATGACAATGCAGCAAATTACAACCAGTGGAGATGGAATTGCTTCAGGCATAATTGTTGGCAGGATAATACCTGCAAGAGCTGCAAAAATGACCGACCATGCAGAGTAAGAAATGTTCAGTGCCATACCGCGAGAAGCGCCAATGGCGTCAATTGCCTTGTAGTAGAAGAGATACGAGGCAGTACCAGCAAGTGCTGCAATAAAGACAACGCCATTTGCAGGAGTGAGTGCAACCTGTGCAGCAAAATCAACGGAACCAGCCAATGGCAAGATGAGAAGACCGTATGCAAATGCAGAGGTGGTTTCCCTAATCTGAAGAGCAGTCTCATTATCAACAGCATCGTCTTGCATACCCCAAGCCAAAATAACCGCCTCAGATCCCCAGCCAAAGACACAAGCAGCAACGCCCAAGATACCCACAAGAACATTTCCGTTACCCTCGCCTGCTGCTGTTGAGAGACCAATAACCATGACGCCAACAAGAGCAACGATAAGGGCAATAATCTGCTTTAAGTTCATCTTTTCTTTGAGCAAAAGCCATGCTAAAAGCGAGCCGACGGCTGGATAAAAAGCTGAAATTGCAGCGGTGTAACCAGGTCCAATGGTGTTAATAGCAGCTAGGTAGCCACTCATACCAATTGGTCCACCCAGAAGTGCGCCAAGCATAACTACACGGCCACTCTTTGTTTTTGCTGCCTCAAGGGTGTCTTTAAGTCTGCCTTTCTGAGCCATCATGACTAAAAGAACTGCAGCGGCAAAGAAATCGTGCATGAATGCGCTGACAAATGACGCCTGAGCTGAATCAACATAAGGACTCATACCAAGAGCAACGCCAAGAATAACGGTATCAACCGCCCAAAGAATACCGCTTAAAAGACCGTAATACATAGTTTCTCCTTTTGCTCTTAGTTCTGAGCGTCTTCGTACCAAGAAAGAACACGATCAATATTGTTTGCAGCGTAGCGATAGTAAATGAAGAACCACTCGCCTACGTTCTCGCCCTCTGCTTCCTTAACCAGAGACCAGAGATACCAGCACCAACCAGCAAAGACTACATAGCTCCAGAAGTGTCTGCGCTGCTCAAACGTTGCCTCTTTTCCAAAGTAGTAATCAATAGCAGCATTAGCCTCATCGTCAGTAAGCTCACAGCAAACTGCGAAGGTACCAAAGTCATTAGCCTCATCTGACATGCCTGCATATTCCCAGTCAATAAGGCTGTAGGTACCGGCCTCATCAATCAAGAAATTCAGATAGAAGAAATCATTGTGTGAAATAACAATTGGATACTGATCTGCGTCTGCAAACTTCTTCAAGCGCAGGACCTTCTCACGAAGCTCGTAGTAGCCAGGAATCTCAATAGGACCCTCTTCAAGCAGGAGTTTCTCGTAATTAAGACCCTCGTTGACAAAGTCAAAAGAACGATCAAGTGACGCGCCGCTATGATGCAATTTATAACCCATTTCCATTGCGCGCTTGAGCTGCTCAGGATTATGAGGATCAAGATTCTGAGCGTTTTTCACAAACTTGGAAATCTTCCAACCTTCTTTTTGGTCCTCGTAAATAAAGGTGTTGTCTAGGCCAAGCTCACGAGCAAGTCGAAGACCAGCTTCTTCAGCTGCACGATCAACGAGTTTCTCGGTACCAACACCTGGATGCCTGTAGACATACTCCTGAGCATCATCACCATATCCCACAATAAAGTGAGCAGATAAATTGGTAAGTCCCTGTTTTAGAGGATAGAAACCGTGGATATCCTTCTTCTGGCAATGAAGCACCGAGACAATGTTGTCAAAAATCTCTGAGTCGATGTTCTCAATAAATGCTGGGTCAAACTGACGAAGCTCATCAAGGGAATCAAACTCGTAAATAACACCATCAGGATACTTTCTAATGGTCATAGAAAGCTCTTTGATATGACGGACGTAAATCTCTTCCCAGAGCATATCAACAGTTTCTGGCTTGTCGTAGACAGCCTCAAGAATATCTACAAACTTCTTTGAGAATTGTCTGTCAAAGTAGACGTGGCCCAGCATAATCCAGGAATTTGAACCGCCAATTTCTACGCCGGTAATACGTCCACCACGTCCTTCTTTAAGGCACCACTCATCAGTTTCTCCTGCGACATACGTTGCTGAGTAATAAGCCTCATAGACATAGTGCTCAAATGGATTCTGAGTAAAGTAGTCATCTGACGAGCAGATATACGTATTATCAAGCTGATCTTTTACATACCACAGCGTGGAATTGTTATTTCTTGTTGCATAATCTGGATTAACAACAATCTTGACGCCATACTTCTCCTCCAAATAGAAGAAGTACTCCTTCTTATAACCCACAACAACGGTGATGTCAGTAATGCCAGCTTCAAGCAACTGATGAATCTGACGCTCAATCAGAACTTCTCCACGAACCTTCAGGACACCCTTTGGCTTCTCATATGAAATAGGTGCAAAGCGAGAAGACAGACCAGCTGCCATAATAATGGCATTCTTAACCTCATAAGGTTTCAGAGCTTCAAGACCCTTTGAAGTAATTAGACTATCCTCAATAAGACCCTGATCCTCCAACGTTTTGACTGCTGAATTAACTGATCCCAAAGAAAGCTCAGTCTCTTCTGCAAGCTGTCTCTGATTGAGTTTCTCGTCAGAAAGGGCAATGGTTTTTAATACAGAAAACACGTTATTTGTTAGTGCCACGGTTCCTCCAAATGAAGACCAATTAACTGCGAAATAAACTTCCAAACCAATTTACGTCAGTCATAATACTCCTGTGTTCAAATTTTGACAAGTATAATAGTATTTTGAACATACGAGCTTCAGAGGATTGCCAAGGACTGCCGATCTAACAAAAAAACGGCAGGAGATGCCGTTTTTTCCTTTTATCTATTGCTTAACAAACGAGAAGACCCTAGTAAGGACCAAAATCCAAACGCGCTGGATAGTGGTTTTTACGCTTCTCAACTGGTGGCATTTGCATGTAATCGCCGTAAAGCATCCTAAGGAATTTATCATTTTGATTAGGGAACGCTACTTGAATTCCATCAAAATCAAGCTTATCGACAGGAAAAACCTCATCAACTGGATAGGTATTTACAAACCTATCCGTATCGTGCAGGTAGGCAATTCTTTTTGTCTTAACGTGAGCAAAGCGGTTGCGGGCTTCCTGCTCACGCTCATACATTTTCTGAGTAGAGAGATGCAGCAGTTTGCAAACTCCCCTACCCATAGTAACTGCTGCCTTTAAGAGCTTTCCTTTGATGCCGTCGGCCAAAATAACAGGGCGAGGAACGTCAACGAGGATGCGCATATGTGACCAGAACCACGCATCAAATGCCTGCTTCTGATATTCCTTCTCGTCATCCGAAACGTTATCAAAGCAGTAGACATCTAGGAAAATACCAAGGTTAAGAGGAAGTGGCGCAAGTGCTTCTTCGCAGAACTGTGTTCCTTTGAGCATAATGCGCGTGGTTGGGAATGGATAGTTGATATCCCTCTCAGTATTCATGATTGAATACTTTTCTGACCACTCTTTATCATAGATATCTAAGAGTTTGTTGAAGTCTTCTGCAGGAAGACAAACATCAATATCATCGTCCCAAGGAATAAATCCCTTATGACGAAGGGCGCCAATCGCGGTGCCACCAAAACCAAAATAGCGGATGTTGTTGGCCTCGCACGTGTCTACGAAGTCCTTTAAAATCATCAGCTCAACTTGCTGGAGATGCTTAAGCGTTTCTGTATCGTATGTGCGCATTATCGACCTTCATACATCTTCTTGTAGTAATCCTGATAATCACCGGAAACTACATTCTTAACCCACTCGCGGTTCTCTAAATACCAGTTGATAGTGGTAACAATGCCCTCTTCAAATGGAGTTTCTGGATACCAACCAAGCTCTTCTTTAATCTTATCGGGTGCAATACCGTAGCGACGATCGTGACCCTTGCGGTCAGTAACGTAAGAGATTAGATCCTCAGTAATCTGAGTGTCACCAGTGATTCTTGCAACTTCACTGATGATGCGCTTAACAATGTAGAGGTTATTGCGCTCGTTATGACCGCCAACGTTATAGACCTCACCAAGGCGTCCTCCTTCAAGAACCATGGCAATTGCCTTACAGTGATCATCAACGTACAGCCAATCGCGAACATTAAGTCCGTCGCCATAGACAGGAAGAGACTTGTGTTCCAAGCAATTCTCAATCATCAGAGGAATGAGCTTCTCAGGGAACTGATAGGGGCCGTAATTGTTAGAGCAACGGGTAATTACTGCTGGGAATCCGTATGTATCATGCCAGGCCTTTACAAACATATCTGCAGAAGCCTTAGATGCAGAGTAAGGGCTATGAGGGCTCAATGGTGTAGTCTCACGGAAGAACGCCTCTGGATCATCAAGTGGCAACGAGCCGTAGACTTCATCAGTAGAAACCTGCAGATATCTGTGGTCTCCGTAGGAGCCCTGGCCATCATTCCAGAAAGACTCTGCAACACTCAGAAGAGCGACAGTACCCATAACGTTAGTGTCAGCAAAGGCACCTGGATCTTCAATAGAACGGTCTACGTGACTCTCTGCTGCAAAGTTAACAACGTAATCAGGATGATAGGTCTCAAACAGCTGTGTCAGAGCCTCTTTATCCCTAATATCTACATGAGCAAAGGTATAGCGAGGATCTTGATCATATTCCGAGAGGTTCTCAAGGTTGCCTGCATACGTCAGAGCATCCACGTTCAAAATATGAATGTCCTGATTTCTTCTAAGCATATAGTGGATAAAGTTAGATCCAATAAATCCAGCTCCACCAGTTACTAAATAGGTCTTCACACTAACCTCTTTCTACCTTCGAAAGATATGTCGCAAGAGCCTCCTGCCAAGGTCTCATACAATTTCCAATGGTACTCTCAAGATGACCGTTTACTAAAGATGAATACGCAGGGCGAGAAGCACTTTCTGGGTGCATCTCTTTCCACTGAGCAGAGGTTACCCTGGAAACCTTACAGTCAAGATTGCTGCCAGCCATAATAGCTTCAGCAAAATCTGCCCATGAACATGTTCCTTCATTAGTTGCATGGTAGATGCCATAGTTCTCAGTAGCTGCAATGCACAAGATTGCGTGAGCTAGGTCATTTGCGCTGGTAGGATTACCCACCTGATCATCAACAACGCTAATCTCTGGATACTTTGCGCCGAGGGCTCGCATGGTTGCCACAAAGTTCTTACCAACATAGCCATAAAGCCATGCAGTTCTCACTACAAACGTTTGAGGATTTGCCGCAAGCGCAAGTCCCTCTCCCGCCAATTTGGAGCGCCCATACGCAGAAACAGGATAAGGAGCATCTTGCTCTGTACGAGGAGAGCTTTCTTTGCCACTAAAGACATAATCAGTAGATACTTGAACAAGCTTTGTCTGCGTAGAGTTGCAAGCTCGTGCAAGATTCATTGGACCAAGTGCGTTTACCGCAAAGGCCATCTCAAAATTGCTTTCGCAGCCATCGACATTTGTTGCGGCCGCACAGTTAATAACAAGGTCATAACGATCATGCTGGTCAAACCATGTATTAACTGCTTCTGAACTGGTAATATCAAGCTCATCTGCGTCGGTATAATCAACATCTGGTTCAACAAAAACCTCTGGAATTGGGCCAATCTCAGAGACACCGGACTCAAAAAGACATTTGAGCTCGTTGCCTAACTGGCCATGCGCACCAGTAATAAGAACGTGCATACTACTCTCCCTTTCCAGAAGGAAGGATACGTCCTTCTGCAACGCTCTTGAGGTGCTCGCCATATGTAGATTTACCGTAGCGTTCTGCACATTCAATGAGTTTTGAGCTATCAATCCAGCCGTTCTCAAAAGCAATTTCTTCTGGAACGCTTACCGGCAGACCCTGAGCTGTTTCAACAGTACGGACAAAGGTTGATGCCTCAAAGAGAGACTCCATAGTTCCTGTATCAAGCCATGCAAAGCCACGACCAAGGGTGACCACGTCAAGTGTGCCATCATCAAGATAGAGTCGATTGAGGTCAGTAATCTCATACTCACCACGTGCGCTTGGCTGAACTTGCTTTACCAGCTCAGTAACACGCTGATCATAGAAATAGAGACCGGTTACGGCATAGTTAGACTTTGGATGGGTTGGCTTCTCTTCAATTGAAATGGCGTTGTAATTCTTATCAAACTCAACAACACCAAAACGCTCTGGATCATCCACGTGGTAACCAAAAACGGTAGCTCGACCAGAAGTTTGTGCCTGTTGGGCAGCTTTTCTGACAAGTCCTGAAAGACCGTTTCCAAAGAAGATGTTGTCTCCAAGAATCAGAGCTGCAGCGTCATCACCAATAAACTCTTTACCAATAACAAACGCCTGAGCCAATCCATCTGGAGAAGGTTGTTCGGCATAGCTGATAGAGATGCCAAAATCAGATCCGTCACCCAAAAGCTTTTCAAAATTTGGAAGGTCACGAGGAGTAGAGATAACAAGAATGTCTCTAATACCTGCAAGCATAAGCGTAGACAGAGGATAATAAATCATTGGCTTGTCATAAACAGGTAAAAGCTGTTTAGATGTAACGGTTGTCAGCGGATAAAGCCTGGTACCGCTACCTCCTGCAAGAATAATGCCTTTCAAAATTACTCCCCATCAATCGCTGTGATTCTATAAAGTTTATACGGTCCTTCTTCAAGTACCAACTCAAATCCTGGAGCACCATTATCAATATTGAGACCAGACCATACTCCTTCTTCTTTAGGCATAGTTGGGTACTGATCATCTGGATACATATTCAAACGAATAAAATACTGTGCGCCAACAGAACGAACGGCATCTTGAACCGATTTTTCATAAAACACGCGATTTAGCTTTTCTCTAATCAGCCTGCTTTCAGGTGACTCATTATCATTGTATTTAAACTTGTAGTACACGTTTAAACCATCTATCGCATAAGCAAGAGATGATCCATCAAATGGATTATTGAGTACAACTGAGTCCCCAACAATTTCTTTTACTCTTTGAACAAACGCCTGTTCAGAAGCGGAATAAGTCCTCCAGTCTTGTGGAATATATGACTCGCTCATCCAATGTAGACTCATCTGAAAACGACTTGGCTCATGTGTCTGAAACTGCAAAGGATCAACTGGGGTCCACAGTGCATATACGACAGGAATAGAAAGTAAAACTGCAAACGCACTCTTAAGAAGAGAAATTCGACTACGCGACAAACGTGGCTTATCGCTTGTAGCGGACTGAGCAGGTCTTACTGCATGTTTTACTTTTTGAAGTACAACTAAAACAGCAGAAACAATATCAATACCACCTTGTAAAACTAATGGCGTAGAGGTGATACACATGATGGCAGCAATACGCTCTGGGTCTGTGTACCAAAAGCCAATAAGAAAACGCTTTACATCTATGTTACCCATAAGTCCCACAACAAAGAAAATAGAAACAAAGAGCAGGCTGCAGGCATACCAACGAGTTTTTTTAACGAGAAGAGCGTGGATAAAGCCAACCCAGAAAAGCACCGTACAAACTGCTTCTGGGACATTCATGATGAACGACTGAGTGGCAATATGCATAATTGAGTCAAGTGGGTTTATATCCCAACCCCAAAGAAAATGCACAACAGATTTCATAAAGCTGCTATTCAAAACAATGGTCCACATACCAATACAAAGGACAATACAGAGCGTCTCAAAAGCAACTAAGATAGCAACTTTATTCTTTTTATCTGCGTATTTATTGGTCACCATGCGTGGGATAAATGAAACTAACACGTAAGGGAACACCATAATTGCCCAGAAAAATGCACCATTTGGATGGCAAAAAACAATTCCCAAAAGTACCGAAATGAGCATGAAGATATCTGAAGCCTTCTGGGGTTTCTCGCCATGTTTATGAGAAGACGATTGCGCAATCGAATCAAGGAGTTGCACAAACAAATACACTGCTATAGGAACACAGCAGAAGGAAAGCATATTTGGAAACGGGCCATGTACTGTGAGCATGCGGACAGGAAATGCCATATTGGCAAATGCTGCAAAGGGTGCAAGTACTGCCGCTTGAATTTTCTTTCCAAAAATCTTTGAAACAAGCGCAAAAAGTCCTAATGGGTACACTAAGCCGGTCCACACCACATTAACGGCATTTTCCGCCATTCCAATTGAGCAGTGTGTAACCAGCACAACTGCTGAAGTAAAGCTGTGAAATGCCAGTGGATAGTACCAAGAGCCCGAGAAAGGCTGTGGTGTAGAAAGTGGCAAACCATCAAAAACAGATGCTCTAAAAGTCGAAAAAACACCTGTTTGAATAATTCTGTTGATGTAAGAGATATGAGTGTAGTTGTCGTCATATTGCAAGAAGTTATTTGGATTTCCAAGACCTCGATAAAACACATAACTTGCAGCGAGTGCGCCAAGACAAATAACAATGCAGACTCCAGGCAACGAAAGCGACAAAGAAGAATGAATCTTTTTGTGTAAAAGTCTCTCTGAGCCAAATCGAGTTGCTGCAATAAGGGCGAGAAAACATGCCGCAAGAGCAAAAAGCGGGATAAGCCCCTTGAGACCAAGAGGATACATTGCAATGCCCGCAACAATATAAAAAACGACGCTTAACGGACCAGCCACGGCAAGTGAAAGTGCTCGTTTACCGCCTGATAAACGAGCACCCAGATATCCTGGAACAAAAACAATTGCTGTTGTAACTATAAGAACAAGAACAAATTGTTTCCACATGCGTATGCGCCCTTAATTAGTGCTTCTGTTTTAGACGAGCTGAGCCCAGCGCTTCTTACCTGCCTGGAGAAGAGCTCCCTCAAGAACTGATGGTTCAACCTTATAGGTCTTTGCTGGAAGAGGTTGCTGATTAATTTTGATACCACCGCCATCAATCAGACGACGAGCCTCACCGTTACTTGAAGCAATCTCTACTTCAACCAAAATCTTTGGCAGGTAAATGAGACCGTCTTCATCTGCTTCGAGGGAAATTGCAAACTCTTTGACATCTTCAGGGACCTCATTGTTCTTAAACTGAGCATCAAAGGCCGCCTGTGCTTTGAGGCCTTCTCCCTCACCGTGATAAAGGTCAACAATATTTCTGCCAAGAGCGCGCTTGAGCTGATAAGGATCAGCAGTACCGTCCTCAAAACTCTTATCAATTGCATCAAGCTCATCAATAGAGAGTGTAGAGCAAAGACGGTAATACATTGGAATAATCTCGTCAGTAATAGACATGACCTTGCCAAACATATCGTTTGGCTCATCAGTCAGTCCGATGTAGTTGCCATAAGACTTACTCATCTTCTTAGTGCCATCAGTGCCCACAAGCAGAGGCATGGTAAGCGCAATCTGCGGCTCCATGTCCATATCACGCATAAGGTCACGACCGGCAAGCAAGTTGAAGATCTGGTCGTTTCCGCCCATCTCTACGTCTGCCTTGATAACAACAGAATCATATGCCTGAAGAACTGGATAAATAAACTCATGGAGGGCAATTGGCTGTTGGTTGTGATAACGATTAGAGAAGTCTTCTCGCTCAAGAATACGGGCAATGGTGAACTTGCTCATAAGACCAAGCATGGTCTCAAGGTTCATAGGCTTAATCCAGTCACCGTTATGAACAACGGTAGTTCTTTCTGGATCAAGAATCTTCATTGCCTGGTTAACATAGGTCTCTGCGTTAGCATCTACCTGATCTGCAGTGAGCGGAGGACGGGTAGAGTCACGTCCAGAAGGGTCACCAATCAGTGCGGTGCCACTACCAATAATTAGCGTGACATTATGGCCAAGGTCCTGGAACTGACGCATCTTGCGCAGAGGAACTGCGTGACCCAGGTGCAAATCAGGACTTGTTGGATCTACGCCAAGCTTGATGTTAAGAGGAGTGCCCTTCTTGAGTTTCTCTTTTAGACCGTCCAAAGGAACAATCTGCATAGTTCCTGAAGTAATAACACGGAGCTGTTCTTCTACTGAAAGCACTCTGTATCCTCTCAACGCAAGCCTGTTAAACCATATAGTTACTGCTACAAATAGTATCAATCAAATATGTTATCTATCAGAATACAACAGAGTTGTAACTCTTTATTCACTGAAACATAAATATCAGACTATAATAGTGAGAGCTATGACAAGGAGGCTCAATGGGTATTAGAACCCGTCGTGCACGTACACACGCAAATACACATGCCGTAGGTTTTGGCGTTGCTGGATTCTTTGGCTTTATGGCTCTTCTCGCGCTTGCACTTGCTCTTTCTTTGGGTGCAGCTGTTTCTTCATGGCTCGAGGACCTGCCTGATTACAACTCTGCTGATGCCTACCTGGTAGCAGAGCCTACCCGCGTTTATGACTCCAAGGGTAACGACATTGCTGACTTCTATCTGCAGCAGCGCCGTTCCGTTACCCTGGATCAGATTTCTCCTTATGTTATTCAGGGCACTATTGATACTGAGGACAAGCGTTTTTATTCCCACAGTGGTATTGACCCCTGGGGTATTGTCCGAGCATCTGTTGGCTCTCTGTTTGGTGGCGGCGAAGGTGCTTCCACTATTACACAGCAGCTTGTTCGTAACACTGTTCTTTCCAACGAGCAGTTTGAGCGTTCTTTGAAGCGTAAGGTCCGCGAGGCTTACATCTCTATTCAAATGGAGAAGAAGTTTACTAAAGACCAGATTCTTAATATGTACCTCAACACCATTTACTACGGTAATGGTGCTTACGGTATTGAAGCAGCAAGTATTATCTACTTCAACAAGCATGCAAGTGACTTAACTCTTGCTGAGGCTGCAACACTTGCTGGTCTTCCAAACGCACCTTCTGCCTATGACCCAACCGTCAATCCAGAGGCTGCAAGAGAAAGACGCAACACTGTTCTTGAGCGTATGCTTCGCGCAGGTGATATTACGCAGGAGCAATACGATGAGGCTGTTGCTGAGGACTTAGTGCTTAATCCTGGTACTTTGACCGACAACATTGGCCAGTTCCCTTACTGGACCGACTACATCCGTAGTCTGCTTCAGGAAGACTTTGATAGCGATACCATTCTTCAGGGTGGATTGCGCGTTTACACCACGCTTGATCCTGACCTCCAGAAAGACGCTGATGAGGCTGCTACAAGGCGTATTGCTGAGCTTGGCAACCCTCGCCTGGGTGCTGCTTTGGTTTCTATTGATCCTCAAACTGGCTACATTAAAGCAATGGTTGGCGGACAGGATTACTCTAAGAGCCAGTACAACATTGCAACCAGTAGTAACCGTCAGATGGGCTCCAGCTTTAAGATGTATACGCTGGTAGCGGCCCTTTCTGAAGGCATGAACCCAGAGATTGTTCTTAACGGCAACTCTCCTATGCAAATTACGCCAACATGGTTGGTCAGAAACGCTGGTAACTACAGCTACGGAGCAATTACGCTGCGTCAAGGTACGGTTTATTCTTCCAACACTGTTTATGCGCAAGTTGCTGAAGCTATTGGTATCGATAAAATCCTTCAGACTTGCTACGCTATGGGCATTCGCACCCAGCTACAGCCATACCTGTCTACCACTCTTGGTTCTCAGGGCGTAACCCCTATTGAACAGTGCACAGCATTTGCGACGCTTGCTGCAGGCGGTGTTCGTCGTGATGCTGTAGCAATTACGCGCATCGAAGACCGTAACGGAAACGTTATCTACGAGCACAAGGACAACCCAGTTCAGGCAATTAGTCCGGCTGTTGCTGCAGCTGCTACAAACGTTCTGAGTGGCGTCCTTACCTCCGGTACTGGCCGCTATGCTTACAACTTGAAGACCTTCAACCAACCAGTTGCTGGTAAGACAGGTACTTCCGATAACTCTGAGGACCTTTGGTTCTGCGCTTATACCCCACAGCTTGCAACAGTAGCTTGGTGCGGATATCCAGATAGTCGTGACCCTGTTATCATCGGCGGTGGAGAGTCCTCTACCTTTGTTACTGCTCAGTATGTTTGGGCGTACTACATGAACGCAGCTCTCTCTGGTGTTGCTCGTGCTGAGTTCCCTAAAACTACTGAAACTATCTCTTACAAGCCTGATAGCTACTGGAAGTTTGTTGGTGGCTCTGCTAATGCCAAGCAAGAAAAGAAAGATGACGACGAAGAGGAAGAGGAAGAGGAGGAAGAGGAAGAGGACGATTCAACCACTACTCCTACTACTCCTACCACTCCTACCACTCCAGCCACTCCTGGTACTGGTACTGGTACGGGCACTGGCACGGGTACCGGAACAGGTACTGGAACAGGTACTGGAACAGGAACAGGTACTCCATAAACCTCTGGTTTATCTACGGCAAAAAGGAGTCTGCTCTATGCAGGCTCCTTTTTTGTAAGACTTGTGCCTTGACGGGTTTCTCGCCAAAAGCTTTATGTTTTATAAAACGCTCTCTACATTGCCAAGCTGCGTAATGATGCGCACCACGTCTGCAGCGTGCTCAGTCTTATCCACAATCATCAAAACGGTATCGTCACCAGCAACGGTGCCAACAACGTGGTCAAGCTCAACGTCGTCAAGGGCAAACGCAACGGCTGATGCAGTGCCTGGATGGCATCGAATCACAATAAGATTCTCTGCTGCCGTAGCCCCAACCACGAACTCAGAGAGCATTTTCTGCAAGTGCATGTCTTCAGAAAGCACATAGGCGCCCTCGGGAAGCTTTTGCAAATCCATTTCTGCAGTATCACGAGAAACGGTTGCTTGAGTACAGGCAAAGCCACGATCTTTAAGCATGTCAACAAGATCGCGCTGCGTACGGATGGACTCGCTGCGAACAAGCTCACGAATCACGTCCTGTCGAGCATTTCTATGCTTCACGACGCCTTCTTTCTTTATGCGGCTCACTCACTTTTGAAAACAAATGATAGTGAGTAAAAGAATATACTTAATCAACCCTTATGCGCATGCCAAACCGCTAAACGGTGCAAATAACCCGCTCGTCGGTCGGAATATTGCATTCACCGTTTTCTAAAAGTATTTATGCACTTCTCGCCGTATGATTCATCATGAGTGAAACTATTTTTACGGCTTGGAGGCCGCCATGCCCCTGAATGATTCACCTGATAGAAGACAAGGCTCCTACGGAGATTCTGCAATGCGTCGCCGCCCTCCACAAAATGGCCGCCCTTCTCGTGATGGCGGTTTTTCTGATAGGCAGGCAAGACGTCGCAAGAGAAATACCCTTGGTTCGCAGGCCATTCTTTTTAAGAGACAGTCTCTACTACATCGCATTGATTCTCGTACGAGAACCTATATTGTCATTGGTCTAGCGGTTATTGCAGCACTTTTACTGATCTTTATTGTGTCGAGCTGCGTGCGCGGTTGCGCTAAAGAATCTACTCCAGAAGTAGAGGCCAACTCCGTTGATTCTCGTGTTGCTGTGGGAACTTCAGAGGAACTGACTAAAGCTCTGGCAGCCAAGCTAGATCAGAACAAAAACCTTGCCTGGATTGCAGAACACGCTGATAAATACAGCGATAAAAGCCTCATTGAACTGGCACTTGCCCACCCTGAGGCTATTGATTTTGTTGCAAACTATCCCGATTCTGACGGCAAAGCCAAAACCTACGACGATTCAATCACCAAAGGCACAGCTCCACAGCTTTATACCTGGGACTCCAGGTGGGGCGGCGTCTCATATGCTGGTTCTGTAATTGCCACCAAGGGCTCTGGTCCAACTGCCCTTTCTATGGCATACATGGGCCTTACCGGAAAGAACAACTGGACTCCAGCAGATATTGCGGGCGCTGTTGAAACCGCTAAAGCAAGCGACACCGACTCTGGAATGAACAGATCATTTCTCGAGAAGAACTTAGCTAACCTTGGTCTTACCGCTGATAGCTATAACATTTCTGCCGACAATATCACCACGCTTCTAGATGCTGAAACCTTCCTGCTTGTTGAGGTTAAGGGTAACAAGCTGAGCTCTGATGGCGATCACTGGATTTTGGTAACCAGCAAGAACGATGACGGCACCGTAAATGTCCACGACCCTCTGTCCCCTGAGGTAAGCGCACGTCCATGGGCGGCAGAAACTATTGCCAGCGCTGCAAATGCTCTGTACACCGTGACGGTAAAGGCCGCGGAGTAAAAACCCAGCATCCACAAAAGGTGAATGCTGGGCTGGACGGGTTTCTCGCCAAAGAATTGCGTAGAAAAACGTTTTAAAGGTAAAGGCGAACTATGAAAGAACCTTCTGTGCGGCCTCGATAAGCTCGGCGATGCGTGCCTCGGCCTCCTCGCGAGTTTTGCCGTTGGCAAAGAGATAGGCCTTGACCTTAGGCTCGGTACCTGATGGGCGGAAGATGACCTTGTTATCTCCCTCAAGCCTGTACTCAATAACGTTAGAAGCTGGCAGCGTCTGAGGAGCCTCTTTCTGAAGGCCCGAAACGCGAGGCATTTCTGCGCACTCAGCGTAGTCAGTTACACCAACAACCTTGTAGTTGCCCACCATTTCCAGTGGATTCTTACGAAGACTGCTCATAATCTGAGCCATCTTTGCAGCGCCCTCGGCACCTGGGTAAGCAGCGTTGACAACGCCATTGAGGTAGTAGCCATAGCGCTGGTACAGGGCATCCATTGCCTCGTAGAGGTCCATGTTGCGAGCGGCGTACCAAGAAGCCATTTCAACGCAGAGCATGGTGGCAACAATAGCGTCCTTATCGCGAGCATGTGTACCAACAAGATAGCCGTAGGACTCCTCAAAGCCCATGAGGAAGCGATCCTCCTCACCAGCATCCTTGAGCTGGTCAATTTGGTCGCCAATGTACTTGAAGCCCGTGAGAACGCGGCGCATCTCAAAGCCGCGAGCACGTGCCAAAACGTCGGGCATAGCAGAAGATACGATGGTGGAAACAGCTACCTTATCCTGGGGTTTCTCGCCACGTTCTTCAGCCATGGTAAGAAGCCAGTCCATAAGCAGGACACCCATCTCGTTGCCGGAAAGCAGCACGTAATCG
Source organism: Lancefieldella parvula (assembly GCF_963547875.1). Taxonomy (GTDB): domain Bacteria; phylum Actinomycetota; class Coriobacteriia; order Coriobacteriales; family Atopobiaceae; genus Lancefieldella; species Lancefieldella parvula_D. Next base: position 43,819 of record NZ_CAUUSI010000011.1, read on the forward strand.
CCGTTATGAGGGATTGCAGTACCCATACGGTCTGCATCTGGGTCAGTTGCAACCAGGAGATTTGGCTTTACCTTGTCAGCAAGCTTGAGGCCCAGCTCAAGTGCCTCACGAAACTCTGGATTTGGATAGGAGCATGTGGGGAAGTTTCCGTCTGGCTCTGCCTGCTCTGGAACAACGTCAACGTCATTGACGCCAATCTCCTTGAGAATGCGCGTGACACACTCCATGCCTGTACCATTGAGCGGCGTGTATACAACCTTGTAGCCGTCGGCAGCCTTAAATCCTGGAATAGAAACGCGCTTGATAGCCTCAATAAAGTTGTCCAGAACCTCTTCTGGCGTCCAGACAATCAGGCCCTTCTCCAAGCCCTCTTCAAAGTCCATAGGCTTGACGTCAAAAGGATTGACGCGTGCGATATTTGCAGAAATCTCTGCTGCAGCCTCGTCAGTTATCTGACCACCGTTATCGTTGTATACCTTATAGCCGTTGTAAGGCGCAGGGTTGTGGCTTGCAGTAAGCACGATACCTGCGGAAGTCTTGAGGTAGCGGACGGCAAATGAGAGCGTTGGAACAGGCTCAATACGTGGGTAGACATATACACGGATTCCATTAGCTGCCAAAACACCGGCTGCAACCTTCTGGAAGTCCTCGCCCTTAAGGCGAGAATCCCTTGCAAGAGCCACGGTAGGATTCTGGTAGTGAGCGTTGAGATAATCCGCAAGACCCTGGGTTGCCTGAGCAACAACGTAGACGTTCATGCGATTAGTGCCCACGCCAATGGTGCCGCGCAAACCAGCAGTACCAAAAGCAAGCGAACGATAAAATGCGTCGTAGAGCTTATCTTCTGCTTCTGGTTTAGCAAGCTCACCGAGCTCTTCTACCAGGTCTTCTTCGGTGACGTTTGCACGCCAGGACTCAAATGCTTCCATAACTTTTGCATCCATAATGACTCCCAAACCTCAAACAGCTCTCTGTATTTCTTAATAAAAGATACTACGCGTATTTTAAGCGAAAAATAACAGATGATTTGGGACATTATGTATGAACTTCCGCTCTTCGGTGAGTGGAGGGTGGTGCGTTCTGCGGGCGCGCTGCTCGAAGTCACGCACAGCCGAGCGCCCACGGGTTCTTGTCGGAGATCGACCCACGAGTTCTTGATGTATTTTCTTCTCCCCACCCATTTGGCGAGAAAAACATGGGAAAATGTTACGTCAGTATGTATTCAATTCCTACGGGCGAAAGGTGTCCCGATGTCTCAAGAACTTGAGTTCTTTGCAACATGTCCAAAGGGCTTTGAGAAGCTTCTTGCGCAGGAGCTTGATGGCCTGCGCATCAAAAAGGTGCGCCCTCTTGGCGGACAGGTTGCGTTTTACGGCTCATTGGCCGATGCTTACCGCGTCTGTTTATGGTCTCGCCTCACGTCTCGCGTCATTTTGGTACTTGATCGCGTTGGCGCCGCAACTTCAGACGCTCTCTACGAAGACCTCTCCCACATTGCTTGGGAAGACCATATTGGTCCGCATGCCACCATTGCAGTCAGCGCTCACGGCACAAATGACCAGCTCAGAAACACCAACTTCATTGCTGTCAGAACAAAAGACGCAATTGTAGACCGACTTGCAGCAAAGCGCGGAAGCCGTCCTATGGTCAACACGCTTGCACCTGACGTAACTATTGTCGTGCGCGTCTCACGCAACCGCGCCACAGTTGGCATTGACCTTGCTGGTGAAGCGCTCTTTAAGCGCAGTCTGACTGGCGGTCGAGGGCCGGCACGTGAGTTTGCGCCGCTCAGGCTGGACTACGCTGCTGCCCTTCTGTACCTGCAGGCGCAAACTGCTGCGAGCGCACCGGGTTTCTCGCCAGACGCGCCGCTGCCGGCGCTGCTGTTCCCGGGAGCAGGCGCGCTTGCACAGGAGGCAGCGGGCATGGCGCTGGACGTGGCACCGGGCATTCTGCGCGCTCGCTGGGGCATGACGGGTTGGGCTGGCCACGACGACGATGCTTGGCAGGATTTACTTGCCGAGGCCGATGAACGTGCCGAGAAGGGCCAAGAGCGCCAGGTCACGCTCTATGCAGCAGATCCTCGCCCAAAGGCTAAGGAGGCCGTGCTCTATACGCTTCGCGCAGGTGGTCTCAAGGCAGACGTGCAGTTCTTACCTGCATCTGAGCTCCTCGAGCACGCGGAGCACTTCACGGGCATTGTTGCCGACCTCTCATGGACCAAGGAAGAGCCTACACTTCAAGGCTCTGCTTACGCCACACTTGGACTTTTTGCTGGTCAGGCAAGTACGCTTCTTACCAGCGATACAAATACTGATACGGTACTCAGAGCAACTCCATCGCAGACACTTTCTGTCTACGTGGGCAACTCCATTGCCACCATGCGCTGCTACCCTGCCGCAGTCGTTGAGGAAGCAGGTGGCGGCGAAGCTGATGCCACTGCACCTGCAAGCAACTCTGAGTCAACCTCGATTCCTGCAGGTCCCACTGTCATGGTTAACGACCAGCCGGTAAGCGTACTGGTTCCTGCATCAGATCAGTTTGTTGCACGCCTTGCTAAGGTGGCCAAGCAGCGCGCTAAGTGGGCTCGTAAAAACGATGTCTCGTGCTACCGCGTATACGACGCTGACCTGCCCGATTATGCTGTCAGCATTGACATCTACAAGGGCGCCACAAAGCCAACTACCTGGCTGCAAATCTCTGAGTACGCCGCTTCTAAAGAGATTGATCCAGACCTTGCAAAGCGCCGCCTCCTAGACGTCTTAGCTTTGGCTCCTCGCATTCTAGACGTACCCAGCTCAAACGTAAATCTACGAACAAGAACGCGTGCAAAGGGTGGCTCTCAGTACTCTGATGAGGGCAGTGCAACCGACAACTCAAGAAAAGAAATGCTGCTCATCGATGAGGGCGGCCTACTCTTTGAGGTCAACTTTGCATCCAGACTGGACTGTGGAATCTTCCTAGACCACCGCGATACGCGCGCAGAGATTCGCGAGCTCATGAAGAGTGCCGGCGCAGCTAAGAGCTTCCTCAATCTCTTTGCCTACACAGGTACCGCTACCTGCTACGCAGCAGATGGTGGTGCACTTCACTCCACAACCGTTGACCTCTCCAAGCCTTCGCTTGAGTGGGCCAAGCGCAACATGAAGCGTAACGGCTTTGACGGCGAGGAACACGAGTTTGTCCAGGCAGACGTCCTGTCTTGGATTACCGAGATGCGTCACACCAAAAACCGCTGGAACGTCATCTTCTGCGACGTCCCCACCTTCTCCAACTCATCGCGCATGAGGCAGAGCTCGTTTGATGTCCAGAGAGATCACACTGAGCTTATCATTGGCATTTCTCGTCTTCTGACTCGCGGCGGCGTTGCCATTTTCTCATGTAACCTGCGTACCTTTAAGCCAGATGTCGAGAAAATCCAGCGAGCTGGCGTCGACATTGAAGACATAACAAGTGAAACTATTCCGGAGGACTTCTCAAGAAATCAGAAGATCCATCATGCATATAAAATCTCGAGAAAACCGCGGGAAAATGAGTAAATTTTTCCGCTTGCAGACAAAATAAGTACGTTTGTACATTCGTCTAGTTATAACTAGGTATATGGACTAACATATGATGACGAACTGTACTAATCATCTGTTGAGAGGATTAATAGATGAATACAAGTAAAGCTGCATTTCATGCGCTTTTCTCTAAGAACAAAGCCAAGAAATCAACTGGCATTCCTCTAAGTGCTGGCATGGTACTTGTTACCCTTGGCATCGTCTACGGTGACATTGGCACTTCTCCAATGTACACCATGAAGGCAATTATCGCTGGTAATGGTGGACTTCTTACCATGAGCACCGATGTTGTTTTGGGTGCTCTGTCCCTCATTATCTGGACGCTAACACTCATTACAACCGTTAAATACGTCATGGTTGCAATGAAGGCAGACAACCACAATGAGGGCGGAATCTTTGCGCTCTACAGTTTGGTTAAAAAGTGCGCCAAATGGCTGATTATTCCTGCCATGATTGGTGGCGCAGCTCTTCTTGCTGACGGTATTTTAACCCCAGCTGTTACGGTAACCACCGCTATTGAGGGTTTGCGTACTATTCCTGCAGCTCATGCTATTATTGGTGATAATCAGCACATTGTTGTCATGATTACCATCATCATCCTCTGCACCCTCTTTGCCTTACAGAAGGCAGGTACTTCTACCATTGGTAAGGCCTTTGGCCCTGTCATGACGCTTTGGTTCTTGTTCTTGGGTGCCATGGGTGTTATGAACATGTTTGCTGACATTAGCGTTGTTCGAGCTCTTAACCCAGTCCGCGGCATTCTGTTCCTCTTTGATGGCAAGCTCAATGCAGCTGGCCTCATGGTTTTAGGCAGTGTCTTCCTTTGTACCACTGGTGCAGAGGCACTTTATTCTGACATGGGTCACGTTGGCAAGAGCAACATTTACGTAAGCTGGCCTTTTGTTAAGGTCTGCTTGATTCTGAACTATCTTGGACAAGGCGCATGGCTCATTACCAACCACAATAACACCGTGCTAAATACTATCAAAGACCTCAATCCTTTCTTTGAAATGCTTCCTGGTCAGCTTAGACCATTTGCCGTTATTCTCTCTGCGCTTGCTGCAATTATTGCCTCTCAGGCACTGATTACCGGCTCTTACTCCATTGTCTCTGAGGCTATTAAGCTTGACCTTATGCCTCATATCAAGATCAACTACCCCTCCACAACTAAGGGCCAGATTTACATTCCACTTGTAAACAACATCATGTGGGTTGGTTGCATTGGCGTTGTACTTCTCTTCCAGAGCTCTGAGCACATGGAAGCAGCGTACGGTCTTGCAATTACCGTTACCATGCTCATGACCTCAATCTTGCTCTACACCTACCTGGCTGTTATCAGAAAGCGCCTATGGGCGGCCATTCCATTCATTCTTTTCTTTGGTGCTATCGAGGCTATGTTCTTCTTCTCAAGCCTTACCAAGTTCTTCCACGGCGGCTACTTTACCGTTCTTATGGCTACCGCAATCTTTGTTGTCATGTTTGTCTGGCGGCGCGGTACCGCTGTTGAGAGGACGCAGAGCGTTTATCTCCCCGTAGATAAATACATTGACCAGCTCCGTAGCTTGAGCCACGATGCAGATTATACAACCCTCGCTGATAACCTGGTCTTCTTGACCAATGACTCTTCATTTGACAAGCTGGATCGAGACATCCTCTATTCCATCTTGGATAAGCGTCCAAAGCGTGCTAAGGCCTACTACTTTATTAACATCTCGCTGACAGACGATCCAAATACCCGTGAGTTTATCGTCAATGACTTTGGTACAGACTTCCTGTTCAAGATTACCCTGCGTCTTGGCTTTAGGGTAAACCAGCGTATTAACACCTATCTGTATCAGATTGTTGGTGACCTGATTAAGAACAATCAGCTTGCTCCACAGAATCACAAGTATTCCATCTACAAGGAGCACTCCGAAATTGGTGACTTTAGATTCTGTCTGCTGCGTAAGGTACTAGCTCCAGAGACTGACATCAACGGTTTTGACGCTCGTTGCCTTGAGCTCAAGTACTTTATTCGTCGCATCTGCGGATCTCCTGCTCGCTGGTATGGTCTTGAGAACTCCAACATTGTCTTTGAATACGTTCCTCTGTTCTCCAAGGTTAAGCGCGGGCAGAAGCTTACTCGTATCACGCTTGATGACGCAGCTCAGACGGGTTCTATGCCACTTGTTGAGGCTCCTATGAAAGAGCGTATTGCAGAGATTGAGGAAGACGAAGATATCTTTGCAGAAGCGCTGCACAAGGAGCGCGTTGAAAACGCAGCTACTGTTGCAGACTACGTTGGTGGCGATACCGCTAGCTTCCGTCCTCTTAAACTTGACGAAGAAGAGGCTGATGAAGATGTCTTTGAGGAGCAACAAGACTCCAATCACTAGGCCTAGCGCGTAGTAGTTTTACTTCTCATAACAAAAGCCGACAGATTGTATGAACTGCGTCCCAAAACTTGGACGAATTTAATAAAGAGCTAGGCCTCCAAGGA
>NZ_CAUUSI010000012.1:0-36446 GCF_963547875.1 Lancefieldella parvula
GCGAGACCTACCAAAGCTGCGCTATTTTGTGCGCCAGGCCTAAAAGCCGACGCTATCGCGCCACAAAAAAAGCTGGTAATCCTTACGGATTACCAGCTCAAGGTCAGTGTGTTTCTCGTCACATGAAAAAGCCGCGTGTGAGCAGCGCTTTCGTGACCGGAGGTCGCGTGGACCTGCGGCGCCACCGCACCGTGCGCACTCTTAGTGGGTTGCGTCCTCGAAGAACTCCCATGCCTGAGCGTCGGTTGCGCCCTCGTGAACGATCATGCGGACAGCCTCGGCCATCTGCAGAGGATGGGTGCTCTGGAAGATGTTGCGGCCCATGTCAACGCCGCGTGCACCCTTGCGGATAACGTCGTATGCAAGGTGCAGAGCGTCGCGCTCAGCAAGCTTCTTACCGCCAGCAACAACAATTGGAACTGGGCATGCTGCAACGACTTCCTCGAAGTCCTCGCAGTCGTAAGTCTTAACAATCTGGCAGCCCATCTCAGCGATGATACGGGTTGCAAGCTTGAAGAAGCGGCCGGTGCGCTCCATATCCTTACCAACAGCGCAAACGCCAAGGGTAGGAATGCTGTAGCGGAAGCCAGCGTTAATGACCTGGCTGAGGTTATCAATACTGGAGAGCTGGCCATCAGCGCCGATGAAGGTCTGAACAGCCATGCAGTCTGCGTTCATACGGATAGCATCCTCAATGTCAACAGCAACAACCTCGTGCGAGAGGTCAGACTGCAGCATAGAAGAACCAGAAGAAACGCGAAGAGCGATGCCCTTAGAAACCTCAGGAGAAACGCAAGTCCTGATTGCGCCACGGGTGCCCATGAAGCAGTCAACGTAAGGAGCAAGCTGTGGAAGCAGTAGGTCAAGACGCTCGAGGCCAGCGGTTGAGCCCATGAAGTAACCGTGGTCAAATGCGAACATTACAGTGTTGCCGCTCTTTGGATCAAAGATGTTGGAGAGGTGCTTCTGCATACCCCAGTCGAGGTTATTTGCACCCTTTACATAAAATCCCTGATTGTTAGCAAAAGGAGTGTCTACGTGATAATCCTTAGCTACTTTCAATCCGTCCAGATCTGCCATGAAAATCCTTTCAATAAAACCTTAAAGCGCGCAGAGAAGGCGACTTCTTGGGCGAAGCTGCCTCGTAAGAGAGCGCGTCTCGTAAGAGAACGTGCTTCGTAAGAGAATGCACCATTTTGGGCGTCCGCCCCGGGAGGACCACCCTCCTCTGCGGCTGAATTACCTCATAAGCTGGCGAGAAGATCGGTCTTCTCGCCAGCTGTAAACGTACGCCTCTACTTAGAAGGAGTAGTTGTTCATGTTCTCCTTGGTGAAGACAAGGCGCTCAGGAAGCAGGACTACGCCGTTGTTCTTCTCGGCAGTCTTTGCACCCTCGGCGATGGAGTCGTTAGGCTCAACCTTGACATCGCCGATGCTTGGGATGGAGATGGTGTCGCCAACCTTGACCTCGTTACCAGCTGCAAGGAATGCTGCAACGTAGCAACCCATAGCGCCCTGAACTGCGCAGTCCCAGAGGCCCCAGTTGTAGATGGTGCCGTGCTCGCAGTAGGACTTGATGGACTGTGGAGAAGCAAAACCGGTGATGGTGATCTTCTTTTCGTCGTAGCCCTTGTTCTCTGCAGCCTGAAGCTGGCCAGGAAGAGCGGTGGAGTCGTTGCAGATGATCAGGTCAATATCTGGGTAAGCGTCGAGAATTGCCTCACCAATGGTGATTGCCTGCTCAGCGTCCTGGTTGGAGTAGTAGTTCTCGTGGACGTTCTTCCACTTAGGATACTTCTCCTTGATGATCTTCTGTGCAGCTACCTGCCAGGAGTTCTGGTCGGTAACGGTTGCCTGGGAGTAGTGCCAGACGTAGGTGATCTCGTCCTTCTCTGGATCCTTGCCGCGCTCCTTGAGGCCAGCGACGCCCATGTCAACGAGCATCTGGCCAAGGATCTCTGGGGTGCCCTGAGAAACCATGAGGGTACGATCCTCTGGGTTAGCGTCGGAGTCCCAAGTGGTAACTACGATACCAGCAGCAGTTGCCTTCTTCAGAGCGTCAGAAACACCCTTTGCGTCAACGGTAGAGATGCTGATTGCGTCTACACCGTTAGCAACTGCCTGGTTGATGACGGAAACCTGAGCGGAAACGGAAGCGGTTGCGTCGCCGATGTAATCAACGGTGAAGCCCCACTCCTTGGACTTGTCCTGTGCGCCCTTGTTTGCGGACTCGAAGAATGCGTTGCCAGTGACCTTAGGAATAAATGCTACGGTCTTGCCCTTGACGTCTCCGCCACCCTCGGACTTCTTGGTCTCTTCTTTCTTCTCGCCACCACCATTATTGCAGCCTGCCAGAGCGAGGCCAGCGCTAACTGCGGTGATACCAGCGGCACCAATAAAACCACGACGAGTAATCTCTTGCATAGGTAACCTCCCTTGTCTGTGCCTAAGGCACAATTTCCCCAAAGCTTATGCCTTGGCTTTACTGCTGCTTGAAAGCAGCGATTTCAAAAACGTACCAATATTTGTTCCGCTTGCTGCCGATCGAGCAACGATGACAACAACCAGCAGGACACCAACAGGAATATCCAGGTACTGTGGGCTTACCTTGAAGCACAGTGGCAACCCGAAGCGCAAGAATGCAATAACAAACGAAGCAAGTGCGGTACCAACAATGGAGCCCTTACCACCTGTGGAGAGCGTGCCACCCAAAACAACTGCGGTGATGATGTCCATGGTAAGGTCAGCGCCAAGATCGGACTTAGCGGTGCCCAGGTAAGCGGTCAGAACCACGCCTGCAATAACAGCGGAAACTGCGGTGAGCATGTAGGTGGACATAATGACACGACGGCTGTTGATACCAGAGAACTCAGCTGCGCTCTGGTTGACGCCAACCAGGGTGATGCGGCGACCATACTTGGTCTTGTGCAGCAGAATGAACGCGATAACCAGCATCAGGATGTAGATCAGCAGCTGGAATGGGATGACGCCAAAGAGCTGGAAGTTAGATACAAACTTGAAGTCCTCGGGGAAACCGCCAATTCCCTGGTAGCTCTCGGTCTTGGAGAGCGTGGAGATGAGCAGCGCCAGACCAGAGTACAGGAAGCTGCCTCCTAGGGTAACAACCATTGCTTGCACTCGACAGTACGCAATCAAAAAGCCCGAAAGCGCGCCGCAAGCAACAACCAAGACAAAGGCAACGCCCACAGCGCCCCAGATAGGAAGACCAAAGTCCTGCCAGCCAACGCCAATGGTGATGGACGTCAGACCAACCAGAGATGCAACCTGGATATCGATGCCGCCGGTAACCATAACAAGCGTTACAAAGAGCGAGATCATAAATACGGGTAGGTTATCGTTAATGCTGGTAAACAACAGTGCTGGACGCAGAAACTTAGCGTTAGCAGAACCAAAAATGACAAACTCAAGTACCAGCAGACCGATGAGAATCATATTCCAGCTTGTCTGACCCTTGGACAAGAATCCCTTAAGTGTCTTCATCATTAGCGAACACCGCCCTTCTTACCTGAAGGGCTCAGAGCTGCCTCACCAAAGTCTGCAATCTGCTCTGCAAGAACCTCGGAAGTTGCCTTTGGAGAAACACGTGCGTTCAGACGAGCATGCCTATTCTGAACAATGGAACGGTGCTGAAGCAGGGCGTCCACAACAACAATGACAATCAGAATAACGCCGGTAATTGCGTTGTCGTAATTTGACGAGAAGCCCATGAAGACCAACAGGTAGCTGATGGATGCCATGATGACGGAACCGACAGCTGCGCCAAGGACGGAGCCAACGCCACCAAGCAGGCTGACGCCGCCAAGAACACAAGCTGCAATAGCCTTCATCTCGTAGCCGTTACCGCTCATTGGGGTAACAAAGCCAATACGGCTGCAGAAGATAATGCCGCCGATAGCTGCCATAACGCCACAGATGACGTATGCCAGAATCTTGGTCTGAAGAGCTGGAATACCAACCAGAGTTGCACCGTTAGCGTTATCGCCAACTGCTGCAAACCAGCGACCACGACGGGTCTGGGTTAGTGCAAAGTGAATCAGAATAACCAGCGCAATAACTGCGCAGTAGTACACCGTGAAGTCGCCAATACCAGTTACTGCCGAGAAGTCCTTGAACTCCTTAGGGAGGTTCTCAACCCACTGGCCGTTGGTGTAAACGTAAACAATACCGCGCAGAACGCCGTTGGTACCCAGGGTAAAGATGAGCGATGGGGCCTTCATAACAGCAACGCCCCAGGCGTTTACTAGACCAATTGCTACACCAATAAGAATACCTACCATGCAAGCAACGGGAAGTGGAGTTCCATCTCTCAGCATGCTACCAACTACCACAGCAACAAGACCCAGGTTGGAACCAACAGAAACGTCAATCTCACCAATGAACAGGGTGAAAGCCACGCCAACAGCGACCAATGTGTAGACAACGGACGTGTTAAAGCAGGCAGCAATTGTTGCTGGCGTCAAGAATGCAGGATTCATTGCACCAACAATAATAAAGAGAGCAATCAGGAATGCGAGGCTGCTCAGTCCCCTAGCCTTGAGAAGGCGCTTTACAAGATCCATACGTCACCTCCTACAATCCAAATGCAGCGGACATGAGGTTGTCCTGCGTAATTTCTTCTTTTTTGAACTCGTGATTAATGCGTCCCTGGTACATGGTGAACGCGCGATCAGCAAGCTCAATAATCTCTTCCATATCAGAAGAAATCAGAAGAATAGAAACACCTTGCTTACGGAGCTCCTGCAGAACAGCGTATACATCGCCACGAGCAGCAGCGTCAATACCACGAGTTGGCTCGTCCAAAATAACAACCTTTGGAGCAACCGAGAATGCGCGGCCAATAACAATCTTCTGCTGATTACCACCAGAAAGACCGCCTACCTCCTGATCAAGGCCTGTGACCTTGGTACGGAAGTTATCAACGTAGTTCTGAGAAACCCTGTCCTCTTCTTTGCGGTTAAGCAGCAGCTTACCAAGGGAAGAGTTTGCAAGCAGAGCACTGGTAGTGTTCTCAGCAACATCGCGAATTCTAAACAGACCGTCATTAAAGCGGTCCTCTGGAACATAGCTCAGACCTGCAGCAATAACGTCTTTGGTGGACTTGCCAGTAATGTCTTTACCATCGACAAATACCTTGCCGCCAAGCACCTTATCCATACCGTAAATAGTGGTGGCCATCTCTGATCTACCAGCACCAACGATACCTGCAAGACCAACAATCTCGCCTGGATAAATATTGAGGTTTACGTCAGCAAAACCATAACCAGTGAACTCAGCAAGCTCAAAGATTGGCTCTGCGTCGTAATCAATGTTTGCGCTCTCGGCAATCTCTTTCTTAATCTCTGCTGCGTCTGGTGGAAGAAGTCCGCGTACAAGATCTTCTCGCGTAAAGTCCTCTACCTTGCCGCGCATAGCCATAACGCCGTCGCGCAGAATGCCAATGCTGGTAGAAATCTCAAAGACCTCTGCCAGGCGGTGGGTGATGTAAATAATGCCAATGTTTTTCTGCTTGAGCTCCTGGACTACCTTGAAGAGGCTCTGCACCTCGTCAAAGGTAAGCGCAGAAGTTGGCTCGTCCAGAATAAGAATCTCGGAGTGGCGCATAAGACCGCGGAGAATCTCAACCATGCCCTGCTCAGCAATAGAAAGCGTCATTGCCTTGCGATCCAGATCAAGCTCCCAGCCAATCTCTTTCATAGTATCTTCGAGCATCTTGTTGAGCTCAGCTTTTGGAGCCTCAAAGCCAATGGTGATGTTCTCTCTAACGGTCATGTTAGGGAACAGCATTGGCTCCTGAGGAACCATATAAATACTGTGTGCAAGCGCGGCCTTAGGGTTGGAGATATCAACCTTTTGACGATCGATAGAAATTTCTCCCTCATCGGCAGAGTAAATACCCATGATGATCTTCATGAGGGTAGATTTACCGGAACCGTTGCCACCAATAAGAGAGATGACCTCTCCTGGCGCCAAATCTAAGTTAATGCCTTTTAATACCTCGTTGGAACCAAATGACTTTCTGATTCCGCGGACGGAAAGAAGTGTGTCGCACTCCTCACACACGTCTTTTCCTTCAGGCGACTTTGGGTCAGTGGCATCGATATCGATGTCAAAAGATTCACCCATAGTACCTCCTACCAAAAATAACAAACGGCCGTACAAAATCTCACACTTTGAAGATATCTATAAATAGACATTCTTCAAAGCACCGTCACGGCAAACGGTATTATTACTGCCGTGAATGGTATTTTTGATTGTTAAATGAACAATAGTCCGAAATACCTCTATGCGTAATTATGGTATTTGTAGTATATCTTCCTGTTAATAGGGAGAATAATTACTATAATAAAATCTAGTATGTTAGGTACAAATGTTTTAGTATTAAACAAAAGTATCAACTGGAGGACGGATGGACGAGCAAACATATGCACTAGCCACCAAGGCTGCGTGGTATTACTACATGGAAGATAACACCCAGGCTCAGATTGCTGAGGTCATGGGCGTTTCTCGTGCAAAAGTTATCCGTCTACTTGAAGAAGCTCGCGCGCAGGGCATTGTTCAGTTCAGCTTCAGAAAAAACGACAGCCAGCGCGTTTCCGCAGAACAGCTCCTTATTGACCGCTTTGGCCTCAAGGACGCTTTTGTGGTCCCAACTCCCCTGGACAGCTCTACAATCAACCAATCTATTGCTCAGGGCGCAGCTCACTACGTCTCTGACCACCTACGCGAGGACGGCTACCTCAACATTGGCTACGGCGATACCGTCAGCCGTATGCTGGGAGTTCTTGCCAAGAACCGCGAGGAGTCGCTCAACGTTGTTAGCCTTACGGGCGGCGTGAGCTACTACCTGCCAACTGTTGGCACCACCGCCTACTCCATGCACCTGTTTCTGACACCGTCTCCACTTGTTGTATCTTCTCGCCAAGTACGCGATGCGCTTCTTGACGAGAAAAGCCTGCAAGACGTGTCCACTATGACGGAATATGCAGACATGAGTGTGGTCGGCATCGGCGCCGCAGTTGAGGGCGCCACCGTTTTGCGCAACGGCATCCTTAACGAGGGCGAGCTGACCGTACTTAAGATGCAAGGAGCCGTCGGCGACGTCCTGAATCACTTTATGGATAAAGACGGCAATCTTATTCAGACAGAAATTGAAGATCGCGTCATTAGTACCGATCTAGACAAGCTTCGCCAGCTCAAAAACGTTGTTGGCGTTGCTGGTGGCAAAGATAAAGTTTCGGCAATTAAGGCAGTACTTAACGGCGGCTATCTGAACGTGCTAATCACGGATTCAGACACCGCTGCTGAGCTGCTTCTTTCGTAAACAAGGAGGATCTGATGAGCAAGTATCTTCTTGCACTAGACGCGGGAACAGGAAGTATTCGCGCCGTTCTCTTTAGTGTTGACGGTGAACAGGTTGGGGTTGCTCAGCGCGAGTGGGAGCACCATAAGGACCCTCGTTGGCCTGGCAGCATGGACTTTGATTGGGTTACTAATTGGCAGCTTGCTCTGGACTGCATCAAAGAGGTTTTGGCAAAGACCTCCATTGATCCTAAAGAAATTGCAGGTATTTCCACCACCTGCATGCGCGAGGGCATCCTTCTGTATGACCAAGACGGCAACGAGATTTGGGCATGCGCTAACGTTGACGCCCGAAGTGTCGATGAGGTCAAGCAGCTCATTGATATGGATCCAGAGCTTGAGAAGAAGATTTACCAGAAGAGTGGTCAGACCTATGCACTAGGCGCTCTACCTCGTCTTCTTTGGGTTAAGAACAAGATGCCAGAAATCTACAACAAGGCAGCCAAGATTGGCATGTTCAACGACTGGCTTGCTTACAAGCTCACCGGTATTCTGGCAGTTGAGCCATCAAACGGCAGTACCACCGGCATCATGAGCCTGGAAGAGCGTGCCTGGGATCCAGAGATTGCAAAGGAGTGTGGTCTTCGCGACGACCTGTTTGGACAGGTCGTCGAGTGCGGAGAAGTTCTTGGCGCTGTAACTGCAGATGCCGCAGCAGAGACGGGTCTTGCCGAGGGTACGCCTGTTGTTGTCGGCGGCGGTGATTGCCAGCTGGGCATGATTGGCGTTGGCGCTTGTGAGCCTGGTCAGGCTGGTGTTTTTGGCGGCAGCTTCTGGCAGTACGAGTTCAACACCGATAAGAGCACTCCAGACCCAGAGTATCGCGTCCGTGTAAACTGCCATGCTATTCCGCAGATTTGGCAGTACGAGGCTCTGGCATTCAAGCCTGGTCTGGTTATGCGCTGGTATCGCGACGGCTTCTGCCAGGCAGAAAAGGCCGAGGCAAGAGAGCGCGGCATTGATGACGTGTATGAGGTCATGAACGAGCGCGCTGCAGAGATTCCTGCTGGTAGCCACGGTATGCTTTGCTGCTTCAGTGACGTTATGAACTACATCCACTGGATCCACGCAAGCCCAACGTTCACCAACTTTGAGCTTGATCCAGAGCGTTTCAATAAGTACACCTTCTATCGCGCAATTTTGGAGAACACCGCCCTTCTCGTCCGCGGCCATATTGAACTGGTCAAAGAAGCTACGGGCAATGAGCCAGACGAGCTCATCTTTGCAGGTGGCGCTTCCAAGTGTTCTCTGTGGGCACAGATTGTTGCCGACGTTACTGGCAAGAACGTCCGCATCCCAAAGGTCAAAGAGGCAACTGCTCTGGGCGCCGCTGTCCTTGCAGGCTACGGTGTGGGCATCTACCCAAGCATCGCTGAGGGTGCAAAGCGCGTTGTTAAATGGGATAAGACATTCTCCCCCAACCCAGACAACAAGGCTGTTTACGACCAGCTCTATGTCCAGTGGAAGGATGTTTACAAGAGTCAGCTTGAGCTTGCAGAAGAGGGCAAGGTCAAGAGCATGTGGAGAGCACCTGGCCTGTAAGTGCTGGGGGCGTCGCGCGTAACCGCCGCGAGGCACACGTCACCGCCGCGAGGCACGCAAGAAGAACGTTTGGTCGCATCAAAAGTTGCGCCTGAAAGGAAAGCAAGATGTTTATTGTCAACGAGAACGATTTTGAGTACAGGTGTGGAGATCACGGTCCTAAGTACCTGATGAAGGGCCCCCGCATGAACTATGCCATGGTCCAGTTCCAGCCAGGCCAGGATTTCCAGGCTCACTACCACAACATCATGGAGGAGAACTTCCACATCCTCCAGGGCAAGGTGGACATTGTGGTTGACGGCGAGGTCCACACCCTCTCAGCTGGCGACTTCATCCACATTGAGCCCGGCGAGGTCCACTACGTCAACAACCCTTACGACGAGCCAATCGTCATGGTCTCAACCCTTGCTCCTTTCCAGGAGGTCGACAAGGTTGAGGTAGAGAACCCTACCTACTAAAATCAACATTTAGCGAGAAGGACCAGCGCTTGGCGAGAAGGTCGTTCAAGTGCAACGTTCTTCTCGCCAGCGCAAATGCTAAGAGGGCTGCCTGATGGTGGTCCTCTTTTTCTAGGCTACAACGTTGGAACATTCCATAATGTCAAGTGAATCAGCGCAATTAGCTCATACAATTCTGATCCAAACCGTATCTCATCAAAAACTAAAGGGATCATTGCGTTGCCTCGTAAAACTACTTTGTAAGTTAGCCCCTCATCCAGTATTATCCCCTGTCCATGATTAACAGCAGAAATTCTCTCCTGCTCCTCTTCTAACATTCCGTTAACGATTGGGTTTGTTAGGTCATTAATTTTGTTGCTAATTTTCTGACACTCAGACGCTGTAATTTTTAATTCTCTAGATTTAATTTCTTGCGATTCTAAAAACAGATTCTCAATGACCTTAAAGACATTTTGTTCATCTTTAGAAAACGAATACTTAAGAAGTATAAACGGTCTCATGCCTTCTCTAAATTTTGGTGAATGGACTTCACGAGCTATAAGCTTTCTAGTTGTAACATCAAAAAATAAACACTCTTTCATATAGAGATAGCGTCCAAAAATGAGCACTTGGGTATACATTGTCATTTGACCCTTCCATACAAAAAACCACTTGATAAGGAGTATCCCTTATCAAGTGGATGGTATGTGTCCATCAAACTGGACAGTATAAACAGGAGACTCTTTACTGAAGGCTAAAAGTCTGAGCAGCAAGCTTATCCTTGCCAAAGAGCGGATATACCTCTACCTCAACATCGGACGAGCTAATAAGCTTGTAAGCTTGCTCAACATCAAGGCTTGTGCCAGTCTTAATCTTTGTCATACTGCTTTCCCAATTGACGCCGTCAGAAATTGCACTTTCAAGCTGCTGACCATCTTGATACGCTTCAACTCGCACCGAACTCATAAATGCAGCCGTCTCATCAGAGTTGTTTGTGAAGTTAAACGTGATTTTTGCTGCTGGATTCCCGTTGTAATCAGTAATCTGTGTGAGTGTGCCAATGGTAACCTCATACTTTTCTGGCTGCTTCTCTTCTGACTTCTTTGGCTCTTCCTTCTGTGTATCAGAGGTAGACGTGGATGTTGTGTTGCTGTTTCCGCATCCTACCAATCCTAGGGCGAACAAACTAGAAGCACCTGCATAAATGAACTCGCGACGTGTTAAAGACATAATTCCTCCTATGTTTGATGTGTCTTTTGCCTGTTAAACGCCTTTTTGAACAAGAACACTTACTACAGTGCAGATAGTAGTCATTGAAATGCGGTCATGTGTCCACTACATTGGACAGTTGACCTGGTTGCGGAACGCCTTGCGGATTTTTCAGTGTCGATTGATTCAAAACCCGGGTAATTATGCGCCCACGAAAAATGCCGCCGGAAACCCGACGGCATTTTTAGTTCATAAGGGAAAGAAAGAAACACAACGTTTATCTGGTCGTTTGTCAATAAGCTGGTCGTTTGCCAAGAAGCTGGCTATTTCCAAGGGCCGCGCTCATCGACCACCCAGAGGTTAACTGACCAAGGGCCAAACTTACTTGTTGGACTGCTTAATCATCCAAATAGTCTTGGAGAGAAGAGCGATGTGCTCATCCATAGCTGCGGAAACAAGGAAGTTGTCCTCAGCATCTGCATCCTTCTTGATCTCTGTTGCGAAAGCGCGAATTGCCTCGTAGTCAGCAAGAATGGACTCGAAAATCTCCTGAGGATTCTTGAAGCCCTCAGCAGCCTCGGAAAGAGTTGCGTTCTTGAGGAAGGAATCCATGGAGCCCAGT
Organism: Lancefieldella parvula; assembly: GCF_963547875.1. Classification (GTDB taxonomy): domain Bacteria; phylum Actinomycetota; class Coriobacteriia; order Coriobacteriales; family Atopobiaceae; genus Lancefieldella; species Lancefieldella parvula_D. The sequence continues at coordinate 11,191 of NZ_CAUUSI010000012.1, forward strand.
GGAGAGCCGTCGTTCATCAGGATGAGCTCGGCAACCTCGTCAAGCTGGTCATACATTGCACCGTAAACCTCGTCGAGGTCAGTGTGCACGTTGTAGAAAGAAGGACCGCTGACATACCAATGGAAGTTGTGAATTTTGTGGGCCTCAACAGCGTAGTTAGCGAGAAGAACGTTGAGCTTATCGTTTAGCATGGTTAACACCTTTCTATTAGATATATCCTTTAGTAACTAGTAATGATTACTAGTTAACTGTTATATTCCCAAAGTAAGTTACCCTATACTTACTTTTCAAAAGTTTTTGAGAAATCTTTTTGACGGCTGTTATGTTGCAACGAATCCGCGCTCGATGTCCTATTTAGCTGCAGTTACCATGTGTAGAAAATTGCCGCACGATTGTCTTTTTGACAAAACGGTTAAATCACACGGGTTTCTCGCTAAAGGGTTGTGGAAAGAAGGCAAAATCAGCGCAATCAAATTTTTAGCGCTCTCTTGCAAGGAGACCACATGACCAAGATTCCAGAGGGCTACCGTTCAAGCCTTTCGCTTTACGATACTCAAAAAGCAATTGAGCAGGTCAAGAACGTGTTTTTGACCAAGCTGTGCGCCGCACTGAAGCTGTCGCGCGTCACCGCTCCACTGATTGTTGACCCGCTTACCGGTATGAACGACAACCTCAATGGTGTCGAGCATCCGGTTGCATTTGACCTGCCAAACGTCGGCAAAAACGCCGAGGTAGTTCAGTCGCTCGCAAAATGGAAGCGCTATGCACTCTGGCGCTACAACTTTGCCGTCGGTCGCGGCCTGGTCTGCGACATGAACGCTATCCGTCGCGACGAACAGCCCGATAACCTGCACTCCATTTACGTGGACCAGTGGGACTGGGAGCGCATCATCACGCAGGACGAGCGCAACACCGACACGCTGGAAGACGCTGTCTGCCGCATTGTCGAGGCAATCTGCGGCACGCTCGACGAGCTCAAGTGGCACTATCCCCAGCTCAACACGCGGCTCAGCCGCGAAGTCACCTTTGTAACCTCGCAGGAGCTGGAGGACCTCTACCCTACTCAGACGCCTAAACAGCGAGAAAATCTGTTTGTTCGCGAGCATCCAACCACGTTTATCGTGGGCATTGGCGGCACTCTGAACTCCGGCCAGCCTCACGACTTTAGATCCCCTGACTACGACGACTGGTCGCTCAACGGTGACCTGCTGTTCTGGGACGAGACCCTAGACTGCGCGGTAGAGATTAGCAGTATGGGCATCCGCGTTGACGCCGAGGCGCTTAAGTCGCAGCTGGCAATCGCTGGATGCGAGGACCGCCTTGAGCTGCCGTTCCACAAGATGCTCGTTGACGGCGAGCTGCCCTTTACCATTGGCGGCGGCATCGGCCAGAGCCGTCTCTGCATGCTGCTACTAGAAAAAGCGCACGTCGGAGAGGTACAGGCATCTATCTGGGACAAGCAAACCGAGGATTGTTGCGCTGAAGCTGGTGTTTCTCTGCTCTAAGCAGCGAGCCTGAACACGCAAAGCGGATCTACATCGCATGTCATTAAACGCGCGCGACCGCCTTCAAAACTAAAAACATTTTGGCGTTTCTCCTGTTAACGCTACAATAGTAACCCAGTGTAATTAAAAGCCACTGAGTCTAACTGGCGATTTAAGGAGCGACTCTATGAATTGCCCCAACTGCGGAGCTGAAATTGACAAGCACGCAAAGTTCTGTTCCAACTGCGGACAGAAGCTTTCTGACGTCGCGGACGCCGCAAACGTCGAGAAGCCCGATGCGCTCGTCGAGTCCACAGGACCCACACCAGAAACCGCACCCGACAACTCCACCACAGCCACTGAGGCCATCGCACCAGCAGAAGCTGATGAGCCAGTTGAAACCGTAACTGATCCAGACGCAACTGTCCTGGCAGAGTATCCAGCCGATGACGAAGACACAACTGCTGCAGAAACCTCACTCCTAGAGGTATCGACAGACGACTCCTACATCACCCCAGATGAGGCGCCTACCGCTGTCACCGACTCGGACGCCGTTGCAGACGCTGACGCAGATGCTGACGCAGACCCCACCGTAATCGCAAACTCCAACGCTGCTGACGAGGAGCCTACGGCTTTCATTAATGACCCAGATCGCATCGACGTCTTCACCTCTGACGACGTTGATTCAACTGCTATTTCGCACTTCGACCCTTCGCAGTTCACCGTTGTTTCAAGCGGACCTAGTTCCGTTGAGCGCAAGCAAACCAAGGACGGCTCGGATTCTCTGCGTAAGGTGGCATTTGGCCTACTTGCGGCCGTTCTGGTTGTAGGTGTACTGGCCATTGCTTGGGTCATTCAGTCCCACCAAGACGACGCAGCCAAGCGCAGCGCCGTCCAGCAGCGCATTGCAACCTATCAGGAACAGATAGAGAGCGTTGGCGTTGATCCTCGCAGTGACAGTAGTCGTGTTGAACTTCTTAACCAGTACGAGAAACTCAATGAAATTGAAGAACAGATTCAGACTGATCAGAAGAATGGGCAGTTCCGTATGCCTAATGGCAGTGACGATACAGGAATCAACGTTCTGAATAGCTCGATCTCTGATCGACAGAAGAGCATTCGCGACTGGTTTGAGGCCGACTACAAGCGCAGGCTAACCGCAAACAGCTTCAACGACACAGATACCGCAAATACTATGGATCAAAAGTCTGTGGCAAATAAGCTTGTTGAGCTACAGGCCCTTCTCGGAGATATTGAGCACGAGAAGGTTATCTGGGGAGACGACACAGGCAATAATTCAACCTATGATTCATACCACTCTCGCGTATCCGACCAGATAAAGAAGGGTGAAACTCTTAAATCTGGCGTGGCCGAGAAGACCAAAAAAGAGCAAGAACAAAAAGATAAGGATAAGAAGTCCGAAGAAGACCGCAAGAAGGCCCAAAAGTGGGTTGGCACCTATAGCGGTACCGGCACCGACGGCAAGCCGATGGAGGTTGTCATTCAGAAGGACGGCACGGTCATTTGGCGCACTGGTGGTCAGCCTGAGGTTCGTGGCACCTGGACCGGTGATGAGTCAAAGCTTGAACTTGACTTCAACGGCCAGGTCAGTGGCAGAAGCGAGCCCTTCACCCTCTCTTCCACCAACGGTGGAAGAACCGTAACCATCAGCTCTCAGAGCAGTACTTGGAATACTGACACACTTTCTAGGAAGTAACGCTGACTAGAAAACCGCACGTCACAAGACACAAATATGGCGAGAAGACCGATAGATCTTCTCGCCATTTCTTTACAAAGTGAACGCTGTTCTAAACGGTAGTCGTTCTTCTTGCCAAGTAATTACGCACCGAGCGCGCGCTGTCCAAGCACCAAAGCACCTAGAATGCCCTGGTTTCCCTCGCAACCTCCAGGAACAACATAATTCTGTATGTCCTCTATCTCTGGAGTGTTGATGTAGCCGTTGAGATACGCAACAAGTTTCTGCTGAATGAGCGGGAACAGTTGCTTCTGCTCCATGACGCCTCCGCCCAAAATAATGCGCTGAGGTGAGTAGCACATTACATATGTGGAGAGGGCTTTTGCAAGGTAGGCAGCCTCAAGCTCCCATACCTCGTCTTTCTCAGTAAGCTCAACAGCTGGAAGTCCCCAGCGCTCTTGAATAGCAGGACCTGATGCCAGCCCCTCAAGGCAATTCTGGTGATAGGGACACTTGGTCTGCTGCCAAGGGTCATTTGCCTCACGTTCAACAAGGATATGACCAGCCTCGGGGTGAAGCATGCCGTGCTGGAGTTTTCCTTCAAGCAGCACGCCGGCGCCAATTCCAGTTCCTACTGTCAGGTAGACAACGTTATCAAGGCCGCGAGCTGCACCAAAAACTGCTTCTCCTAAACAAGCTGCATTAACGTCGGTGTCGTATCCAACAGGGACGTTCAGTCCATCCTTCAACGCCTGCAACAGATTGAAGTTGCGCCAGCCTTGCTTAGGAGTCGAGAGAATCTTTCCGTAGCTAGGCAGATCAGGATTGACTCCCGTGGGGCCAAATGCTCCAACACCTAGAGCCTGAATAGAGCGAGCTTTGAACCAGCCCACAATCTTTGGCAAAACAGACTCTGGCGCTATCGTAGGAAAGACCTCACGCTCGTAAATTTTTCCGTCTGGTGTACCCGTGGCAAGAATAATCTTTGTTCCGCCAAACTCAATACCGCCAAGAAGCGTTTCTGCACACATGTTTATCTCGCCAGTTACTTGTTAAGGAGTTTCTCGTACACGTCGATGAAGTCCTCAGCAATGATGCGGAAAGATTCAGCCTGCATAAGCTGATCTTCAGCGTGGAGCAAAATGAGCGAGAACTCAACGTTACTGTTGTCAATTGCAGACTGCTGGAGCATGTTCAGGTGCGTGCTATGGCCTTCATTAAAGATCTCTGTACCAGCGAGAACATCTGCGCGAGCACCTTCAATATCGCCTGCCTTTGCCTTCTGGATAGCGCCAATATACATTGACTTTGCCGTTCCAACGGTAGCAATAATCTCAAAGGCTGCTTCTTGCGTAGCAGTCATTTCATCATCTAAAGCCATTTTTACCCCATACTCTTTTCTTGAGTACTTAAGAGCTCACAAAATCTTTTACAGCTTATTTGATAAGCTCAAGTGCATCGTCAAGAATCTTTGCAGCGTTCATCCTGCCGTAATCAACCATAGGAATAACAGCTACAGGAATAGATCCTGCTGCAGCCTCAACATCTGCCTTTGCATACGCAATCTGAGGTCCAAGCAAAAAGACATCTGCACCATCAATAAGCTCAAGCGCCTTATTAAGAGGATTTGCAATAATCTCTACGTCCAAACCACGAGAAGCAGCCTCTTTCTGAAGCTTCTGAACAAGCAGGCTAGTGGACATTCCAGCATTGCAAGCAAGTAAGATTTTCATGTGATCTCCTTTTGATAAGCCAGCCACCAAATACGACGGCTGGCTTCAAGTGATACTCAGATTATAAGCTTACAAACTACTCTGCATCCTGAGCGTTCTCTGCAAGAGCCTCAGCCTGCTTGGCCTGTGCGCGCTCGGAAATCTTCATGAATGGCAGGTAAATTGCCATAGCGAGAAGAACCTCGATGACCTGCCAGATAACGGCACGATAGTCGCCACCGGTTGCCAGCCAACCACTCAGGAATACTGGAGTGGTCCAAGGAACCATTGCAACGCAAGGGCTAATCCAACCAAGGTTGGTGAACAGGTAGGTCAGGCCGATGAACAAATCTGGAACAAGAACAAATGGAATCATCAAAGGAAGGTTAAAGACGATTGGGTAACCGTAAATAACTGGCTCGTTGATGTTGAAAATACCTGGAAGAAGAGAAAGTGCCGCAACATCTTTGGAAGCCTTGTTCTTAGAGAATACAAAGGTGTCAAGAAGCAGCATCAGAGTACAACCAGAACCGCCGATCAGCGCAAAGGTGTTGATGATCTGCATGTTCATGTAGTGGTCCTGAGGAATTGGCTGACCAGCTGCAAAGGTTGCCATGTTATCAACAATAAGCATGGTCAGGATTGGCTCGATCAGAACACCAGAGATGGTGGACTGGTGAATGCCAAGGCAGAAGAGCAGGTTAGCAAAGGTGTAGATGATGATGACTGCAAATGGACCAGCATTCATGAGGCCCTTCAGTGGGGCAGAAATGCTTGTTGCAATGATGGTCATAAGGTCAGTACCAGCACAAACTGCAAGAAGAGCAGAAGCAATACCAAAAACGGTCAAGGTCAACATCATTGGAATCATGGTGTTAAAAGAATCTGCAACCGCTGGTGGAACGCCCTCACCAAGGCTGACCTTCAGCTGCTTAACGCTGGAGAGCTTAATGAAGATGGTGGTAGAAAGCAGGCCAATGATGATTGCACCAAAGAGGCCGTTAGTACCGGTGAAGGAAGTGGAGAAAGCACCAGTTACATCAACGCCGGTAACTGCATAGCCGGTTGGCAGAAGCTTAGCAACATCAGCGACAGGAAGTGCAACTGCTGCAGCTGCTGCATCAGCGGCGTTTGCTGCATGAAGAACAGCGCCTGCAGTAGCAACAATGCTCTGAGGCATCATGATGATAAGTGCAGCAATACCAATAACAACACAAGAGATTGCGTTTTCAAAACGCTTGTTACGAGCGAGGCAATAACCAATAATGCCTGCAAGAATAACTGCCGAGAAACTCAGAGTGCCCTGAGCAACTGCTGCACCCCAAACCTTGAAATTAGCCAAGGTAACTGGATCATTTGCAAAGATGAGTGGGAACAGAACGTTGTTGATCAGTACTGCAATACCAGCCAAAATGTAAATTGGGCTGACAGTTGCAAATGCATCGCGCAGGCTCCTCAAGTGAACTTGATTGCCTACTTTTGCAGAAACTTCTGCAAATTTATCTAGAAACGATGCTTGGCCATTATCTTTTGCCATGAGCAAACTCCTTTCACGAGTTTCTAGTCAACTATATGTGTAGTGGCAACCTGCTTAAGCCACTCAGCTGATTTCTTAAGACGACGGTTGTAGTTATCTTCCAGGTCAACCTCAACAAAGCCATAACGGTTCTTAAAAGCATTTGCCCAAGACCAGTTATCGATAATGGCCCAGTAGTGGTAACCACGGCATTTTGCGCCGTCCTGAATTGCGCGGGCAATCCACTCAAGATGGCGACGGACAAAATCAACACGGTAGTCGTCCTGAATTACGCCGTTTTCATCTTTTTTAAGATCTTCTCGCTCTACACCCATGCCATTCTCGGAAACAAACCACTCAAGCTCTGGATACTCATCGCGAACTTTCATGGCAAAGTCGTAGAGTCCCTGTGGGTAAATCTCCCAACCACGGGATACATTCATCTCCGCTTCTGGCCAAACATACGGGTCAGCAAAGTTTGGAATACCATTCTCATCAATATCTTTTGCAGGAGCTTGAATGCGCTCTGGATGGTAATAATTGCAGCCCAGCCAATCCACAACGCCGTCGGCAAGAATAAGCTCGTCTTCGGGACGGATAGGAAGGTCAACACCACGGGCCTGCAGCGTATCAATGACATCCTGTGGAAGCTCACCCTTAGTTACCAGGTCAAGCCACCAGCGAATGTTGACACCGTCGGTCATGCGTAGCGCCTCAAGATCTGCCTCAGATGGATTCTCTTTGGTATATGGTGGTGCAAAGCAGTTGATGAGGCCAATGCGAGAGTCCTCAAGCATAAAACCTGCTGCTTTTGCACGACGATACTCGCGAACACCAAGCGCGTGAGCAAGTGAAATGTTGTACTGAACAGCACGAGCACGCGAATAATTTTTAACAAAGGGATACCAGCCACCAAGTGTGTAACGGACCTCTGGCTCAACAATTGGCTCGTTAAAAGTGAACCAATAGCGAATCTCTTTTCCAAACGTTTCAAAAGCAATGCGCGCGTAATGTGCGTATGCCTCAACAACCTCACGAGACTCCCAGCCACCGCGGTTGAAGAGGTATTCAGGCATGTCAAAGTGGTAAAGGTTTACAAAAATCTCAATACCAACCTTCTTAGCAACAGCAAAAAGGTGGTGATAGTACTTTTCGCCCTCTGGATTAAGGTTGCCGTTAATGTCCAACAAACGGCTCCACTGGATAGAAGTGCGAATGGAATCCAAGCCAAGAGACTTGAGAAGCTGAAGATCGTCTTCCATTCTTTCTGTAAAGTCATTTCCGGCGTAGGAACCAACGCGGTTGTGGAATGCATGAATGTCCAGGTTAGACCAGGTGTCCCAAAGGTTTGGCAGCTTTCCTCCGTCTTGCCATTTACCCTCGGTCTGTGGACCAGACATTGCCCCACCAAAGAAGAAATTCTCAGGCAACTGATACGACATGCCCATCCTTTCTCAAAAGTATCTAAACCTGACATGTCAACTTTATAAAACAGATATGTTAGGTTTTCTATGTAGTATACTAATGCAAATCAGATAGAATGCAAAGTAAAATTTTGCTACCTGAGGAGGTGCCATGAATAAGTACGATTTGATTGTTCAGGATCTTAAAACTGATATTGCTATAGGCACGTATCCTGCTTATTCTCGCCTGCCTTCTGTTGCTCAGCTCTGCGAGCAATATGAAGTGAGCAAAATTACCATTAATAAGGCACTAGAAGTTCTTGAGCAGCAAGGGCTTATCTTCAGGCGAAAAGGCTCCGGCACTTTTGTCAAAAAGCTGGAAGAAGGAACACAAATTAAGCCAAGTAAAGAAGTCTCCGGTCAAATGGAAGGCTTCATGGCTGAACACGCTGCCCGAGGTGAGCGCGTTAAATCAAAGGTCTATACCTTTGAAGTTGAGCGTCCCTCTGAATACATTGCTAAAGCTCTTGATATTACTACCGAAGATTTTGTTTACAGAATTGTGCGCGTCAGGCTTGTTGAAGGGATTGCGCAGGTCATCGAGTACACCTACATGCCTATTAGCCTAGTTCCCAATCTTAAAATGGCCCATCTAGAGCACTCGATTTACAACTATATTGAAAGCGAAATTGGACTTAGAATTGCTAATGCACACCGTGTTATTAGGGCAGTCATGCCTACTGAGGTTGAAGCCTCTCGACTAGAAATTAGCACGGGCGACCCCCTCTTAGAGGTTGAGCAAATCGGCTATATCGACGATGGTCGTGCGTTTGAATATTCCATCTCGCGACATGCACATGGCTATGAGCTCATGACTATTTCTATGCACTAAACCTCTGACACAGCGACACAAATATGGCGAGAAGACCAATTGATCTTCTCGCCATTTTTTTTGCGTGTGGACAACACAGACTTACTCACCAAGGATTACGTGCCTAAACTCGCCATCCTCATAGATTCCGCAGCTATGGGTACCATCCTTTGGAATACCCACGGAACCTGGGTTAAATACGGTGACCTCAGGATGGTCATGGCCCTTCTCGTTATACTTTCTATGCGTGTGACCGTAGACAAACGCATCAAGGCTTGGCATCTGAGGCCACTTGTCAACGCTGTTATGAACACCAGGTCCAAACACATGACCATGCGTAAAGAAGATGGTGAACTGCTCGCCAGTCTTTGGATCTTTATCGAACAAGATGTTGTAATCGGCCATGCAAGGGAAGTCAAGGACCATCTGGTCAACCTCTGCCTCGCAATTTCCGCGGACCGCAATAACCTTATCGGAAATGCTGTTCAACATCTCAATAACGCGCTTTGGTGCGTAGTCTGCAGGAAGATCGTTGCGAGGGCCGTGATAAAGCAAATCGCCAAGAAGCAAAACGTACTTTGGCTGCTCCTCCTCTATGACCTGCATGAGCTTCTCGCAATAGTCGGCAGCGCCGTGAATATCTGAAGCAATTACAACCTTCATCTACGTATCCTCTCTATACGTGCTTCTACACGTAGTTTTATACGCGTATATCAATCAATTATTTTATTGTATCGACGGCATCTAACCTGTTGCGAGCAATATCGATTCGGTCACCGTGCAAATACCTGCTTAGAACCTACCGGTCATCCTTGCATCAGGATCGGCCTTGGCAACACGCTGACGAAGATCTGCAATAGCCGCAGGTATCTCGTCTGTGTTGTACGGCGTCATCTGGTACACCCAGTTAATCCAATTGCGATACAGCAGGTTTGCATGGGCACGCCAAGTAAACAGCGGCTGCTTTTCTGGATCATTATCGGGGAAGTAGTTCTCTGGCAGACGAATAGGCAGACCCTTGTGGAAGTCACGCCAATACTCCTCTGCAAGCGTATCGCGGTCATATTCAAAATGACCGGTTACAAAAATCTCGTGGAAGTCTCTTGTAGCGAGAAGTGCAGGACCACTGGTAAAGCCCTCAGAAAGCACTGCAAGCTCAGGATGATTTGCCAGAGCTGACGTCTCAATAGCAGCATGGCGAGAATGAGGCATGTGATGTACCTCATCAAATCCATTAGTGAGAAAGCAATACTCATCGCATAAACGCTGCGGGAAAATACCAAAGAGCTTAGCGCCCAGCATCTTCTTAGGGATATCGTGCAGGTAATACAGACCAGCTAGTGCTCCCCAGCACAGGTACATAGTAGAAAAGACGTGTTCCTGAGACCAGTCGACAATGCGACAAAATTCATCCCAGTAGTCAACATCCTCGTATTTGAGGTCCTCAATAGGAGCGCCCGTGATAATCAGACCGTCGTAATTTTTATCTTTGAAGTCATCAAAAGTTGAATAAAACGTTACCAGATGGTCGGCGGCAGTATTTTTAGATTCATGTGAAGAAATACGCATAAAGTCACAGGTAACCTGTATGGGAGACTTTGAAATCAAGCGAAGAATCTGTGTTTCTGTCTGAATTTTCTTAGGCATTAAATTCAAAATTGCCAGGCGCAGCGGGCGAATCTCCTGGTGTTCTGCAACTTCTTCCTCAAGCGCAAAAATACGCTCCTCATGCAGTGTCTTCTTAGCTGGTAAACCATCTGGAATATTAATAGGCATGGTAACTTCCTTTGGCTAATCGTTGCACATAAGTATACTTGTTTGTATGGAAATAACTTTTGCCGAGCTCGGGCTAAACGAGCAAATTCTGGCAGGCGTAGCAACACTTGGGTTTAACGCGCCCACTCCCGTGCAGGCCGCGGCAATTCCCGCTGTCCTAGCGGGCAAGGACGTTGTTGCGTCAGCGCAAACGGGAACGGGTAAAACTGCAGCGTTTATGTTGCCTACGCTGCAGCGCATTGCTGTCGAGCAACCCGGTGGGGCCGAGAAGCCCGACGCCAAGGAGCCCAACGCGACCGCCGGGCGCGGCGCCAAGCACAACGCCAAGCGAGGCGACGCCAAGCGCAACGCCTACCCCCGTGCACTCATCATCACGCCAACGCGAGAGCTGGCTGCTCAAATTGACGACGTTGCTAAAAATGTTTGCGCATCCACCGGTCAGCAGGCCGTCATTGTTACTGGCGGCGCTCGCTACAAGCACCAGATAACCGCGCTGCAAAAAGGTTGCGATGTACTGGTGGCAACACCTGGCCGCTTGATAGATCTTCTCGACAAGAAGCACACAAGCCTGGAGAATATTCAGGTACTGGTGCTCGACGAGGCTGATCGCATGCTTGACATGGGATTTTGGCCAAGCGTTCACCGCATTATGGAGCAGCTGCCCAAGGCGCACCAAACGCTGCTTTTCTCGGCAACGCTCCCCGCGTCAATTACCTCAACCATAGATGCGCTGCTCAAAGATCCTGAGCGCATTGAGATTGCAAGAACTGGACAAACTGCAGCAACAATCGAGCAACATTTGTGTTCAGTCACCCAGGGACAAAAACCACAGCTCCTGAAAGCACTTATTAACTCGTTTGATCCTGCTCCAGAACGCGTTTTGGTGTTCTGTAGGACAAAGTCACGCGTTGACAGTATTTACAAAAACCTTAAAGCCGCAGGTCTCAAGGTTGACGTTATGCATGCGGACCGTCCGCAAAAAGCTCGTGCAAGAGCGCTGGAGCGATTCCGCAGCGGCGCCATTCAGGTTCTTGTTGCAACCGATGTTATGAGTCGCGGCATTGATATCCAGGGCATTGATGCGGTCATTAACTTTGACGTGCCGCTTGATCCTGAGGATTATGTTCACCGCATTGGCCGAACAGGCCGTGCAGGAGCCGCAGGTCAGGCGTTCACTTTTATGGGACCAGATGAGGTCACGCCACTCAGAGAAATTGAGTATTTCACAAAAGCGCTCATTCCTTCATGGGATTTACCTGGCTTTTCTTATGACTCGGGTCGCATTATGCTTCAAGACTCCCGCTCTACCTCCAAGACCACGCGCTCGATGTTCTCGGGTTCAAGGTCAAGGGGTAAGGGATTTGGTTTTGGCGGCAGATATGGCCGACACACGTAATCTATAATCAGATGCAGTCAGCTAATACAGTAAAGGAATAAAACATGGGTCCTTTTAGTAACGTTGGTATAATTTTTGCTCTTGAAGCTGCAGTTTTACACGTGGTCATTTTTTATCTAGAGTCATTTGCCTGGACTTCTGACGGTGCGCTCAAGGCCTTTAACATGACAAAAGAAGAGGCAGAGAACACTGAGAAGATGGCTTTTAACCAGGGATTTTACAATCTCTTTCTTGCCATTGAGGTATTCGTTGGCGTCTTCTTGATGGCCACCAGAAATCCAGCAGGTAAAGCGCTTGTTATCTTTGCTGTATGTTCAATGGCATTTGCTGCAATTCTTCTCTTTGTAACTTCTCCCGACAAACGCTCTGCAGCCATTAAGCAGGCAATATTCCCCATTATGGCTCTCTGCAATTTGATTCTGTAACTTTTTGAACATCGACGCTGGGCACATACAAGCACCCGGCCTTTTGTAAGCACTTCTCGCGAGAAGGACCATCATGAAGCAACTCCGCCCATATCCACAGGTTATTGTCACCAAGAAAGCAGCTCGTGCGCTTGCGGGCGGACATCCTTGGGTCTTTGAGGGCGAGGTCATCCGTGTAGAGCCATCTCCAGAAAGTGGCGAGAGTGCTCAAAATGGTTGCATTGTTGATGTCTTTGAAGAGAACGGCACCTACCAGGGAACCGGTCTTCTGTCAGAAATGAGCAAGATTCGCGTCAGAATTGTGACAAGAAACGCCAACGATAGGCTTAACGAAGCGTTTTGGAGTCGTAAGATTAGCTGGGCGTGGGAGCACCGTAAGACCACTATGGGAAACCGCGCTCTACCTGGGACTGAGCCCGATACCAATTGTTGCCGTGTCATCTTCTCTGAGGCTGATGGCTTTCCTGGCTTAATCGTTGACCGCTACGAGAACGTGCTTGTTGCGCAGGTAGGAACCGTAGGCATGGAGCGTCTGCGCAACGTTATCTATCCGCTGCTGCTTGAGGTTTTGTCTACAGATGGCCAGGTCATTGATGGCATCTACGAAAGAAATGACTCTCCTTCGCGCCTTAAAGAAGGGCTTCCACAATATAAGGGCTGGTGGACAGGTGCTTCTCCTGACGAGAATGGCTTACTTGCAGAAAGCTCCCTTACTCTGCCTTCAACCCATGTTCTTGCAACTGAAAACGGACTTAAATTCAATCTTGACCTTGAAAACAGCCAGAAAACCGGCTTTTTCTTAGATCAAAAATATAACCGCCGAGCAGTTCGCCAGCTTGCACAAGGCCGTCGTGTAATGGATTGCTTCTGTCACGTTGGTCCGTTTGGCCTTAACGCTGCAGCAGGAGGGGCAGATTTTGTCCGCTGCGTAGACGTCAGCCAAACAGCCATTGACCTTGCTCGCCAAAATGCGGAGCTCAACGGCTTGGCAGACAACATGGACTTTACCTGTGCAAACGTCCTTGAATACCTGCCAGAACTGGCTGGTGACCGAGGTCAGCTCAAGGCAGAGGGAGGTCCGTTTGATCTCATCATTCTGGATCCGCCTGCATTTACCAAGACGCGCGACAAGGTTCGCAGCGCCATGCGCGGCTATAAGGAAATCAACGCTGCAGCCATGAAGCTGCTACCTCGAGGCGGCTACCTGGCAACCTGTTCCTGCTCTCACTTCATGACCAGAGATCTTCTCGCTCAGGCAATTGCCGAGGCAGCTCACCACACCAACGTACAGCTCAAGCAAATTGAAGAGCGCCAGCAAGCTCCTGACCACCCAATTCTTTGGGGTGTTCCCGAGAGCCATTACCTTGATTTCTTTATTTTCCAGGTGATCTAAAACTACAATTCCATTCTCCAAAGAACACTTTATGAAATTTATTACATATTGTGATATAATACTCTTATAAAATATTTTATGAATTTATAAGAGTGTTTACGGCATACTTTGGAGGCTCTTATGGCTGAGACGGATGTCAGTGATTCATCTGAACAAGTAACCTCAAGCAAATACCAACCCCGATTAACCTACGGGCTATTAGCTTTTATTGGTGGCTTTACCGGACTTCATACATTTTATAGAACAGGTAAAATCTCGTCCTTCAGGACTGTATTATCTGGGTGTTTCCTCTATTTTCTTGTCTCTTACAACTATTGGTATCTCTATGCTGTTCTCGTGCTTATAAATTCTTTTATTACGCTCTCTATCGTCTTTGATAAAAATGTAGCTATTCAAAATATCCAAGGACACGCATCTCAGTCCCAGGCAGCTGACGATAATGACAAATTAATCTTAATCGCAATCTCTGTATTTGCATTATTCCTGTTAGTAAGCGCGTCTTTATCTCTTGTATTCAGCATCTCAATGGCTATAAAGCTCATTCTTGTAGTGGCTTTTATTGGTCTTGGGGCTTTGCTGATAGCTGCTAGCGGAATCAAGATTTCTTTTAAATAATTCCTCTAAACTTCTCAATTTTCCAAACTTTTGGTTTTGCGACGCTCTTTAAAGAACGCTTTGAGCTGTGCAGATGCCTCGTCTGCTAATACTCCGCCTGAGACAGCAAACTCGTGATTAAGTCTTGGGTCACTACTCACGTCAAACAACGTACCCGTTGCACCCCCCTTTGGGTCAAACGCGCCAAACACGCAGCGATCAATACGAGCATTGACCATCAATCCTGCACACATCAAGCATGGTTCCAGCGTTACGTAGACCGTACAACCCGAAAGCCTCCAGCGGCCAAGCTTTTTTGAGGCCTCTTGCATGGCGAGAAACTCAGCGTGCGCAGAAGGATCGTTATCAATCTCACGACGATTATGTGCAACGGCAATAACCTCTCCCTCGCACACTACAACTGCTCCGATAGGCACTTCTCCTATCTGTGCTGCAAGCTCTGCCTGCTCAAGAGCGAGTTTCATATTCTTCTGATCAAGAGCAGCTTGTGGGGTCAAAGGCTCTTGTGCTTCGTCACTCATAGCTGCTCCTCACTTGTCCGATTGCTGCTGCTAATCTGTCGCAGTTCTGTCTCGGTTCTGTCGCAAATCTGCCGCAGTTTTGACGCGAATCTGTCCCAAACCTGACGCGATTCTGTCCCGAACCTGACGCTTATTTGTCTTCGCTCAATTATGAAGCAAAACCGAACTTACCAAATCCCCTACTCGCAAAAAACTGAATTATGAGGTAGGATATTACCGCTTTGGAGAGGTGGCAGAGTGGTTGAATGCGGCGGTCTTGAAAACCGTTGAGCGGTGTCCCCGTTCCGAGGGTTCGAATCCCTCCCTCTCCGCCATTTTTGGCGGCCTTCAACTCCACGTTTTGTTTTCATGTATTTTTAGTTTTGCTACGGCGTTTTTTCCAGAACTTCCATTCCATCTCACGTCATTTCTAGCTCAACGTTCTTCTCGCCAGTGTGTGGGCGAGCATTCCATTTACCAAAAGACTCGTTAGCAAGTTAAAAGCTTTAATTAAAAACGCCTTAGATTTTTACTTTTGGGTATAATTAACCTGTCCAAATGGATGGCTGACACAGGATTGTCAGTGATTGAAAGGATTTAGCATGATTATTGCCGCAGTTGTAGTTATTGTCCTTCTGGTTTTCTGGGCCATTAGCATTCACAACAGCATCATTCGCGCAAGCAACAGGTGCGATAACGCTTGGGCAGCTATCGATACGCAGCTTCAGCGTCGTAACGATCTGATCCCTAACCTGGTCAACACCGTTAAGGGTTACGCAGCTCACGAGTCTAAGACTTTTGAGGCAGTTACTTCTGCTCGCGCTGCAGTCGCAAATGCACGCACTCCTGAAGAGAAGATGCAGGCTTCCGGCACTCTTTCCAATGCTCTGACCAACCTGTTTGCTGTTGTTGAGAACTACCCAGAGCTCAAGGCAAACCAGAACTTCCTGGAGCTCCAGGCAGAGCTTACTGACACCGAGAACCGCCTCAGCTACGCTCGCTTGAGCTACAACGATGTTGTCATGAACTACAACAACATCATCGCTGTTTTCCCAAACAACCTTCTTGCTGGTGGACGTTCCCCACGTACAAGCTTCCAGGTTACCGACGAGTCCGCTCGTCAGGCACCAAACGTACAGTTCTAAGAGCTGTTTCGTTTATCCTTTGTACCAGTACAGCCCGGTATCTGCGTTCCGCAGGTACCGGGCTTTTTTGTGCGCCGTGAAGCTTTGCGGATCGGGCTGGTCATGCGCTGGCCGCACGCTAGCCGTGCGCTGGCCGTGCGTTGACCGCACGACGGTCGCACCTCGACTGCAGGTAAATCCGAGCAGCTAGATTATGTGAAGAGTCTTTACAGCCTCGCGAGAAAATCGTTAAAATAGTTACATCTGTGAATTGTCCTCGCAAGCACAATTCACGTTCTATTGGATGAAGAGAAAGGTCAGCATGAAACCTCGACCTCACAGTCGCTGACCTCTTGCGGTGTGCCGATTTGCACCGTGAGGGGTGAAATCGCAATGCAGTCCCCGTGGCAATTACGCGGAGTTTCTCGCCAAAGCCACGCTTTAGTCTTCGGACGCATGTAAGGAGCACACATGATTTATCTTTCCCAGTTAATGGGTAATCCGGTTCTAGATTCAGAAGGCGAGAAGATCGGTTCTGTCTCTGACCTTGGAATTGCCACCGGAGAAGTTTTTCCTCGCATCACTTCCCTTGCTTTTATGGGCCCTGGCCGCACGCCAATGATGATTTCTTGGCGCAAGTATGTTGATACCTACGATGAGGACGTCATCAGGCTCAAGGTACCTTCAACTGAGATTCGCTTCTCGTACCTGCAGCCTAACGAGGTTCTTCTCGCCCGAGATATTCTGAATAAGCAGATTGTTGATACGCGCGGCATTCGCGTTGTCCGCGTAAACGACCTCAAACTTTCCGATACCAGCTCAACGCAGCTTCGCCTTCTAGGCGCAGAGGTTGGCGCACGCGGTCTGCTGCGCAGCCTTTCTCCCCAGCTAGAGCACCTGGTTACCCGCATTGCGCGCGCTATGGGTCACCCCATGCAAGAGCGCATCATTGCATGGAGTTACATGGACCTGGTCGAGCGTGACCTCTCCAACGTTAAGCTCTCCGTCTCCCACAAGACGCTGGACGAGCTGCACCCTGCTGACGTCGCTGACATCATCGAGCGCCTGGACTCTCGCTTGCGTAGCCAGGTGTTTGCCCAGCTTGATGACGAGCAGCGAGCCGGCGCAATGGCAGAGTTCAACGACGACGCTATGGCGGTTGAGCTCATCGGTGGCCTGAACGAAAAAGAAGCATCTCGCATCTTGTCCGAGATGGACCCAGACGACGCAGCCGAGCTTGTCTCCGAGCTGAGCTATGACCGTGCCGAGAAACTCCTGCGCTTGATGGGCGTTAAGGAGCAGCGCGCTATTAGGCAGCTACTGGGATACCGTGAGTACACCGCCGGCCGTATTATGACGTCTGAGGCGCTTTCTATTCCTGAGGACCAGACCGTTGCGTACGCCATTGATCGCCTGCGTAACCTGGACGAGGACTTTGAGACCGTCCGCTACCTTTACCTTACTGACGAGGATGGCCGCCTGTCCGGAATTGTTACCTTGAACCGCCTGATTGTCTCCGAGCCAGAAACTCGTCTGGAGGAGATTGCCAATAAGAACCTGGTCACAGCCTCGCCGGAGGACGACCAGGAGGACGTTGCTCGCAACATTGCAAAGTACAACCTGCTGGCCATGCCTGTTGTTTCTGACGACAACCGCCTGCTGGGTATTGTCACCGTCGACGACGCTCTTGACGTTCTTGAAGAGGAGCACGCCGAGGACCTGCAGATCGTTGGTGGCGGCAGGAGCGATTCCGATTCTGGCGACCGCGGCCGCAACATTATTTGGTTCCTCCACCGCAACCTCTGGCTTTTGTTCTGGGTTGCCTCCGTTGTGATTGCTGCCTTTGTGGGAACAGCTGCAACATCTAATCCAACCATGGGTATTTTCGCAGCTCTTTGCACTATTACCATGCCAATCTCGCTGAACTTAAGCGAGAATACCGTCAACTACGTGACAAACTTCTTCCTCACAGACGATCCTGGCAGCGAGAAGTCTCCTTCTATCTTAGGCTTTGCCTTCCGCTCGCTTCTACTGGGTCTTCTGGTCAGCGGACTCATTTGCATCCTTGGTGCCGCAGCTCACGCCCTGCTAGAAGCTCTATTCCACCCCTACGACCCAAATGCAGGCGCATTCTACGCCGCGCTCTTTGACCAGACCATTATTCAGATCTTTGGCGCAGCAGCTGGCTCTACCCTTATTTCCTTCCTGCTGACCCCAATTTTCTTGGCTGTTCTTCGCCATCGTGACGAGAAAAACCAGGAAACCTCAGGTCTCACGCTTACCCTGATTTCTATGAGCCTTTCGGTGGTGACATTCTTCGTCCTCTCTTACGCTCTCTCGCTTGTGAGCGTGATGTAAATGGCGCAGGAAAACGCACACGTAAAGGACGCGGTTGCAGAGCAGGGCGTGGTTGTAGAGCAGGACGCTGATGGCCAGGACGCCGTCGGCCAGCTTTCTGCGGGCGACGGAATCGTTGTCGAGCAGGGCAAACGCACATCTAAAGAGAAGGCTCCGGTCAACAAAAACAGCCTCAAGTACATCTTGATGGCAATGGGTCCCGGTCTTCTCGCCGCATTTGCTGGTAACGACGCTGGTGGCATTGCAACCTACTCCAGCGCGGGCGCTACCTTTGGCTACTCGCAGCTGTGGACCGTACCACTCATGTGCTTCTTGCTGATTGTGGTTCAAGAAACCGCAGCTCGAATGGGCTGCGTCACCGGTAAAGGTATTGCATCACTGGTGCGCGAGCGCTTTGGCATCCGCCTGTCCACGCTGGCAATGGGCGCACTGCTGCTCTCCAATATTGCTGTTACCTTTTCCGAATTCGCAGGTATTGCCTCTAGTATGGAGCTCTTTGGCATCCCTACGTACGTCTCGGTGCCTATCAGCGCGCTAATGGTGTGGCTCTTGACCGTTGGCGGATCATACCGTCGCATCGAGAAAATTCTGCTGGCAATTAGCTGTATTTTTGTCACGTACGTGGTAGCTGGCGTGCTTGCTCAGCCTGACTGGGGAGAAGCCCTGCGCGTCACCATCATTCCACAGCCCTCCGCCGAACCGTCATACATTTCTCTGTTGGTTGCAAATATTGGTACTACCATCAGTCCGTACATGATCTTCCTGGTTGCATCAAATGTTGTCGAGAAGAACCTTGATACCAGCGACATTCCTGCACAGCGTGCAGACAATGTTGCCGGCGCAATCCTGGCCGAGGTCATTACCTGGTTCATTATGCTGACCACCGGCGCTGTCCTCTTCCCTCGCGGAATCTCTGTTGACTCTGCTGCCGACGCTGCTCGCGCGCTTGAGCCACTTGCAGGTCAGTACGCTAGTACCCTCTTTGCACTGGGCATGGTTGGCGCGTCCTTCCTTGCAGCGTGCGTCCTGCCAGGCATTACCGCAAGCGCTATCTGCGAGGCATTTGGCTGGGAGCGCGGAGCCGACCGTAGCTGGCAGGAAGCCCCCGTCTACCATGGCATTATTACAACCGTCCTGGTCATTTCTGCGCTGGTTGTTCTGATCCCAGGCATGAGCCTCTTTGGCATTATGATGGCCGCACAGGTCATCAATGGTATTCTGCTGCCAATTCTGCTTGTCTTTATGGTTATCATTGCGGCCGACAAACACATCATGGGCAAGTACGCCAACGGTCGCATCTGGAACGCGCTGACTTGGTTTACCATCGTCACCGTCATCATCCTGACCATTGTGATGTTCATCCTGCAGGCCATGGGCTTGTAAGCAAACATCACGCAACTGCAACACAAAAAGGGCGAGAAGATCGATCTTCTCGCCCTTTGTTTTATGTGTTTATCTGCGGCTTATTACTTGCTTGCCTTGTCAAACTCGTCCTTGAAGTCAGAGAACATCTTGCCCATGCGGCCAAGTTGCATACCAAAACCCTTAGCTGCCTTGTTAGCGGTGGCCTGCGTAGATGATTTGCTTGCAGGCTTAGCAGCTGTGCTCTTGTCAGCGGCTTTGTCCGAAGCGGCCTTTTCTGCAGCGGCGACCTGCTCCTCCGCAGATGGCTTCTCGAGACGAACATCCTCTGCAGCAACGGGAGCTGGGCGCTCGGAATCGTCTTCTGCGTCAGGCTCGGTAGCATCTTCGATGGCACGCTTTGCCTTGGCCAGCGTCTTACCCAGGGCAAACGCGCCCTTCTCGGTGGCCTCTGCAACGGCCTTTCCGGCTTTAGCTGTAGCCTCAGAAGCCTTAGCAGCGGCTGCCGCGTAACCCTCGCCCGCCTTTGCAGCCAGGCCACCAGTGAGCTGGGCATCTGCCGCTTCATCGGAGAGGACCATTGCGCCGTTGGAGTAGCCCAGCAACCACTCAGGCTTGATGGCAAACGAACCTACCAGAGCTTCCGATCCGGCGCCGTCACCCACAAGAAATGCCAAGACCACACCAGTGACCTGGTCAAACTCTGCACCGCTCACGTAGCCCAGACTTTTTCCACTCTTAGTGCGAGCCTCCATACCGTGCCATAGAATGCAGGTATCAAAATCCAAGTTCAAGCGCTTGATTGCTGCTTTATCGACGTTATTCTCGGGATCTTTTACGCAAAGCCCCTGCTCGATGGTCTCCAGAGACTCCAGCGTGACAAACGCGTCATCCTGCTTAATCATGCCAGCAATGTCGGGCTTCTGAACCATCACGCCCACTACCTGCGAAGGCTGGCCCTGTTTGAATGGCGTAAAAACGACGTTGTGGATTCTTCCTAACTTGGAAAAACGCTCTTCTCCCGCATGCTTGCCCTTTGTAGCAGGCTTTTTGGGGAGAAGGACCTTTGCGCCTAGGAGCTCGGTTGTTTTCACGTGAAACCTCTCTATAAAAAACGGGACGTCATAAGGCGTCCCGTCACATTGCTTGTAAGTGAGGCTTATGCCTCCTGATAGCCCTCGCCAGCGTTCTCCTGCTCGTGGGACTCAACGTTCTCGATGCGAACAGCCTGAGCCTCAGCGGTTGTGGCGGTTGGCTCTGGAACAACAAAGGAGTCTGCAACAACATCAGCAGCGTCTGCGACAGTGTTAGAAGCAGAGGTCACAGCGTCAGAAAGTGACTCACGGAGCTGATCCATGCGCTCGCGAGCAAGATCAACCTTTGCGCGGAGCTCGTCGGTCTTTGCGTCAACAGTAGGCTTGACCTCGTCAATCTTAGTGCTCACAACCTTAGATGTGCGCTCATAAGAATCAAGTGCGGAATCCCATGCGTCATTGACAGCATCTGCAGCCAAAGCGCGAGTCTCCTCGCCGGAACGTGGAGCCAGGAAAAGACCAGCTACAGCGCCAGCAGCAGCACCAAAAATAGCGCCTAGAAAGAAACCAGCAGACTTCTTGCTCATAAGTACCTCCTGTTAAACAGCAAAACGCTGTACGTAATCATACCGCAATAAGGGCGTTTATCGAACGGGCTTTGGACGAGGAACGTTAATCATGTTCCAGTCGTCTGGGACGTCAGTGACCTCAGAGTCATCGGTTGCGTCCTCGGCGGCTGTTGCCTCGGCAAGCTCAGTTGCGATGGCCTCGTCGGCGACGTCGGCAGCGGGCTCAGTGGCGGGCTCGGCAGCGGCGGGATCGGCGTCAGCAGCGGGCGCGACGGCGTCCTCGTCGGCTGCGTCAGCAGCGTCGATGCCTGCGACCTCGGCGTTGTTCTCCTCAGCGTCTGCAACCTCGGCCTCAACTGCATCAGCAGCAGCTGCATCAGCAACGTCCTCGGAGGAGTTGTCGGCAGCGTAATCCTCTGCGTCTACGCTCTCTGCCTGGGGCGCAGCGTCCGCCTCAGGTTCTGCAGAGTCTGCAGGCTCATCGGTCTTCTCGCCGTCAAGGCTCTGGATGAGCGCAACAAGGCCGGAAACGATTGCGTTGATGTCTGGATCGGCCTCGTCCTGGTTACCATATGCCCAGTTGAGAAGCCACACGGCACTGGAAAGCGAGGCTGCAACCAGCACGTCGTCTGGACATGCGAGGATGATCTCGTAAAGGCCGCGACGGGAATCTACCAGGGAAGTCTTGCCGGACGAAACGTCTCCTGCAAGGTTGGTCAGGGCCAGGAGCTCCACGGTTACGTGCTCAAGCAGGTGCGCTACCTCGGTGTCGTTGGCAACAAGTCCAAAGCGAGCATCAGCGTCGCCCAAGCACAGGTGATCGGAAAGACCTGGCAAAAGCTCAAGCACGCGCTCAGTTGCCTCAGCATTTTCCGAGGTCAAACGTGGCGCTTTAGCCGAAAACTCAACGGTAGCGGTCAAGTTTTTAGGTCCTACCACAACTTTTTTGATAGAAATCAACTGCGCCATTTCAACCTCTTTCTATTGGTTCACTCTATTGTAATCATTCTTTTAGTTATTCATTTTCTGATGTGTCAGAGTTTTCGCTGGCTGGCTCAGATTCACCGTCTACCTGTGGTTCTGGTGCAATTACACGCAACAAAGATAGTCGGCGACGACGCATCGACTGCACGCGAAACACATAGCCATCCTTCTCAAAAACCTCACCTGGACGAGGCAGATGATTTGCCAAATCCAGCACAAAGCCCGCGATAGTCTCGTACTCCTCAGATTCCCCAACCGGCCATCCAAGTTCAGCTGCATCATTGAGCGAGAAACGACCATCTACCAGCCACTCTCTATCAGAGAGCTGCGTCAGGTACTTGTTGTCCGGATCAAACTCATCCTCAATCTCGCCAACAATCTCCTCGACGATGTCCTCAACGGTGATGACACCAGCGGTTCCACCGTACTCGTCAACAACGATGACCATCTGGTCGCGGCTTGTCTGCATCTCAGTAAGCAGCGGAATGATGTCTTTGGTATCGGGCACGTAGTCAGCAGAACGTACGAAGCGCGCGATCTTCTCGTCACTATCGTGCTGGTCAAGCGCCGGCTCCAGCAAATCTTTGATGTGAGCGATGCCCACGATGCGATCGATATTCTCGTGGTAGATAGGGATGCGGGAGAAACCTGTTTGGCGCATGACGCGCAGGACCTCGGCGATAGTTGCGGTGTCTTCCATGGCGGTCATGTCAACGCGCGGGACCATTACCTCGCGGACAACGGTGTCGCCCATCTCGATGACCTCGTGGATCATGGATTTTTCTTCTTCAGAGAGGTCCTCGGAATCCTTGACGATGTAGCGAAGTTCTTCCTCGGTGACCTCTTGATGATCGTTGGTGGTGTCAATGCCTATCAGCGTGGTAACCGCATCTGCCGAGGCAGACGTGATGAACACGAGCGGACGCACAATCTGCATGAACGCCTTCATAGGGCCGACGACTGCTTTGGCCACTGCCTCGGAGTTTGCTAGGCCAATGCTCTTTGGAACCAGTTCGCCGATGACCACGGAAAAGAACGAAACAATCAGCGTAATAGCCACGACGGCCAAAGGAAGCGCCAGGTCAGCGTGGACTCCGATACTGACCAGCCAAGCGCCGAATGGCTCGGAAAGGCTTGTCGCAGCAAATGCCGAGGAAGCAAAACCTACCAGGGTAATTGCAACCTGGATTGTTGCAAGAAAATATCCTCGATCAGTGGCAATGTCAATGACAGCCAAGGCTCTTGGATCGCCCTCGTCTACGTCCGCCTCAAGTGCCGCGCGACGAGAGCTGACAATAGCCATCTCAGCCGCAGAAAAGAAGCCGTTTACCAGGGTAAGCAGCAGAGTTATTCCAATACTTAACGCAATGTCCATCGAATGTATGGGCACCTACCTCTTCGAAGTTACTTTTTTGTACAGACCATTGTACTCTAACGCGCTCTACCTTGTGGTCTGCAGGAATTTGACACAGTCTCGCCATGAAACGTCAGGCGCGAGACGCGATGGCGCGGACGTCTCCGCGAGATGATGGCGTCAACTAAGCACGAGTTACACGGCGCGGATGACGGAAACGCAGCGTGATGACGCCAACTATACGAGCAGCACGCTTTTCCCGCGACGCGAATCGCTTTTCTGCGGTTCAAACCGCAATTTTAATGTCATGCTTCTCTATTTTTCTGCGTTAATTCTGACTAACAAGCAGTTCTCAATATTTGATGCAGAATTTTGAATAACTTGCTCGATTAATTCATTGCCATGAATACGTAACTTTCACGCCTAAAATTATGTGCCGAAAAAGGTAAAAAACCCGTTTAGTTGGAAATGAAAACTTAAAATTAACCAATTTATCTCCAACTTAGACGATTTTTTACCGCCTTAAAAACTTTTATCTGGGCAAACGCTATATACAGAAACTTGTATTTTCCAACTAAACGGATTTTTTACCACTTCGAGGTCATTCCGGGGTCACTTCGGGGTCATTTGCATCATTCTTACCCGCTTAACTCCCCCTCTACAGCAAAAGACCCCCACATTCATGCTGAATGTGGGGGTCTTGCTCAATATACCGCTAGATTAGAGCTGCTTGCCAGCCTCGATCAGGTCCTTGACCTGCGCACGAACGGCGTCCAGGTCCTCGTCGGAAGGAAGCCAACCGATAGCGTGAACAGGCAGTGGCATGGTGAACTCTGCTGCCTCAAGCTCGGCCTGAACCATCTTTGGTCCAAGTGGAGCCCAACCGTAAGAACCAAACGCAAAGCCAATACGGTGGTCATTCTTTGGAGAAAGACCGCTCATATAGGTCAGGAAGGAAGAAACGGTAGGCAGGAACTTAGAGTTCAGCGTAGGCGAACCAACGCAGACATACTTGGAATCCAAGAAGTGATACATGACGTTGGAGATATGAGTCTCCTTGAGGTCGATGAGCTGGGCAGGAATGCCTTCAGCCAGAAAACCGTCCAGAAGAGCGTGAGCCATCTTGTCGGTTGAGCCCCACATGGAGTCGTACACAACCAGGGCTTTCTCCTCAAGCTTGCCGGTAGTCCACTCCTCGTACTTGGAGATGATGTCGGCAATGTGGGAGCGCCATGCAACGCCGTGAGCTGGGGCGATAATATCGATGTTCTCCAGACCAATGCCCTTAACTGCGGTAACAGCAGAGTCAGCCTGACGACCGTAAGGGAGAACGATGTTTGCGTAGTACTTGCGAGCCTGCTTCATAACCTCGCAGTAGTCGGACTCGTCTTCAAAGCGAGTGGTTGAAGCGTAGTGCTGACCAAATGCATCGTTGGAGAAGAGAATCTTATCGTAGTCGGAATACGTGACCATGTTGTCTGGCCAGTGGACCATTGGGGTCTGCACAAAGGTCAGGGTGCGCTTACCAATGTTGAGCGTATCGCCCGTCTTTACGCCGTTGACGTTGATATTCTCGCCATAAAAAGCCTTAAGCTCCTTGACGCCCTGAGGCGCGCTTGCGTAGACCTCGGCGTTTGGCGCAAGCTCCAGAATGCGAGGAACGCTGCCGGAGTGGTCCATCTCG
>NZ_CAUUSI010000013.1:0-35871 GCF_963547875.1 Lancefieldella parvula
CCCAAAGCGGAGCAAAGAAGTAATAGTAAGTTGTTGTGTCATCACGCAGGTCATCAGTGACGGACCACGCAGTAATATCAGCAAAATTCACGTGAACAATTCCATTAGCATCAACGGTGTAAGGCATTGACTGGTCTGGAGTTGCGTTATCTCTTTGCTCATTTGAAAATATTTCTGACGAATAACCCACCAGTCTGTAACCATCTCGCTGAATATTTCCATCAAAAGTAAAACTCTTATGATCGTCTGAAATCGTTGCAGGGATATAGGAATTTCCGTTGTATTGAGTGCCGTATGCGCCGACAACAAGATTGATCCTAACATTCCAACCAACTTCAGGATCATAAAAACGAACAATAGTTGCACCATTGTCATCTGTTGAAGTGGTGTTGGCAGCAGCTTCAGCTGAAGTGGTTGTCTCAGTTGTCGCAGTCGTCTCAGCTGCGGTGACTGCTTCAGTTGTAGCGGACAACTCGGTCGAGACGGTTGTCTCAGCTGTGACGGTTGCTTCAGCTGCATCGTTAGTTGCAGTTGTTACAGTAGTTGTGGTTGCTTCTGTTACTTCAGTGCCCTCAGCAAGTACTCTCACAGAAAGTGTTGGCGAGAAGACCAATGCTCCTGCAAGAGCACCGGAAAGAATAAGGAGCTTTGTGTTGTTGTGAAAATACTTAGGCATAAGGATTTATTTCTACTAGGAGGCGACTATTTACTACTGCATTTTCTTGCGGAGACCAAGTGCAACAAGAGTAGTGCCAGCTGCTGCGAAAACACCTGCTACAGAGCTTGTATCGCCCGTGTTAGGCAGAACGCTCTTCTCGCGCCTTGGTGCTGGCTGCTGGGATGCATCAGAAGCAGGCGCAACTGGTGCAGGTGCTGGCTCGGGTTCAGGCTCTGGTGCTGGCTCTGGGTCAGGCTCAGGTTCTGGTTCTGGTTCAGGCTCAGGGTTTGGCGCCCAGAGTGTAAACAGATGATATCTTGAAGTAATAATTCCTGTATCAATATCGTCTGTAGAACTCCAAGCGTGCAAATCACTAAAATTCATATGAACCATACCATCAGCGTCAATGGTATAGGGCATAGACATATCAGGAGTTGCATCTCCTTGAGCTGAATAGTAATCAGTAGTAAAACCTACCAGCGTATAACCCTCACGCTGAACATTGCTGCTAAAAGAGACGCTTTTGCAGTCATCAGAAATGGTGGGAGGAATATAAGATTTTCCGTTATAGGTGCCACCGTCTGTTGAAACTGAAATATGTAGCTCTCTTGTCAGGCCATAGTAATTGTTATCTATATATGATTTAACAGCTTCTGCGTCACTATCATCATCTGTTGAGGCAGCAGCGGTCGTCTCAGTTGTAGTAGTCGCTTCGGTCGTAGCGGCAGACGACTCGGTCGAGGCGGTGGCCTCAGTTGTGACGCTTGCCTCAGCTACCTCAGTACCCTCAGCAAGAGCTATCGCAGAAAGTACTGGCGAGAAAACCAACACACTTGCCATAATACCTGCAATTGCGAGCATCTTTACGTTGTTGCGCAAATACTTTGACATTTCATATTCCTTAACTCGTGTATTTCAAAAAAACAATTGTTTTTCTTTTTTGAACATGTTTCAACAGATTGGTAAGTATATATGAAAAGAAATCGCAGGTGTACTGCCAAAATATCCAGTTATAGATATTCTTAAAATATCTATAACTGGGTGACAAAAACGTTATTTATTCAGTAATTACAGCGACTGAATGATTTCTTCTCCGCGAGCATTTTGTGGGATAAAGCGAATCTCACGACGGGGTTCTGCGTCGTCGGATGCAATCTCTTCCTCAGATAGTCTAGAGACATACACATCAAGGTTTCTCTCGCCAATTTGCTCCGCAAATTGCTCTCCCCACTCGATGATAGTTGGACCATCAGACTCAAGTGCATCGTACAGGCCCGTATCTTCAAGCTGATCAGGGTCGTTTAGGCGATACAGGTCAAAGTGGTAGAGAGGCATAAGTGTACCCTCATAAACCATCTCGATAGTGAAAGTTGGGCTGGTTACATCATCCGTGACGCCCATACCAGCAGCAATACCCTTAGTGAGCTGCGTTTTTCCAGCGCCCAGATCTCCCGTAAGCACCAGAACGTCTCCCGCTTGCAGGAGTTTGCCCAGAATCTGACCAAGAGCAATAGTCTGCTCTGTAGTAGTAGAGACATATGTGCCAGCCGCAGTTTTCTCTGGCAGGTTATTTGTTGCAGTGTTGCTTGCTGCAGAGCCATTGTTTGCTGTAGCGTCATTTGCGCTGGTAGAAAAGTTAGTCACACGAGCCTCCTCGAGGGTGTTCCTCAAGCCAATCGGCAAGAAGTCGCAGGTCATCTTTGAGGAACTGCGCCCACTCCTTGCGGTAAATAGTTGATGCGGGATGCATGGTAGGCAGCACGCTAAAGGCGCCTATCTGGTAAAACTTGCCGCGCAGCTCCGTCACGCCCTTATCGGTATGCATGACAAACTGCGTTGCAAAATTTCCCAGGCAGACAATAACGTCTGGTTTAATAGCACGAATCTGATTACGAAGATACGGAGAGCATTCCTCCACCTCGGCTACCTTGGGATTTCTGTTTGAAGGTGGTCGGCATTTGACCACATTAGAGATAAAAACATCCTGGCGAGAAAGGCCAACTTCTTCTAACAGTGCATCAAGCTTTTTGCCCGATACGCCTACGAAAGGTTGACCGCTTAGATCCTCATTTTTACCAGGGGCTTCTCCCACAATCATGACGCGAGCCGTGGGATTTGGGCCACCAAACACAATGTTGGTGCGTGTTTCCCACAGCGGGCATTTCTTGCAATCAGTTATCTGCTTGCGAATCTCGTCAAGCGTGACTGCCATTAGATGTACACCTTATCGAGGCGCGCACCAAAGTTGCAAACTACCTCGTAATTGATGGTCTCGCGGAGGTCAGCCATCTCATCCGCGGTGATTTCTTGGTCGCCGTCTTTGCCGATGAGGGTAACCACGTCACCATGGCGAATTTCGTGTGCAGGCTTATTAGCATGTGTACCTGCGGTATCAACAGCAATCATAAACTGATCCATGCAGATATTACCTACCTGGCGAACACGATTTCCACGCGTCAAAACGTCCATGCGGTTAGAAAGGCTGCGTGCAAGTCCATCGGCATAGCCAATAGGAACAGTAGCTACCTGGATGTTATTGCGAGGAACACGCCACGTCATACCGTAACTAACGCCGTCGCCAACAGCTGGATAGATTACGCGCGTCACGCGCCCGCGCACGCTCATAACGGGCTGCAGGTCAATGCGGGGAATGGTGAGCTTGCTTGGATGAAGTCCATACAGGCCAATGCCCACACGAACCATATCGAACTGAATGTCTTTGTGCAGAACCGTGCCAGGAGTGTTATCAGCGTGAACCAAGCCCAGCTCATAACCTGCGTTTTTAAGCGTTGTGACGGCTTCAATAAAACGATTAACCTGCAGGTCAAAATCCCAGTTGTCGAGCACGTCGGCCGTAGCAAAATGCGTAAACGTACCAGCGCATTCAAGACCCCTGTGGAAATCAATAGAGCCGCGTACCTCAAGTAGATCTTCTCGCCTGACGCCAATGCGGGTCATTCCGGTATCGATGGCCAGGTGATAGCGGCCAACCTTGTTAGCTGCGGCGGAAGCCTCGCCATACGCAAGGGCAAAGTCCACCGTGTAGACGGAAGGCATAATGTCAAAGCGGACGAGATCTGGGATGGAAGTGACCGGCGGCTCAGAAAGCACCAGGATAGGGCTCTCAATGCCGGAACAGCGCAGCTCAACGCCCTCATCGACCGTTGCAACGGCAAACTGATCGGCACCCACGGACTGCATGGCTTTAGCGCACTGAGCAGCACCGTGACCGTATGCGTCAGCCTTGACCACGCACATCATCTTAACGCCACGGCTGAGCTGGGCCTTAAACGCCTTTACATTGTGGCGGACGGCAGAAAGATCAATCTCTATCCAAGCCCATCTATCCTGGGGATATGCCGACATCAGGCTCACCTACTCCGCAGCTTCTTCAAAGTCCGCCATAGGAAATGCAATCTGCTCCTCAAGTGCATCGGAGGCAAGACCAATAACATCACAGATGTCGCCAGCCATAGCTCCGCGTACACCGAACTTCTCGGCAGCTAGCTGACCTGCGTATGCGTGAACCTCACAGGCAAGTGAGCAGAAGGTTGGCAGGTCATCAACTTGACCAGCAACCTGAGCCAAGCGGCCAGCAATAGTACCAGCAAGAACGTCGCCAGAGCCAGCGGTTGCCAGTGTGACAGGACCAGGCTTTGGCAGCACGGCTTTCTGAACGCCCACGCAACCGGTAGCGGTACCCTTAGCAACAATGACCAGCTCAGAGCCGCCATCTGCCCAGACAATCTTGCGAGCAGCCTCAAGCTGAGCCACCAGGCTTGCAGGAGGATTATCTACCTGGTTAACCAGGCGACCAAGCTCGCGACGATGCGGAGTCATAATGAGCGGAGCAGTACGACGCGTGAGCTCAGGGAACTCAGGAAGGTTGTTATTGGTAAGGCGAGCAATGCAATTGAGCGCGTCGGCATCAACAATAACGGGCAGCTCAGAGTCAAGCAGTGCAGAAGTAACCTTGACGGTTCCGCCAGAAACGCGCATACCAGGACCAACCAAGGTAACGGTACGCATGGCAGCAAGCTGCAGCACCAGCGTAGCTGCTTCCTCGGTAAACACGCCCTCAGCATCGCATGGGAGGCCAATAACGGGAACCTCTGGCAACATCATCTGAACGCTACTGACAATGGCCTCAGGAACTGCCAAGGTAACGTAGCCTGCGCCTGCACGAGCAGCTGCCTTAGCAGCAAGAACAGCAGCTCCGGGGAAGCGGCTAGAGCCTCCAACCACCAGTACGGAGCCGCGAGAGTATTTATCGCAGTCGTTGAGCTGGGCAGGAACAGAAGCAAGATAATCTTCCAGGTCAACACGCCAGGCAACAGGATCTGCCTCAACAACCAGGCGCTCTGTCTGCTCAGCCAGAGGAGCAACAACAATGGAACCGCAGACGTCTCTACCTGCATCAGCGATGAGGCCGGGCTTCAGCGCAATCATGGTAACGGTAACGTCAGCGACAACACACGCGCTTTCTACCTGGCCCTTCTGCGCAGAAAGGCCACTTGGAACGTCAACGGAAAGAACGCGAGCACCAGACTGATTCAGGCACTCAATCCAAATATCAAACGGAGCACGAACCTTGCCGTGGAAGCCGGTGCCCAGCATGCAATCGAGCACCACGTCAGCCGTTGCCAGCAGGTCAATCAGCTCCTGGCGAGAAGGGCCAACAAGCACGGAAACTCCCGCGCGAACGGCGCGCTGCGCCATCTGACGTGCAAGATCGCCGGAAATCTGATCAGGCTCAAGCGGAGTGACTACCTTAACGTTGCAGTTTCTAGAGCGCAGCGCTTCTGCTGCCACCCAGCCATCTCCACCGTTATTGCCAAGACCTACGAGGATGACAACGTTAGAGATGTCCCCTCCCATGCCAAGGGCCTCTTGAGCAGCAGCGTAACCTGCACGGTGCATGAGCTCGGAAACGCTCACGCCCACGCGTGTCAGCGCAATCTCTACACGCTTGATGTCCTCAACATTTAGTACCGGCTGCATAACTTACTCCTCGGATTTAACAACATCATCAAAGGTTGTCTCAATTATAGGTTCTTGCACGCGCTCAAGCTCATCCAACACAGAACGAGCTTCTTTGAACGAACGTGCCAGCTCTTGGGCAGCATCTTCCTTTTGATCTACCTTGGGTTTTACGGCGTTGGTCACCGCGACCGCATTGGCCACTGCCACGTCTCTGGTATACGAGATAGAAAGCGCAATCTCTTGCACGCCCTGCTCGGCTGCAATCTGTGCAGCCTTGCCCGCTAGACGAGCCTGTGGCCTACCCAGCTGATCTCTCTCAACAGATACATCCTGAAAACCAATACCAGACGAGAAGCCCGTTCCTAAGGCTTTGAGCACGGCTTCTCTTGCCGCAAAGCGAGCAGCATAGTGCTCCGCAGGGCGAGCAGTGCGCTCACAATACGCACGCTCGGCATCGGTGAACATACGGCGAATAAAGTGAGGGCGCCTCTCAATTGCCTGCTGCATGCGGGCAATCTCAAGCATATCTACACCTATTCCTGCCAGTGCCATCGTATCCCCTGGATCTATCTGCGCTTAAGCGCTGAGCCTATACTCCTCAAGTGCGTCAAGCACAATCTGATTTGCCTGCTGGCAGAGCTCATCGGTTGGAGCTTCTGCAAGAACACGTACCAGAGGCTCTGTTCCGGAAGCGCGGACCAACACGCGGCCATTGCCCTCAAGGAACTTCTCGGCAGCTGCAACTGCATCGTTGACCTTAGGAGACTGCATAGCAGCCTCTTTATCAGTGACGCGAACGTTAACCAACTGCTGTGGATATAGTGTAACGGGACGGGTAAGCTCAGAGAGTTTCTCGCGCTCTGCTCGTAAGACCTCCATAATACGGAGGCTGGTCAAGATGCCGTCGCCAGTCTTAGCAAGATCGCCAAAGATGATATGACCACTCTGCTCGCCGCCCAGGCTGTACTCGTTTTCGTTCATGCATGCGTAGACATACTTATCGCCTACGCTGGTTTTCTCGTAAGAGAGGCCAGCGTCGTCAAATGCCTTGAACAAGCCAAAGTTACTCATGACGGTGGTAACCACGGTCTGCTTAGCCAGGCGACCATACTTGTTAAGGTAGGTGCCGCAGACGTAGAGAATCAGGTCTCCGTCAACCACGTGGCCGCGCTCGTCAACTGCCAGGCAGCGGTCAGCGTCACCATCGTAGGCAAAGCCCACGTCAAGGCCATTCTGGACTACAAAACGCTGCAGCTGATCAATGTGGGTAGAACCGCAATCAACATTGATGTTGAGGCCGTTTGGAGCGTTGTTGATAACATGCGTCTCGGCACCCAGGGCGTCAAAGACAGGACGAGCAACACTAGAAGCTGCGCCGTTAGCGCAATCCAGACCAATCTTGAGACCCTGGAGGCTAAAACCGCAGCTAGCAATAAGGCTGGAGATGTAGCGGTTGCGGCCCTGCATGTAATCAACCGTGCGACCAATGCTGTCACCGGTTGCCAGAGGAACCTCAAACTCGCCGTCAATATAGGACTCTACCTGCTCAAGGACGTCCTCGTCCATCTTGTAGCCGTCTTTGTTGACCAGCTTGATGCCGTTATCGGTGAACGGATTGTGGGACGCAGTAATCATGACGCCGCAGTCAAAGGCACCGTCTACAACCTCGTAGCTAACGCCAGGCGTAGGAATGACGTGCAGCATGTACGCATCAGCGCCAGAGGCAACCAGGCCCGAGACAAGTGCAGACTCAAACATGTAGCTTGACCTGCGGGTATCTTTACCAATGATAATGCGAGCTTTACGAGCCTGCTTGGCACCGTAATACCAGCCAATAAAGCGGCCAATTTTGTAAGCGTGATCGACGTTCAAACCCTCGTTTGCGCGGCCTCTAAAGCCGTCGGTTCCAAAGTACTTCATAAGCGTCTCCTAAGCTGCAAATGTACTGTTGTCGGGTGGAGAGCAACGTGCGCGCGAAGCGCCAGCGAACTACTCGACAGGTGGGGCTTCTCGCCAGATGGCGAGAAGAACGTGCGGACTGAAGTGGTTGCGTAAATATGCAAAATGCAACCATTTAAAAGTATACAAAAAAGAGACCTGCCGATATACAACAGGTCTCTTTGTGAGGACTTTTTCGGGTCCAGCGGCCTTAGCGCTTGGAGAACTGAGGACGCTTACGAGCCTTCTTCAGACCGTACTTCTTACGCTCGACCGCACGAGAATCGCGGGTGAGGTAGCCGGCCTTCTTAAGGTCATCACGATACTCGCCAGCCTCAAGAAGAGCGCGAGCAATGCCCAGGCGAAGAGCGCCGGACTGGCCGTTGATGCCGCCGCCGTCGCAGTTTGCGAAGACGTCAAAACGACCAAGAGTATCAGTAATGCGGAGAGGTGCGGTTGCGTTGTCTACGAGCTGCTGGCGACCAAAATACTGGACTGCCTCGCGGCCGTTAACGGTAACCTTACCAGTTCCAGGAACAAGACGAACACGAGCGACGGCCTCTTTACGACGGCCGGTGCCGGTGTAAACAGCGGTGTTATCTGCCATCGTTTAGCCCTCCAGCTCAATCTTGACGGGATTCTGTGCAGCATGTGGGTGCTCAGCGCCGGCGTAAACCTTAAGCTTCATACCCTGCTTGCGACCAAGAGTGGTCTTAGGAAGCATACCCTTGACTGCGTGCTCAACAACACGCTCTGGGTGCTTCTCCATCTCTTCCTTGAAGGAAGTGATCTTCAAGCCACCAAGGTAGCCGGAGTGACGCCAATACTCCTTGTGGTCAGCCTTAACACCAGTAAGGACAACCTTGTCTGCATTGATGATGACAACAAAGTCACCAGTATCAGCGTTTGGGGTGTACTGTGGCTTGTTCTTACCACGAAGAATCATGGCAGCCTTTGTAGCCAGACGACCGAGCGTTGCGCCCTCAGCGTCGATGAGCACCCACTTGCGCTCGACTTCGCCAGCCTTGGCGAACTGAGTCGACTTCTTCACTTGACTCCTCCTACGAATTACGAGTTGATAACCCCTGGACGGGTCATCGATGCTTTTTCTTGTCAGAGATTACGGGGCTCTGTGGAAAAGCCTTAAAAGTATACTCCACTCTTTAGCTGTTGTACGCGGAAATTTTTGTTGCTTCACGAATGCAACAATTCGTTCAAATTTGACGGGTTTCTCCACATTGCAAAGCCGTCCACAGCACAAGAACAACCACTTGGCCTGCTGTGTGGTGCATTTTGTTTCGACTTTTTATTTTATAGGGCGAGAAGTGCGGGCGTGCTCGTATGTTTACACCAAGGTCAAAGCTACAACGTCAGGAGGAAACAATGCGTGACACAGATTTTGTCGCACGTTTGCACCAAAATTTTGCGTTGCTGGGCGGCCAGCTCAAAATCCGCTTCAAGAACCATATTGTTCTGAGCACCTCGCTTGCTCTGTTTGCGGTGCTTTTGCTGGTGATTCCATTTTATGGTTGCTCGCCAGCCGCTTCTGAGAACGCTCAGGGCAGCTCAACTGCTCAAACGGAGGCACAGAAAGATCAGGCTCCAAAAGGAACAGTTAAGGCGACATCGTTCTACTCGCCAACTCTTGGTCTGGACTGGAACTATGACGTCTACCTGCCTGCAGACTACGAGTCCAATCCCAACAAGACCTATCCTGTTGTATATATGCTGCATGGACTGTATGGCAATCATCGCAATCTGCTGGAGCGCTTTGATTCGTCCGCCATGCTTGACGAGGCCATTCAAACCGCTGGTCAGGGAGCTATCGTAGTCTTTGTCGACGGCTTTAACAGCTTCTACATTGACTCCGCTGATCGCGGCCTCAAGATGGAATCTGCCATCATGAACGACCTGGTACCTTACATTGAGAGCACGTATCGCGTGTCAAAAGATCGCAAAGATCACGCAATCGGCGGCATTTCTATGGGCGGTTATGGTGCGGCACGATTTGTTTTGCACCACTCCGATTACTTTAGCAAGGGCATTTTGCTTTCTCCTTCCGTTTGGACAACTCTTGCTGACGACAACTTTATTTACACGTCTCAGCACGCCTTTAGTGATGGCACCACCAGCTGGTCATGGGATCTGTACAAGCAGCTGTTCCCCACTCAGTATCTTGGTGAGGTTGATCCAAGTCAGGTTTCTTTCTTTGTGGCAACAACTTCCGACGATGGCGTAGTACCTGTTGCTGACGTCGACACCTTTGTTGAGCAGCTCAAAAATGCTGGTATCAACGTTGATTACCAGCGCGACTCCGGCGACAACCACAACTGGAAGTACTGGTCCAGGGTTGCTCCAACTGCGTACGCTTGGGCGCTCGACCAGTTCAAGAGTGCTGACAGCAAGTAAGCGCTGACGGCGCGCCGGGCAGCGCGGGGCGGCGCAGGGCGAGCGGCGTGTGCGCCACCGGGCCGCGGGTCCAAGGCGAGCCGCGAGTGCGCCGGGTTTCTCGCCAGAAAAGACCGCGGACATGCGCGTAACAACGCTGTCCGCGGTTACTTTTTTGCCGAAACTGAAGTATTATCAGCGTAGATAACTTGCGCCGCTTGGAAGTGCCGTTCAAGCGCCGATTGCGGCGCCGCAAACCGAGGAGCGACTATGCCCAGCATCTACACCGTCACGCTCAACCCCGCTCTGGACAAGACCGTCCAGGTGCCAAATTTTGCCGTTGACCAGGTGAATCGCATCACGTGGCTCAGGCAGGACGCGGGCGGCAAGGGCATTAACGTCTCCAAGGTTATCGCTAAGCTGGGCGGAGAGTCTACCGCCATCGCCGTTCTTGCAGGTCAAACCGGCAAGTGGATCGCCGATACACTTAGCGAGAATAACATCAAGGTCCAGGCGATTTCCGTTCCCGGCGAGACGCGCACCAATCTTAAGGTCGTCGACACCGAGGGTGGCACCAACACCGACATCAACGAACCTGGTCCCGAGGTCACCGATACCGTGCTTGACCAGGCGCTTGCTGACGTGATTGCCAAGACTTCCGCTGGCGACATTGTGGTTCTTTCCGGCAGCCTCCCCCGCGGAGCTTCCGCTGATACGTATGGCCGCTGGACTCGCGCCCTGCGCGACGCCGGACTGAAGGTTTACCTGGATGCCGACGGCGCGGCACTTTCAGCTGGACTTGAGCAGAAACCATACTTCACCAAGCCAAACGACCACGAGCTCTCCGCCATGCTTGGTCGCGAGCTGACCGATGTGGACGCGATTGCCGCTGCCGCGTCCGAAATTGTTGCTGGTGGCATCGACACGGTCTGCGTTTCCATGGGTGGAAACGGCGCCGTCTACGCTACGGCCAACGAGGTTTGGTATGCAGGTCCAGTAAAAGTCCAGGTAGGAAGTACTGTCGGTGCCGGTGACTCCGTTGTGGCGGCGCTTGCCTTTGCGGATGCACAGGGTCTCTCGACAGAAGACGCGCTGCGGCTGGCCATGGCCACGGGTGCCGCAAACGTCATGGAGAGCGGAACTCAAGCGGCGGAGCGCTCGGTTGTGGATTCGCTTATCGAGAAAGTGCAGCTCACGCGCCTGCGCTAGCGTTCGGGGTGCGAGCGCGCGGGTGCGTTGCGGGTGTGCGGGGAGCTGCGGGTGCACGGGGTTTCTCGCCAGGTGCGCCATAACAGCATGCGCGCCTAAAAAGTGCAAAGAATCTGTATTTTGAATACAGATTCTTTGACAAAATCAGGCAAATCCACAGTTTCTTTTGCATTTTTAGGCAAAATTTACAGATTCTTTGACAAAATCAGGCGCGTTCCAACCAAGATGACTGTCCTGAATTTTTGAGCCTGAAAACTGCATCACGTCTGAGTAAAACAGCTCAGACATGACGAGAAAAACCGGCAAAACCACTCAGACATGGAGCACTTTTCCGGCAAATCATTCAGACATGGCGAGAAAATCAGGCGCGCATAACGTCGCGGGCATAACGTCTCGCTCGTAGCGCCGTCGTGCAAAACGCTCGCGACCTTTCCGCAGTTACTCGGAAGCGCCTTCGACTTTTCTGCGGTTACATTCGAGCTTCCAGCCAATCATCCAACCAACTGCAAGAACGTAATTCTCGATAGCTCCTACCAAATTTACCGACTCGTGCGCGCTCAAGAAATGGATGAAGTGGTTGGTTCCAATTCCAATGCCGCCCAGAATCAGCGCGAGCAAAATTGCACGTAGATAGACCCAATCGTAGTGGAAACAAGTGGTAACCAAAATGATGAGCACCGCAAGATTCCAAAAACCAATCTCTCGCTGCCATCCGGTCGAAATGCCATAAGCGGCGTTGCTTCCCATGTACTCGGGGGCGACAATTTGCAGAATTGCCGCACCGGTCATCGCAACGATAACCAGCGCAAACATTACCTTCAAAAACTTGTTCATTGGCGTCTTCAAAACAAACTCTTTTCGTGTCAATTTGTGCTTCCTGCGCAGGTCGCGTGCAAGCCACCGCAAATCGTGCGCGAGCCACCGCAGATCGCGCGAGTGCCAGCTCGCGCACCCTACTCGATAAAACTTTTAATCTCTTCAAGGCGCTCAAGTGCAACTTGGCGACCTGTCAGGTATAGAGACAGCAGGGCCTCACCGGACTTCTCGTTAACTTTAACTTCAACTGGCTCGGGAGGCTCAAGCACCAGCACTCTACCCTCTTCCTCCAGCTCAAAGAGCTGTTTGCGCTGATCCATGTAGCGCTCAGCGCGAGAAGCCAGCGCGGCTTCAAAGTACGGATATGCAGAATAGAGCTTCGAGCGAATGGCAACCTGCTCGTTGACGTCGGTTTTTACGAAGTTTCTGTCCTGCGTGACAATGACCAGCGCTTTCTTTGCCGGCGTGTGGTCGGGAACGTCAACCGCGTACTCAGCTTTTCCGTCGGGCAGACCAAGCGCCGCCGCAAACGGAATTGAATCGGTTGTTCCGCCGTCCAAATAACGATGTCCGTCCAGCTCAACCATACGAGAAACCGTTGGCATCGACGCGGACGCTCGGACCATGGTCACGTCTTCCGGGAACTTTTTTACGTGCAGATATGCCGACGTACCAAACGTAACATCGGACGCAACCACATACATCTGCATGGGATTTTGATTGAACGCCTCGTTATCGCAAGGGTCCAGGTGGTTTTGGATTTCGTCAAACATAAAATCCGCGCCTGCGATGTCGCCAGTAGTGATCAACGAGCGAATCGAAAGAAAGCGAGGATCGTCCCTAAAGGCCAGCATAATGCGCATGGCGCGACCCATCTGCTTGGACCTGAAGCTCACGGCGTTGATGGCACCTGCGGAAACTCCCCACACGCTCTCAAAGTTGGTGACGCCCTTCTCGCGAAGTACATCAAGAATTCCAGCGGTAAAAATGCCTCGATAACTGCCGCCTTCTAGCACAAGCGCAGTTGAAGATGGGTGCGTCGGCTCCTGCTCCACGCCACCGTTCTGCGAGAATTTTTGCTGCTGATCGTCCATAACAACCTCCGAATTTCGTTATTCAGAGTGTACCCAATTTCCGTCTGGCTGCCCGCCCGGTTTCCGCACAAAAAAGCGCCCGAAGTCAGGCGCTTTACATGCACGTTATATTCTTCTGGCGAGAAACCCGTCGGCTTTGCAACGCGGTCGGCGTCGCAGTTGAGACCGTGGTTGGAGCCGCAGGCTCTTCCCCTACTTGCGGACCTTACGAGAAGCAGCAACAAAACCAAGGCCGCTTACTGCAAGAACAGAGGCTGGAACAACAACGTCCGCGACACCAGTTGCAGGAAGAGCGGACTTCTTCTCTGGTGTTGGTGCAGGAGCTGGAGCAGGCTCTGGTGCTGGAGCTGGCTCTGGATCAGGGGTTGGAGCTGGAGTTGGATCCGGATCAGGTGTAGGAGTTGGATCTGGATCAGGAGTTGTGCCAGGAATGCGAACAAACTGAACTTCAATGACCTCGTCAAAATCAAGCGCAGGAGTCCAGTGACCCTTAACGGTAACAGTGCCATCGCCGTTGTCGACAATGACTACGCCGTCAGCGTTGCCAACCATAAATCCGTCTGGAATTGGGTTAGTAACATCAGGAAGGAAGTATGCGTCCTCAGGAGCGTATGGATTAACCGTTGGATCCATGAGCTGCTCTCTAGTTGGTGCAGGAATAGGAGTTACGCCAGTAGTAGCAGTAGCACCGGTAGTGCTTGTAGGAGCAGGCGCTGTGCCCTCTGCCAGCGCAAATGCTGGAGCAAGTGCCAATGCGGCTACAAGAGCAGATGAAGCGATGCAGACCTTTAAATTCTTCATGTGACTTTTACGCCAAAATTTATGCGCCGGGCCCAACGCCGAGAAGCACAAAATTTTTAGCGCATTCCTTTCTGATATGGATTATTTAATTTCTCCGTGAGCAGATACTATCATATACATACTGAACAAATGTCGCCTCCGGTCGACATATTCTGCGAACGTACAAAAATTTTAAATGACTTTTAAAACTATTTTTCCAAAATTTGATAACATTTCTGCAGGTAAACTATTACGCAACTCAGAGTTGACAAATTTCCAACTCAACTTGGTGGTGTGCAATCAAGGCAATTTTTAGAGTAATAGCCATCACATGTGAATCCCACCACATCACCAACAGAAAGGAATAGCCGTGTTACTGAGCGAGAAAATCATGAGCCTCAGAAAGCGTAATGGTTGGTCACAAGAAGAGCTTGCACAACAGCTTGGCGTTTCGAGGCAGTCAGTTTCTAAATGGGAGTCTATGGCTTCCATGCCTGATATTCAAAAGATTATGGCTATGAGCGAGTTCTTTGGCGTTTCCACAGACTACCTGCTCAAAGACGAGCTTGAAGAGCTTCCAGCCACTGCCATCGCTGTTGATTATGCGGCCTCTTCGGGGCAGGTTGACTCTTCGGATCCCGCTGCCGCAAGCACCGTAGGCAGCACCACGGACAGCACTGACGGCGGCACCGTTGGCGAATCTTCCACTGACAACGCATCTACCAGCAAAACTGTGGCACCGAAGCTCAGCGTTTCTCTCGACACAGCCACCGAATACCTGGATGCAATCGCACGAACTTCTCGCCCCACGGCAGGTGCAATTACCCTCTTTATCCTGGGGCCCGCGCTTCTTGTCTCGCTTGCAACATACAGCGAAGACGCGCTTTACTTTGATCCAATGCACATTTCTCCAGATGCGATGGGTATCGCAGGCATTTGCATCATGATGCTCTTGATTGCTGCGGGCGTTGGCCTGCTGATTCTCCAGGACATGAAGCTCGCGAAGTTTAAGCAGCTCAAGGAGGCCTCTCTCGAGCTCCAGTATGGTGTCGAGGCTGCCGTTCGTAGGCGCGCCGAGTCCACAGAATCGTTGCGATACGTGCAACAGGCTGCCGGCGTCTGCCTTACCATCCTGAGCGCAATCCCCTTCCTTATTGCCTCGTACTATGGGACTGGCCTCACCTTTACTCTTGGTTTCTTCGTGGCAGCAATTCTCGTCTCTCTTGGCGTTTACCTGCTGGTTTACTCGGGAATTCTTAGAGATGGCTACAGGGTTCTTCTTCAGGAAGGCGATTTCTCTCACGACGAGAAAAGCAACAAGAAGGACTACGAATCCACCGCATTAAAGTACAGGTCACTTGCAAAGGCATACTTTGGCGCAATTGCCTTGCTTTACGTGGGCTACAGCTTTATCACCAAGGACTGGAAAAGCTCCTGGATTATCTGGCCAGTCTCCGCGCTCCTCTACCACATCATCATCAGCATCCTGAACGCTCTGAAGAAACGATAAGTGCAACCGCTCGTGCGCGCGATCTGGACGCGCGGCAAACGTGCTGGTCGAAGCGCTGGCTGGACGCGCAGGTTATGTACGACTCACAAGAGCTCGGTCTTCTCAACAGGCCGAGCTCTTTGTGTATAGCTCGGCGAAGGCTCCTTTGAGCCTGAAAAGTACATCATGTCTGAGTAAAACAGCTCAGACATGGCGGGAAAAACCGGCAAATTGCTCAGACTTGGTGAACTTTTTCGGTAAATCGTTCAGACATGGCGAGAAAATCAGGCTCCACGTAAACGCCCATGAAACCACACCTGGATACAAAGCCACGTCACTAAAAGTCTGCCTGAAAAGTACAAAGAATCTGTGTTTGGAACACAGATTCTTTGAAGAAATCAGGCAGAATCCACCGATTCTTTTATGTTTTCAGGCAAAACCTACCGATTCTTTGCAGAACTCAGGCGCAGCTACGCGATCCAGAATCAGTTGCGACTTTACGCGCGACGAGACGCCTGATACTTCTCGAAAGCAGCCTTGTATTTCTGTTCCTCTTTCTTGAACATGGCGTTGAAAAACAGAGTAGTTACCAGAAGAATAACCAGGTACAGAGCGGTAAACGACATCCAGGCCTGCGCCATATTTGGAACCCATCCACCAATAAGCGCCATTGCCACAAGTGTTGGGAACAGACAAACGTTAAAGCCAAGGAACCTCTGAAGGTAGCTAAGTTTGGTAATCAGGGCCTGATAGTTGAACCAAATCTGCTGGTAAATGCCCGAAAGAGCGCCAGCGGCAATCAGCGTGAGGAGCGTGATGTTATTCTGCCTGTCGCCAAAATTGATTGCCAGCGCAATGACGCCATACACAAGCGAGATGCCGGTAAAACATAGTGCTCCAGAAGAAATACCTTTACACATAATTTGACCTGCTGTTTTATTGAGTCCCTCATCAAATTCTTGCTGAGTCTCTCGCTCAATTTCTTGCCAGTTTTGTGATTCATTGCGTTCCATGATGTTCCCTTCTCTGGGATAAAACTACTGTTAAAACTGTGTTTTTGGTGTCATTCCGATTGGGTTCGGGTGACGTTTGGGTGGCGTTCGGGTGACGTTTGGGTGGCGTTCGGGTGGCGTTCGGCGCTTAGACCTGCGGCGCAAGAAAAAGCCTCTAGCCCTTACACAATTCCGATGCGTCGTTTGATTTCGGCGGCGTACTTTCTTGAAGCAACAAGGGTTTTCTCGCCAAGTGACAGCAGTATGCGACCGGAACCTGCGGGTTTGATACCCGTAACCTGATCTAAGTTGACCAGTTCCTGACGAGAAGTGCGCACAAACGCCGTATCTTTGAGAGCATCCTCAAGTTCGGACAGGCGACTAGAACTTTCCAGCGTCTCGCCGTTTACCAGGTGAATCAGAGTCACGTTTCCGTCCGTTTGGATCCATGACACATCCGCGAGAAGAACGACGCGCCTGTTGATAGTACCGGGAACGTATCCAGTCATCTTTCCGTCAACCATTTGGAGCTGACGGACAATTCCCGAAACGCGCGGGTCATCGGGGCCGCTCAAGATGGTCACTTCGATTTGCGCGCGACCCTTTTCTTCAACTACACGAATTTCCATAACACTTCCAAACAACTTACTTGACCGAATCTTTCGATTTCTTGCTGTAGCGGAACTGCACCCCGCTTGTCTCCTCGCCTTAAGGCATCTTTAGAATAACGGTTGCATCTCTTATGTGGGATCTCGTGTCACTCAAATGCACTAACTGGCTCGTGAAATGCAATCTTTGCGCTTCGAGCATCGGTTGTGCACTTGAACGGCGCTTTACGCACGCCGAGCACGAACGCAATCGCACACACTCACAAGCGTGCACGCCCACAAGCGCGAGCACACAAAAAGCCGCCCTCAAAATGAGAGCGGCTTGAAGTTACCGTGCGCTATGCCTGCGAGCGTGTCGACCTCGCCGCAGCTTAGTTCTTAGCTGCGTGAAGCTTGAGAGTACCCAATGCTAAGAGAAGCGCTGCACCGCCTGCAACAGCAAACATAAGCGTGTTTTGCAGTGTGTCATCACCAGTGTAAGGAGTGCGGGACTTGCGAGGTTTAGGTACCACAGGGTTAGTGGTGGTATTGGTATCTGTGTCGATAAGACCATCGCTGACGTGGGCAGTGTTAACAGCCGTAACGTCCTTCTCGCCCTTATTAACCTTGACCTGGAAGGTAACGGTGAGCGTGTCGCCCGAAGCAACGTTCTGTGTCCAAGTTACGGTACGAGTAGCTGGATTATAGGTGCCGCCGTTATCAGCGGAGCCATCAACGTAAGTTGTGTGCTCTGGGATGACATCGGTGATGGTGACATCGCGAGCGGTGTTGGTGGTGTTGGTGTAAGTGACGGAATACGTAAGAACCTGACCAGCAGTTACCTTGTTGCCGTCGATGGAGTTGCCCTGACCGTCCAGGACATCCTTCTTTGGCTGAGGCAGAACTACCCAAACGCCAATAAAGTGAGCATTCTTGTGGTCAATGACCTCAGAATCGTGATCGTAACCGATGAAAACCCAAGTTCCATCAGGAGTCTCTACGCGAGTAACACCACCAAGAGGCTGATCAGGGGTAACAGTGGTTCCGTTAGGAATTCTGGTCTGCTTGCCAGGAAGCAGGTTCAGGACCTCCTGAGGAAGTTCCCTGTTAGGAGTGCCGCTTACAAACTCGTGGGTTTTCTCGTACAGAAGCTCAGTGGTTACCTTGTTGGAGTGAGCAACGTTTCCGTCGACAACCTGTGTGAGCTCGTTATCAATGTTGGAGCCATCAGTTTCTACCTTGCTGTTGGTAACAGTCTTGTAGGTAATAACAAACTTCTTGCCGCCATTTGCCTTGGTGAGCAGGTGATCCTTGATGTTGACCGTAACCTTCTGGCCATCAACAGCAACGGTATAGTCAGTGCCCTCAGTTAGGGTCTGGCCGTCAAAGCTTACGGTGAGGCTCTGGAAATCAAGGCGCTCGTCAAAGGTGTCAACCATGCTCATCGACTTAATCTTGCCGATGGTATCAATGCCCTGCCTTGGCAGCGTAAAGGTGCCGGTATAGGTAATGGTTTCTCCGGCCTTAGCAGGAGCCTGCTCTGGATCAACTGCCTTTACTGGAGCTGGAGTAATTGCCTCGGTGTATACGCCAAAAAGGCTGCCGCTGGTAGCCGCGCTGGTTGATTCAAACGTCATACTACTTGACTTGGACTTAACGGCAAAACCTGCAAGGTTCTTCTCCTGGTCAGGACCAGAGGTTCCACGAACAGGATTCCAGGTAATCTTATTGCCGCTGGTGCTCTCAACAAGAATGTTTCTGTTGTTCATAACAATGCTATCGATGGTGCTATTAGCGTTAATAAGCGAGAAGGTCTCATTTGCGCCAGTGGTACCAACAACGTCAATATCACTTGGCTGCATAACAAGCTTGAGGTCACAAGGGGTGCCATCGGTGTACTTAAGCTCTACAGTCACGTTTGCGTTGATTGCATAGGACCTGAACATATCAGCAGTGTAGCTGGGGTGGTTCACGTCAATGTAGTCCATAATCTGGAAAGACTTAGTTCCCCAGTTCTCATCAACCGTCAAGAAAGGAACATCGGTTTTATTAGGGTTGTTGTAATCTGCGTTGGCATTCTTAAGGGTAAGGTCCAGCGAGTTAATGGTGACATAAACGTCAACAGACTTACCGTCAACGGTGCCAGCATTAGAGAACTTCAGCGAAAGAGGCTGAGCATACTGCTGGTTGGAACCGTCTTTAGTTGGCTGAACAACAAAAGCGGTTGAAGGAAGATTGCCTGTATCTGAAGCAGGAATCTCTACACGCTTAACGCCAGTTCCCTGCGAGAGAACAGTCATGTTGTCTCTGGTCAGCGTGAACTGATAAATGTTGATCTGGGTAAGATCACTATCGTCTTTCTGGCGATCAAGTGCCTGAGCTGTGTTAATAGACATAAACAGGCATGCCACAACCATGGTGAGAAAGACTGAGATTCTCTTAAGAAAACCTTTTTTCATGATGGCCCCTCAAAAAGATGTGCATATTACACCTACATTTTCTTACAAATTGATAGTCAAAATCTAAGAGAAATTAGTATTCACATAAAAAGTGAATTTGGCTGATAAATAGTACAGTTCACATGGACAGTACTGTTTTGAAAATAG
Organism: Lancefieldella parvula; assembly: GCF_963547875.1. Taxonomy (GTDB): domain Bacteria; phylum Actinomycetota; class Coriobacteriia; order Coriobacteriales; family Atopobiaceae; genus Lancefieldella; species Lancefieldella parvula_D. Next base: position 19,541 of record NZ_CAUUSI010000013.1, read on the forward strand.
TTCAAATTTTTGTATCCGCGCCGCATCTACTGCTGGCGAATATGAATTCAGCCGTTGCACTTCAAGACGCCGAGGTCAGTCCGCAGCCTCGGTCCGCGTGCCTCTGCCCACTCGCCTTAGTTTGCTCCGCCAGGGCAAGAAGGTCTTCCAGCTTGATGATTATCTGGCTCTTGAACTTTTTCTGTCTTGGAGCAAATCCACGCAATGGTATAGCCAACGCAGCCGATAAACAGGCAGGTTAGACCTAACATAAACATTTTCTCGCCAACGCCAAAGTCAATCTCGTATTGAATTTTGAGCGCCAGCGGAGGATCTTGCAGAGGAAGCCCAGCCTTAGCGAATAGGTAGTATGCGCCCATGAGCGCACTTAAAATACCCGAGATAAGAAAGCCCTGTGAAAGGTTCTTGATTACTTGAGCCGCTTTGTTCATGTCGCATCATCTCCTTATGTGGTTATGGTAAAGCAAAATGGCGAGAAACCCAAAAAGAGGGCCAGCGTATGAACTGCTCCCATTTCTTGGACACGAGAAATGGGAGGTGTTCAGTACTGGCTCTCTTTTGACGTGTAGGTGTTTTGTAGTGGATTGAGCTGCTTACTTTCCGCTTGCCATCTTAGCTGGATACCACTTTTGGAACCACGCCGTAAACAGACCCATTCCAATAGGAACCAGGTTATTAACAATAACCAAAATACCGCCCACACCATTTTGAACTGCAAACCAGCTCCAAATTGCTGTCAACACGTACATAGCACCCCAACATGCAGCCAAAATATAATTTGTCTTCATGAACAGCGGATTATTGTAGGCACTATCTCCGCCGTAGCTGTACTTAACATATGCAGCGCAGAGAGGCTCCTTAGTAAGGCATGATGCAAGCCACATAAGACCAAAAGCCAGGTAACCTAAATTGACAATAAGATTCCCGTCGCCATTTCCGCTCATAAAAACGCCTGCAGACAATGCTCCAACCAGGGCAAATGAGATTCTGTCCCAGATGGTGAACTTGAAGTTCCTCATAATAAGCGGCATCAAAGCAGTAACAAGCAGCACAATCATAGCGCCAACCTGGGAGTCAAACGATGTTGCGGTCCAGAAGGTAATCCAAGGAAGCAGCATTGTAATCATCTGAGGGTTTTTCTGTGCGCCATCCACTTCATCAGACGACGTATTCTGCGCATTTTCAGCTGAACTACCAGGAGTGGGACCAAAATACTTATCCCAATCAATCATGAAGGAAAAATCGCCCTCAACGGTATACAGGTGCTTACCCAGCGCCTCTGGTCCACTAATCTCGCCACGAGAAATAGACTGCCAGACCTCAAACGGAGTGTTGAGCTTTGTCGTGGTAGTGAGGCTACCGTCAGTAAAGACCCTACTGCCGTCTTTATCCAGCAAAATCTGATAGCTACGACCAAGGTCGGTGTAGTTCATCTCAAGTACACGATCTTTGCCGTCGTAAGCCGTTTTGTCGTACAAAGCCGCCATCTGAGAGGTGAAGATATGGTCAAACGGCACCTGCTCAACGGGTTTCTCGCCAGCAGGTTTGCTGCCCTGAGCGCTTGTATCGCGAGAAATTCCCCAGCTTGCATCCGCCATCTGCTCAAACATCTCTTTTGGATACAGCAAGACTTTGAGCTCGGCTTTTGTCTGGTCAGAAATGCCGCCCTGAGCGTATTCTGTGCCAGCCTTTTTGACAAGCTCGAGGTACTGGTTGGTGCGTGCAGAAAGCTCCTTTACGCGGAAGAGCTCGCCTTGACCGCAGAAAATACTCTCGTAATTGCCCTGGCCAAGAATGTGGTCAAACATCTTGGTAACGCTATCGTAGTTGCCCTCTGACGAATAGAATCCGCAGGTAGAGATGAGAACGTGCTTCTTGCCGGACATATCGTAGCGGGACTCGTGGGCGCCGCTTCCATATCCCCTATTTGCGTCGCTCATAAAGGGCAGACTCATGGGAAGCTGGCGATCAATGAGGTTCTTCAGCAGTCCAGGCACGTTGAAGTAGTAGAGCGGAAAACTCCAAAAAACCAGGTCAGCCCAGAGCTGCTTTTGGATGACGGTTTCTTCATCGTCCGACATAATGCACTGGCCAGGCGTATTCTTCCAGCAGTGGAAGCATCCCTTACATGGTTTGATGTCCATAGTGGCAACATTGAGCTGCTCAACAGTCACATCTTCATTGGCGTGCTGCTCAGAGATACCCTCAACGAAACTCTTAGCAAGTCGCAGAGAGTTGCTAGCTTTGCCCTTGGGACTGCCATTAATGAGCAGAATGTTCATGATGCGCCTCCAGTTCCTTCATGCACTTCTCGCTCCATGCCCTAAGCATTTCCTCGTGCATCTTGCCGTACTCGATAGTAAATTGCCAGAACAACGCCTTCTCTGGATCACCCATTTGCGCTGCGTAAGCGGCCACCGCGCCAGCTGCCAGCTCACTTCCACCAGGAAACGAGGAGGCGTTATCTGCGATTCGTTTGAAGAACGCAAGGTTTTCCTCGTAGGAGCACTCGCCCCTAAAGAACGTCTGCATCAAAAGCGGAATGCGCAGCACCGAGGACTGGGAGTCTTCCCTCAGCCACTTTTGAAGCTCCTCTTTGCCAGCTTCAGTTATCGAGAAAACCTTCTTATCCGGCTTTCCTTTTTGAGCAACGAGCGTTGAGGTAACCCAGCCGTCTTTTTCTAGCGACTGCAGCTCTCTATAAATCTGGCTTGTCTGAGCAGTCCAGAAGTAATTAAGCGACTGCTGAAAGATGGTTTTAATCTCGTAGCCGGACATATCTCCATAATTCAAGAGACCAAGAATTCCCTGCTTGAGCAAATCTCTCATCTCCTTATATTCCACTTGTTGAATATCTTATAACGATAGTAGTTCCACTTGTGGAATATGTCAACGAGAAAATCTAAAATTCTGATTACTTTCTATTTGCAAAAAAGACTCTGCCATTTCTGACAGAGTCCTAACGTGCGATTATCATGTGCTCTTTGTTGCTCCAGCGTTATCTATTACAGGGAAGAAGCGGTGTGCTCGTTGCGTTTTCGCGAGTATCATCGCGCTCATCATAAGCATCGTATGGCGCCTTGGGGTCGTGGACCTTAACTGGCTTGTTGACGTTACAGACTTCATCAGTATGAGCAAAAACAAAGTTGATGTCATCCGCCCAGCCTGTATGCCCGGTGATAATTTTGGGATTAAGTCCGCGCTCACGCAGAATGCCCTCTAGCCTTGCAAGCGATTCAACAGCCAGTTTATTATCTTCTGCAAGCTTATTAATAAAGCTATAACCACCGTCTGCTCCCAGCCAGATGGTATCGGCAGTAAATAAATACGTATCGTCGATTAGGTACACTACATGACCCCAGGTGTGACCAGGTACCAAAATGGTTTCAATTTTTATCCCATCGATTTCAAACACTTCCCCATCATGCAGAAGTGTCTTTTTATTTGGAATGCTCACCTTTGGCAACTTAAACCAGCCATTCATTACACGGCGACGAGTTTCTCCTGTTAAATACCTATTTTCAGCATCGCCAATATATATCTGTGCATGACCAAAGAGCTGGTCGCTGTCTGCCTCAATTGCGCCAATATGATCAGTATCCTGATGGGTAATAAGAATATGCTGGATATCCTTGGGATTAATTCCCAACCAGTCCATTTTTTCTTGTAGGCGGTCATAGCTGTATCCTGCGTCAATCATGATGGTTGTGCCATTTTTTGTATAGAAGAAAATGTTGGCCACATACTCGCGTACACATCTCACGTGCTCATCAATGGAACCCGTATTAAGGGGCTTAAATATTTCTTTCCCGCGATATACCCAGGACATCAATACTTTTTGAAATTTTGTAGCATTCTTTGACATATCACATGCCTCGATTCTATTTTCTTTCTACAGCGTCAGTCGCTGTAGAAGCGATCCATTGGCCCGGCGGACAGTACGTACAGAAAATGATGTCTGGACTTACCTTTTAGTTTTTGTTAGATTTTGCTAACTAAATATTACCCCTCAACTGCCCGTAGCCTATGACTTTCCGCTAAACGAATAAGAAACGAGCGCCAACGTAAAAATAAACCCTAAACAGCAAAAGCCGCACTCCAAATACATCGGAGTGCGGCTCTTTTGCAGACGTGCAACACAATGTTGCGTTTAAAAAAGTACTCATGAATCGCAGGGTTTCTCGCCATTCATGAGTGCTGAGTGTATGGTGGAGGTGCGGAGAATCGAACTCCGGTCCAAAGCAAATCCTAGGCAGGTGTCTCCAAGCTCAGTTACTAATTACATCTCAAGTACCGCACACTTAGTAACAGGCGTTTGGTGCTCCAGTTGGATCAATCTTTTTGTAAGGCATACCAACTACGTCCTTACAAGCATCTCCCTAAAATGACGTCACCCTGAGAACAGGAGAAAATCCCAGTTAGACGCGCTGAACTAAATTAAGCAGCGAGAGCCATACGAGGCTCAAAAGTAAGAGTGTTGTCAATTCAATTTGACGTTACCCCTGTTTTACGTGGCGAGGAGACCACGGCTTGCTGCCCACCGCAAACTCACCTTGTCGAATCCAGTCACCCCCAATAATGAGCGAAACTGCCACCATGCAGTTTTCAATGTTCCTGAATTGCGGGCGCACGCAACGTTGCCTGCAATTCAAAGTGTAGAGAGTATACCCCACGAACTGCCATTCTTTCAAAAAAGATATGACTATTTTGGGAACGGTCTACTTTGTGGCCTACTTAACGGCTTACTTTGCAGACTTACCGTGAGCTTCTAGAACTTGTTTCTCGCGATCAATAAACATGACCAGAATAACCACGAGAAGCGCCGCAGGTGACAGCCAAATCATATGAGTGCCCAGTAATGGAATAAGCAAGTTACCCACTACCGCACCAGCTACAAAGCAGAAAATAGTTCCAAAATAAAGCAGCGAGGTTTCAATATGGATGGGCTCATGCGTGTGCATATAAGCCGCTATTTCTTGTGTTCCACTGCGAAGGTTGCCAATGCACATGGTGGTGGCAAACGCATGCCCGTGGAGCTTTCTAAACGCCTGGACTTGAATGCCACACGCAAGTGACGTCAAGCTGTTTGCCAGCAGGTTCATATCGGTTGGAAGTAAAGAAACTACACCTAGAAGCGCAATCTCTACGATAACCGCCAGCTGTCTCCAATGCAGATGTTCTTCTCGCGCAATGGCTCGAATGGCATACGAAAGTGCAATACCTATGGCAAATGCCAGAATTGGAAGAGCGTACTTGAGGCACTTTTCAAACGATCCGCTGGTCAGATTTACGCCCAAAAGCAGTAAGTTTCCGGTCTGAGCATTGGCAAAAACACCGCCGCGCACCAGGTAGGAATAGGCGTCCATAACTCCGCCCGAGAAGGCCAAAAATGCAGCTACTTCCACCGAATCTGACATTTGTAACGCGTGCTTCAAAACCACTCCAACCACATTGCGTACATCAACGGTACATATTACGCAGGCGCATACGAAAAGCGATGCAGGTTAAATCCTACATCGCTTTTACGATTTTGTTTGGGTGATCATCAAAGAGGTTACCAACGTGCAATCTTGCGCGGATAACCTATCCGACTAATTTGTGGGGAGTTTACTCCTCGACAAGCTCGAACATCTCAGGACCAACGCCACAAACTGGGCAAACATAGTCCTCAGGAAGCTCTGGAGTGTCAACCTCAACCTCATAGCCACAAACGGTGCAAACAAACTTGTAAGTAGTCTCTGCCATTTTTATTCCTCTCTCCAAGCGCTTATGCGCTTTTCCTTCTATTCGCGCAGTTAACGCGGACGACAACTAACCGTGGCCCTTATCCGCGGTTAAGTGCTCATGCAGATAGTAACAAATCTTGAGTGATTCTAAAGCATTATTCCGAAAATAGGAATGATTCTCATAAAATTCGCACGAAATTTTTGACGAGAAGTTCGGCGCGCTCCGAGCGCCAGCCGCTTCCGGCGGTACGCTCGCGTGCGGCAGCGACGCGCTCCTAGCGGCTGCGTTCCTTGAGAGCTCGCTGAATCTCACGGTCAGAATCGCGCTTGGCTGCAGACGCACGTTTGTCGTAGAGCTTTTTACCCTGCGAAAGCGCAATCAGCAACTTGACGCGGTTATGCTCGTCAAAGTAGATCTCAAGCGGAACCAGCGCCAAGCCTTTCTGGCGAAGTTTTCCGTCAAGATAGTCAATCTGCCTGCGGTGAAGCAGCAGCTTGCGCTTTCTATCTGGGTCAACGTTCCACACGCCACCATTGGTGTACGGATGCAGGTGCATGCCGTGAATCCACGCCTCGCCATCGCGAATGAGGCAGAACGTGTCGGTCAGCTGACAACCACGCTCGCGCAGGCTCTTGACCTCGGTGCCAGTAAGCACCAGGCCACACTCAAAGGTTTCGCCGATCTCGTACTCATGACGAGCAGAGCGATTGCGTGCAATAGACTTCTTACCCTGCTGTTTTCCCTGGGTCTCGGCCATACTTATTTGCCTTCCCCATCTGAAGTTTCAGCTGCATCGGTTTTCTCGCCAGATGCATTGCCTATCGCGTCAGCAGATACGGGATTGCCACCTGCGGTGAAGCCCTCAGAGATTGCGGCGTCGCGGACAAGCTGCAGAAGCGTAAGAGCCGCCTGCTCGCCCACAAGATCGCGAGCGCGAATGGTCATCTCAGTTGCGGTAGCTCTGTCACCCATGGCAGCGCAGTCCTGCGCACACATCAGCAGGCAAACCGCAATCTCGGCGTTGGCACCTGTTGGCAGGCCCTCTGCCTCAAGCAGGTCGTTTGCCTCTTCGTCGGTAAGACCATCAGGGTCTTTAGGAGTGTCTGTAGCCTGGTCAAGAGCGGCCTCAAGCGTGCTGTCTTTAACCTCAAAGCGACGAGCAGCTCTCAGACATGCTGCAGCCTGCTCAAGCCTACCCTGAGCCTCAAACCACGCAGCGAAGTTCAAAAACGCCCTGGTCAGATGCCTTGCCTCGCTTGCGCGCTCAAAGACGCCAAATGTCAGGGCAATATGCTCACGAATATCTCCTGCAATCTTAAACAGGTCAGCCAAATCAAGCCTAAATCCGCAGTTCATTGGGTTCCAACGAATGGCAGTCTTCAGCGCATTCATGGCGTTTTCGTAATCGCCGGTACGTACGTAAGCCATTGCAAGGTCTCCGTACAGGCGATCAAACGGCTCATGAACGTCCTCAAGCTTGCGAGGATCATTCTCCACGCGCCTATACGCTAAACGGTCAAATAACGTTGGAAACGCAAAATACTGCACCTCATCTGTGGTTTGACAGTTGCAGTCCACATATTCCTCAGCGTCTTCAGCCAAACGAAGCAGCAGTTCAAGAGCCTCTTCGTTCTGGTCCTGCATCATCATGCCTTCAGCGCGCATCAGCTCATCTGAAAGTGCCGAAAGTGCCATCTTACTCACCTATCATTCAATATCAATCATGCAATCATCTGTGCGGGTGCTTCATAAACCCGCACGTAATCTACCTGCTTATTATTCCACAAGTGCCAAATCAATCTGACCACGAGCCACATTTACGCCAGAAATCTTCACGCGCACACGTCCACCAATACGATACGTTTTGCCTGTTGATTCCCCTATCAGCGCCAGAGTCTCCTGATCATACACGTACCATTCGTGACCCAAATCCCTCACGGCGAGAAGCCCGTCGGCGTAGGTATCGTCCAATGTAATGAACAGGCCAAAGCGCTCGCAGCCGTCAATGGTTCCCCACGTTTCTTCTCCCAGACGGCTCTGATAGTACTCAGCCAGCTTAATCTTTTGCGTAGCACGAGCCGCCGCATCTGCCTTTCGCTCCTGTTCAGAGCAGGTGCTACAGATATCTGGAAGCGCGCTGAGCTCTGCGTGAGACGCCGTCTGTCCGCGGAGCAAACGCTTGAGCGTACGATGTACTATCACGTCAGGATAGCGCCTGATTGGCGAGGTAAAGTGACAGTACGCATCCGCCCCTAGGGCAAAGTGCCCCTGATTGGTTGGCAGATAGATGGCTCGTTTTTGAGCCCTGAGCAGCTGTGCATTTACCACGCGAGAATAACGTGTGCCGTGGACTGACTCCAGCGCTTCTTGCAATGCCGTCTGATCGCCAATGGCAATACGCGATGCAACATCTGGCTCAAGAGCACCCATCGCTACAAGTGGAGTGACCGCAAGCTTAAGTGACTCTGGAGAAGGCTGCTCATGCACGCGATATGCCGACTCCAGGTCATGCTGGCTGAGCATGTGCGCGACGCTCTCATTGGCTGCAAGCATTGCTTCCTCGATAAGCCCCGTTGCTTGGGTGCGCTCGCGCACCGACACGCCAATAGGCTTGTTATCCTGGTCAAGCACTACGCGCGTCTCTACGCTTTCAAAATCTACTGAGCCGCGTTTCTCGCGAATTTCTTCTCTCAGTGCTCGGATTTGATTGAGCACGTTAATCATTTCTTTGATTGCGCCAGCATCTTCTCTAGGCACAACGGAGTCAAGTGCCGCGGCGTCTCCTTGCAGATAGCTATCTACCTGGTCATAACTGAGTCTTGCTCGTGAACGAATAACAGAATTCATGGCGGTTACCCCAAGGATCTTGCCCGAGCTGCTCAGCTTCATCTTTACCGACATAGCCAGCCTATCTTCAGCTGGTCGGAGAGAACACACGTCATTGCAGAGCTTTTCTGGCAACATGGGCAGCACGCGATCCACTAAATATGCCGAGCAGGTACGCATGCGAGCTTCCAGGTCAATGGGAGAATCCCAGTTCACATAGTGAGCCACGTCTGCAATGTGAACCCACAGCTCAAAGTCACCGTCTTCAAGCTTGCGCGCGCCAACGGCGTCATCAAAATCTTTAGCATCTGCGGGGTCTACGGTGATGCACAGCTCTTCTCGCAAATCGTGTCTTGAAGCGTCTTCTGCAAGGGCTTTATCTGCGTCAACGGAGATTTTCTCGGCTTGTCTCAATGCCTTGATAGGAAATTCCGTTGCCAAACCATACGAAGCAATAGTTGCCTCAACGTTCATGTCCAGATCTTCGGCTGATCCCACGCGGCGCTCGATAGTTACTACAGCAGCGCTTTTACGTGTTGGATACTCTGTAATGCGCGCGACAACCACGTCGCCCTCAAAAACGTAATGACGTCCAACAGAAGGATCTTCGGGAAGCACAAAGAAATCTCGCTGGATGCGACTATCCAGCGGCACCACAGCGCCAAGTGGACCGGCGTCGTGATAGATGCCCAAAAACGTCTGAGTAGCTCGCGTAAGCACAAAGCGCACGTTTGCCAGAGGAGTCTTTCCCTTGGCCGAGACAAGCGAAACCTGGACCTCGTCTCCGTGCATTGCCTCATGAATCCCGTGCTTTGCCAGCGCATACGTACCCTCAGGGGTGCTTACGGTAGCAACTCCTGGGCGAGAAAGACTCAGCGTGCCTGTAAGCAGCGCTGATGGTCGCTTTGAGACTTTTGCACGTCCCTGACGACGGTTTCCTTTATGTATGCGTTTTCTAGCCAAAAATCCTCCTGTAGGTAGAAGCCAGCGCCTTTTGCGCTGACCCAATGAATCTTCTGATATGTACCCTAAAGTGCCTTGTGATAGACGATGCACAGATAAGGCGAGAAGTTCTAAAGATCTCGACGGGTTTCTCGACGAACATCTCGACGGATAGACTTCGGAACCCTCAACGGGTTTCTCGCCATCCCTGTACGCAAAAAAGAGCCCCTATGCAGAGACTGCATAGGGGCTCCAGAAGGGATTGGTTTACCTCTTAGAAGGTGCCGCGAATAACCTCGCTGCCTTCCTTCATGATAACTTCCATGTTATCTGGGGTAAGGTCGCGGATGTTAGCAGCAACGTCGCCCTTGACAACCAGGAGGTCAGCAAGCTTGCCAGCCTCGAGGGAGCCAAACTCATCCTCGTGGTGAACCATCTTTGCGCCGTTAAGAGTAGCAGCCTTGATGGTCTCAAGAATGGTAACGCCAGCCTTCTCAACGAAGTCATACATCTCGTCGATGGTGACCCAGCCGTAAGGAGTTACGAAGCTGAAGGAGTCGGAGCCGATGGTGAGAGTGACGCCGCGCTCGTTAGCAGCACGGAGGTTCTCGTATGTACGGTTGAGGCCCTTCTCAACGACGGTATCGCCTGGGAATGCGTCAAGCTCTGGAGTCCACTCTGGTGGATAAGTCCCGTACCAAGTTGGCAGGAAGCCGATGGTAGGAGTAAAGAAGGTACCCTGCTCGCACATAAGGTCCATGGTCTTTGCATCAAGCTCGAAGCCGTGAATCATCTGCTCGCAGCCGCAACGGACGGAGTCATAAGCTGCGGAGAAGCTGTTGTAGGAGTGTGACCAAACAGGAATGCCAACCATTGCTGCCTCGTCGCAGACTGCCTTGATCTCCTCGTAGCAGTAGTGCTGATCGCGACCGGAGTCCCAGTGCCAAATGCCGCCACCGGTTGCCCAAATCTTGATTGCGTCTGGGTTCTCACGAAGACGACGACGAACTGCCTTACGAAGATCCCAAGGACCGTCTACCTGATCGCCCCAAGGGTGACCATTCTTGGAAATCTCCTGTGGGAGCTGGTGGCAGTCACCGTGACCAGCAACGCGGCAGAAGCCAAGGCCGGTAGCGTAGATACGTGGGCCTTCCATGATACCCATGTTGACGAGGTCACGAATTGCGATACCATTGCGGCCAATCTCGCAGACGGTGGTAAGACCATGGGAGAGAGCGTCCCAGGACTGCTTGACTGCGCATGCCTGCTTCTGAGCAACGGACTCGATAACCCAGTCGTTATCGTTGTCGGTTAGGTTGCCGGAGAAGTGCAGGTGGGTATCGATAAGACCTGGCATAATGGTGCGGCCCTGGATGTCACGGACCTCATAGCCCTCTGGAACCTCAGTGCGAGGACCAGCATAAGCGATCTTCTTGTCGTCTACGAGGACAAGAGAATCCTCAACAGGAGCGGCGCCAGTGCCGTCAACGAGCTTTCCGCCTACAAAAGCAATCTTACTCATTTCTTTCCCCCTCTAGTAAATGATAAATACTATCTTTTTGCGCCCACCCTTTTTGGGCGCAAAAAATCCAAACTAAAGAAACAAATAACGTGCTTAGTTCAACGTACCGATGAAACCTTTAGAGCTTGCAAGCAACTTATGCTGCTGCCTTCTCAGACTGACGACCAAAGATCATGAAGATGGCCATACCAATAACAATCCAAGAAATGGTGATGATCCACTCAACTGGCTTCAGTGCTGCAGGACTGAAAGGAACAACCATCAGACCGATGATGATGCTGCCAGCAAGAATTGCAGCAAGGATACCTGCGATACCACCGTTGACCTTGTAAGGACGAGGCAGGTCTGGCTCGGTCTGACGCAGGCGCAGGCAGGCAACGCCAGCCATGGTGCATGCGAAGATGAAGCCAAGAGAAGCAACGTTGGTCAGAGGAACAAGCATGTTGCGGCCGAGGAATGGACCAACAAGGGTCAGGCCAGCCATGAACATGTTTGCAGTCAGAGGTGCGCCAGACTTAGGGTCAATCTTTGCGAATGCCTCTGGGAGCATCTTCTTACGACCAAGAGCGAGCATCAAACGAGTTGAAGCACCAAAGAAGGAGTTCATTGGGCCCAGAGGTCCAAGCGTTGCAATGATGAGCATTGCAATGTAGAAGAACAGGTTGATGCGCTCGAGAACTGCAAGTGCAGGAACAGAAGACTTAACAAACTCGTGCCAGTCAATCATGGTTCCGAATGCATAGATGCAGATGAGATAGAAGATACCAGATGCCATAAGTGCAAGTGCAGGAATGATGCCAAACTTCTTCCAATCAAGGTCAGCAGAAGCCTCTTCTGCCTGCTGTGGAATGGTGTCAAAGCCAGCGTAGAAGAATGGAGTCATAACAAGTACTGCAATGATGCCACCAAAGAAGCTGGTAGCCTTTGTGCCCTCTCCACCTGCAACCTCAGTTGCCTGGGAGAAGAGTGGGAGGCCGTTGCTTGGAGAACCAGTTGCAAAGGAGATAACCATTGCAAGGATCATACCAGTCAGCAGAGCCTTAGTCAGGAAGCTCGAAAGCTTAGCTGCTGCGCCAGCGCCCTTAAAGTTAAGGAAGATGACCAGAATGGCAAAGCAAAGAGCGATGACTGTTGGCCACAGGTAAACATCTGCACCAAGGATGGTGTAGAGCTTAACGGAGCGCAGCCAAGAAAGAATTGGGAATGCACCAAAGCGGTCGGTGAGAAGCGTGGAAATAGCAATTGCCTCCCAAGGGCACAGTGGAGCGTTACCCAGAAGGAGCATCCAGCCGGTAAAGAAGCCCATTGGGCGGCCGAATGTCCTGTCGACGTACTCAATGATGCCACCAGAAATTGGAATAGCAGCAGTAAGCTCGCCAAAAACACATCCAATTGGTACAAGGAAAATTGCGCCAATTGCGAATGCGATCATCGCGGGGAATGGTCCTCCACCAAGAACCATCCAGTCGCCTACCAGGAGCACCCATCCGGTACCAATGATCGCACCAAATCCGATGGTAAAGAAGTTGAATAGACTCAACGACTTTTGCATCTCAGGTGCCTCGGCATTTTCTGCCATGTCCCACTCCTTCCCGTAATTACTCGGACGAAGAACTTGATGAGACTATGTTTGCACCCGAAGCCATTTGAAAAAAGAAGTAGCGCCCTCTGGGCGTCAGATAAACCCGTAAGCGTAAAGGCTACAACCGCGAGCGGTAGTTAAATCTTTTTACATCTTTACCAAAATCTAATAACAGTTATGCAATTTTCAAATAGTTAACGTACACAACTATGCATCAATCTTTAACTCAAATACTTTAAAAACTCTTCTGTAGTACGCGACATCTCGCCTTTTACACGATGTGTAATAAAGACATTACGATGTACGGGAGTCTCCAGATGATGTACATCAATATCAAAATTTGTACCTTTTGTTGCCTCAAGTGGTAACAAACTTACACCAAGACCTGACTCTACCATGGACATAATGGTGAATGAATCCGATGACGCAAACGTCATGCGTGCGTTTTTGAGTTGCTTCTGAAGCAGAGGAGCCGTCTCAATATCAACAATAAAGGGCTCTTCAATAAGACGCTTAACAGGAATTGTCTCAAGGTCCTTCTCGTAATGTCCCTTTTGAGAAACAACAATAACCTCATCATGATCAAATAAAGTTGAAGTAAATCCCTGCTCAGTTGCGCGAGTCATAGTAAAACTAATATCCACCTTACCCTTGCTAATAAGACGCAGGGCTTCTCCATACGTACACTCAATAACTTCAACTTTGATGTTTGGATGGTCAGTCATGTACTTCTTCAGATGGCCAGGCAGTGCTCGTGAAAGAAAGCTCGAAGGCGCAGCAATAACAAGGTTGCCCATCTCAATGGCACTGACGCGATTAACTTGATTGCTCAACTTGCTGTATGCCTGGCACACCTCTTCTGCAACAGGCAAAAGCGTCTTTCCCTCAGGAGTCAAACTTACATAGCCACCATGCCTGTTAAACAGGCGGACATCCCACTCTTTTTCTAGACTTGCCACCATGCGACTAATAGACGACTGAGTGCATCCCAGCTCTTCTGCCGCCACCGTAAAGCTACTGTGATATGCCGCGGAAGTAAAAGCCTGGAATTTGTGCAGGTTGGTCTCCATACTTGGCCCCTATTCAAGTACGTGGCCTAACAATTCACCCTTAAAAATATCATTCTACCTGCAAATTGGTAAATACCGTTTAACGCAAAAAGACCCCGTGAACGGTATTCACGAGGTCTTACCTTGCAATCTTTATGCAAAAAACTTTCTTAATTGATACTTCACTTTGACAATTGAAGTACCAGGTTGCTTAGTTACTACGCCTTCAGATAGCGGCCCATAGCAATAGCAGAGCCAAAGAGTCCCAGTAGCAGGCCAAGGAGCAGCAGAAGGCCACTCATACCCAGCATGACCGTTGTTGGAATAGCAAAGGTCAAGAAGGTCATGCTTTCTGCCATAACCGGGAGAAGCATGTGGGCTCCAACAACCAAAACGACAATGGCGAGAAGAGCACCGATAAGAGCCTCAAGCACGCCTTCCATAAGGAATGGTCCGCGAATAAAGCCGTTAGATGCGCCGACCAGACGCATGATGGCAATCTCACGACGACGAGCATTAATAGCAAGACGAATGGTGTTGTTAATAAAGACAAAGGCAACAAACACCAGAAGTCCAACAAGGCCAATAGCGCCAATGCGAATGTATGCTGTTACGCTAAACAAACGCTCAACGGTCTCGCGACCATACTGAACATCACCAGACGGATTGCTCTTATTATCTGCAATGGCTGCAAAAGATGATGAAGAGGCAATACGCTGGGCAACGTCTTGAACATCCTTAGGATCCTTGAGTTTGATCACAAGAGATGCAGGAATTGGATTCTGGCCATCAAGAGCAGAAACAGCATCAGAAGCATTGCGATAACTCATGGTTGTGCGGTACTCCTCAAGAGCCTGCTCTTTGCTCTTATAAGTTACAGACTCAACCGTATCCCAGCCTTGAACTTCTTGCTGGAAAGCAGTTACTGCAGCCTGATCTGCATCATCAGAAAGAAATGCCTGGATAGTAACGCGGTTCTCGACACTTCCTACCATGTTCTCGATAAGAGCTGAGCCAAGAATAAACAGGCCGATGATGAACAGTGACAAGAAGATGGTTACGATTGCACCAAGAGCGGTAGACCAGTTCCTTTTAAAGTGGCTTCCGGCCTCATGCAGAGAATATCCAAAATTAGAGAGCCCCATAGTAACCATAGCCTCCCTTCTCCTGGTCGCGGACAATGTGACCAGCCTCAAGTGCAATAACGCGCTTGCGCATAGAGTCAACCATCTCGCGATCGTGTGTTGCCATTACAACCGTAGTACCCGCACGATTAATGCGGTCAAGAAGCTTCATAATGCCCAGAGAAATTGCTGGGTCCAAGTTACCCGTAGGCTCGTCGCAGATAAGCAGTGGTGGGCGGTTAACCATTGCACGAGCAACAGAAACACGCTGCTGCTCACCACCGGATAGCTGGTCTGGATAAGCGCTCATCTTTTGACCAAGGCCTACCAGACGCAGAACCTCTGGAACCTGAATATCAATAACAGGACGAGGCTTGCCAATGCACTCAAGTGCAAAGGAAACATTCTCATAGACGGTCTTATCGGGCAGAAGCTTAAAGTCCTGGAAGACGGTGCCAATCTGGCGACGCAGATAAGGAACCTTGGAGTTACGCATACGTGTAAGGTCCTGACCAGCAACAATAACCTGTCCGTGAGTTGCCTTCTGCTCACGCGTGATAAGACGCAAGAGAGATGACTTACCGGAACCAGAGTGTCCAACTACAAAGACAAACTCACCTGGGTAGATATCAGCGCTGATGTTATCAAGTGCTGGACGGTTTGGCTGCGATGGATACACAAGCGAAGCGTTCTTGAAAGAAATGGTTGGAGTACCAGTACGCTCTACCTTAGGTGCATCTTGAGCTAGATCTGCAAAAAACTTTGCACGATCAAGAGGTGCCTGCTCAGGGTTGTTTTGCTGCTCAGCAGTTACCACGTGTACAGCTTCTGCTCCAGAAGCAAATGGATCAGATACAGTTGTTACAGGTTCAGCAGCCTGGGCCACTGGCACATCAGCAGAAAAGTCCTGAGTTTCAACTTGATCAGCTACAACGTCTTGCTGGTCAAGCTGGTTCAGATCATCCTGAGAAATTACCCCAAAACGGTCATCAAACGAGGACTCCTGTTGCTCATCAGTGCGAAAATGATTAGCCACAGTTGCTCCTTTTCTTACTCCGAAGAGACAGATACAGATTTTATTTTACCAAAAGTGCAGGTATGTTATACGTCACGCAGTTCATCCACAGAAAAACCGCCTCTTCTTTTTGAACTGCCTCCTATTTCTTGGACATAAGAAATGGGAGGCAGTTCATATACGAGTGATTATGATTCTGCAGCGTGTTAGCGTCGGCTTTTAGGCCTGGCGTGCAAAATAGCGCAGCTTTGGTAGGTTTTGCTGAAGAATCGACATGTTTCTAATCAAGATAGCTAGGCAGCTAGGTGGTCGCACTATCTGATATGCATCTCTATGCATAAACTTCATCTAATATGCTTAAACATGAATAGATAAATATAAGGAATTTAACTATCGATAAATTTAGTATCTACGGAACACACCTAAGTCAGATATTCTGCTCAATTGCGGGCATTTTACACACCTAATGACGATAATCTGCATGATTAGGGTATTTTCAGCGTAATGTATACGTCTTTTTAACAGATTATCCGACTTAGGTGTG
>NZ_CAUUSI010000014.1:0-27469 GCF_963547875.1 Lancefieldella parvula
GAGAGACCCTTAAGTCCTCTGACGTTAAATACACCTTGACGCGTATGTTCTTGCCAGCTACTAAGGCAACCTCAATTGACTCGTACGCATACATCGAGGGTGCTAAAGACATCATTGCCGGCACAACAGAGGAACTTTCTGGTGTTGTTATTAAGGATGACCGTCACTTTGACATCAAACTGACTCAGCCTTATTCAACCTTTAATGCAATTATGGCTCAGTTCTACGCTGTTATCTACCCAGAGAAGGCTTGCAAAGAAGCCGGTGAGGCATGGGGTACTGAGACCAACTTCATTGGTACTGGCGCTTATAAGCTTGTTTCAAACGACAGCACTACTGAGGTTGTTCTTGAGGGATTTGCTGACTACCATGAGGGCAAGCCTGGCCTAGATGAGCTCAGATTTGTTTACATCGATGATGCCAATACTCGTATTCTTAACTACAAGAACAATGATGTTGACCTGGTCTTTATTTCTCAGTCTCTTATCCAGCAGTACCAAAATGATGAGTCTATTTCCAAAGAGATTGTTTACTACACCCCAGCTTCCACGCAGTTTGTAAATTTGAACCTCAAGAGCGAGAACCTCAAGGATGTTCGTGTTCGTCAGGCACTCTCTATGGCAATTGATAGAGACACCATTTGTAGCACCATTCTTTCTGGTGTTGCAAAGCCTGCTAAGTCGTTTATCCCATCTTCTGAGACCGGCTACAACGAGTCCGCTCCAGAGTTTGAGTACAACGTAGACAAGGCAAAGCAACTTCTTGCAGAGGCTGGTGTTTCTAACCTCACTCTTAACGCACAGGTCAGAAGCCAGGATCAAAACCTCATGGTTGCCCTTCAGGATGCTTGGTCCAAGATTGGCGTTACCTGTAACGTAAGCGTTATTGACTCTGGTGTTTGGAGCGACGCACGTACTAACGGTGATCTTGAAGTCACTCTTGTTACCTGGTCTACCCTCTCCTTCCAGGGTGTTGAGCACATGGGCTCCTACTTCCGCTCTGACCGCGCCGCAAAGAAGTCTTCCTTCTACAACAGCACCGAGTTTGACAGCCTTGTTGACCAGGCTCGTTCAACCATTAACGACAATGATAAGGTCCTTGACCTCACTCGCCAGGCAGATAGTCTTATGACTCACACAGACTATGCTTGCTTGCCTATTGACTGGCCACAAATGCCTTACGTCTTGAAGCCAGAGTTTACCGGCCTCAGCGTTCTGGTTAACCCTCACTTCGATAAGGTTCAGAAGAAGTAAGGTTTCCTACACCCAAAAACAAAGGCGAGAAGATCAATTGGTCTTCTCGCCATTTTTGTGTTTGTATGCCGTTTTAAGACACGACAATAAGATGCGCTACTCGGAAATCTTCTCCTCAAGGCGCGCTTCTTCTACGGCCTTCTGAGCCGCCTCAATAGCGTGAGCCACCTGTGGTGTACGCTCAGCATCGGAGAGAGATGCGTTGTACAGGTGGCAAGCGCAGAAGTGACCTGGCTCAGCCTCGATGCGCTCAGGAATGCGCTCGGAGCAAACCTTCATTGCCTTAGGGCAGCGCGTGTGGAATACGCAACCTGAAGGTGGATTAGCAGGGCTTGGAACATCGCCTTGAAGAATGCGCTTTTCCTGGATACGCTCGTGGCGAATACGAGGAATAACGTCTAAAAGTGCCTGAGTGTATGGGTGCAAAGGACGCTCAAAGAGGGCGTCTTTGGTGGCAAACTCCATCTGGTGACCCAGGTACATGACCATAACAGTATCAGCAATGTGGCGAACAACGGAAAGGTCATGGCTGATAAAGATGTATGCCAGACCGTGGTCCTTCTGAAGCTCTTCAAGCAAGTTGATTACCTTGGCCTGAACAGAAACGTCCAAAGCAGAAACAGGCTCATCGCAGACAACAATTTCTGGCTCAAGCACAATAGCGCGAGCAATACCAATACGCTGGCGCTGACCGCCCGAGAACTCGTGAGGGTAGCGGTACTTGAACTCAAGGTTAAGGCCAACTTCCTCCATAACCTCTTCAATGCGAGCATCACGCTCTGCCTTTGTCTTATAGGTGCCTGCAATATCAATAGGCTCGCCAATGATATCCATGACCGTCATACGAGGGTTCAGTGAGCTGTAAGGATCCTGGAAGATAAGCTTCATCTTCTGACGAGCACGCTTGAGGTCTTCTCCCTTAAGTGAGGTGAAATCTTCCCCATCAAGCTCAATCGTACCAGAGGTTGGCTCAGTGAGACGCAGTACGCACTTGCCAGTAGTAGATTTTCCGCAGCCAGACTCACCAACAATGGCCAAGGTCTCTTTGCGCCTGAGCTCAAACGAAACGTCCTCAACAGCATGAACGGAAGCGTTAGAACGACCAAATACCCCGTTTTTGATGGGGAATCGCTTAACCAAGTTCTTTACGGACAAGATGGTTTTCTCGCCAGAAAGGTCTTTGACGTCTGTGTTCTTCTCTTCTGCCATGACTACTCACCCCACTCATCAGTGTATTTCCAACAGCTGACAGTATGGCAATTGTCTTCACCAACAGCAGTCAAGCCAGGACGACGTTTCTTACAAATGTCCTTAGCAAACGGACAACGTGGATGGAACGGGCAGCCAGAAGGCATATGAGAAAGCATAGGAACGCTACCAGGAATTGCATAGAGTTCCTTGGTGCGCTCGTCAAACGATGGAATGGACGCAATCAAGCCCTGAGCATAAGGGTGCAGAGGGTTAGTAAAAAGCTCTGCAGACTGCGCATACTCAACGCGATGACCAGCGTACATGACAAGAACCCAGTCAGCCATCTCGGAAACAACGCCCATGTCATGCGTAATAAGCATGACGGCGGTCCCCAGATCTTGCTTCATGCGATCAATAATCTGCAGAATCTGTGCCTGAACCGTTACGTCAAGAGCGGTTGTTGGCTCGTCGCAGATAAGCAGTGATGGCTGGCAAGCTAGTGCCATAGCAATCATGACACGCTGACGCATACCACCAGAAAGCTCATGTGGATATGACGAGAAGACCTTCTCTGGTGCAGGAATGCCCACCAGCTTAATCATATCAAGGGCCTTCTGATCTGCCTCCTGTTTGCTCATGTTGGGATTATGAACAAGGATGCCCTCACGAATCTGAAGACCAGATTTCATAACAGGATTCAAGGAGGTCATAGGCTCCTGGAAGATCATTCCGATGTGATTACCGCGGAAGTCACGCATGCCACCACGAGGAAGCTGCGTTAAATCAGTTCCCTCAAAAATAATTTCTCCGCTCGTAATCTGCGCAGGAGGTGTAGGGAGCAATCCCATGACTGACAATGCCGTCATGGACTTACCGCAGCCAGACTCTCCTACTACCGCAAGAGTCTCGCCTTTACGCATAATAAACGAGAGGTCACTTACTGCAGGAAGTGCGCCATCTTCGGTGAAAAGCGTAACATCAAGATGATTAACGTCGAGAAGAACGTTCTTTTTGCACTGCTCTTCTCGCTCCTTTTGAGCAGTTTCTTGTGCAAGTCGGCGCTCCTCAAGGCTGCAAAATTGTACAGCCTGACCATTTGGACCTTCAATGACATGCTCAAATGTTGCATCTGTATTTTCTGCCATAAACGTAACCTCCTTTCTAAGAACGCATCTTTGGATCAAGGGCGTCGCGCAGAGCATCGCCAAGCAAGTTAAAAGACATAACCGTAATGATGATGACAATACCTGGAGCAATACTGTAGATAGGCTGTGATTCAAGGAATGGCTGAGAAGCTGCAATCATTTGACCCCAGCTTGCATCAGGTGGCTGAACGCCCAATCCCAAGAACGAAAGCGTTGCCTCAGAAAGAATTGCACTTGGAATACCCAGGGTAGAAACAACGATCAGCGTAGAAATGCAGTTAGGAAGTAAATGCTTCATGATGATGCGGAAGCTGTTACCACCAGACAAAATACAAGACTGAATGTATTCAGAATTCTTCAGGCGCATGACGTCGCCTCGAATCAGCCTTGCCGTAGTTGTCCACATCAGAAGACCCAGTGCAATATAGAGGTTAATAAGACCTGGGCCCATAACAAACATAATCAAAATTGCAAAAAGCAAGAATGGGAAGCTGGAGAAAACCTGAATGATAAAGGAAACAACTGCATCAACCCAACGGCCATAATATCCGGCTGCAACTCCCGCAACAAAGCCAATAAAGAGGGCAATAGCCTGCGAAATAATACCAACAGACAGAGAAATCTGGCAGCCATAGATGATACGAGAAAGGATATCTCTGCCGTACTCATCGGTGCCAAGCAGATGTGCAAACGTTGGATTCTGATTCATAATTGCAAGGTTTTGATCCTTGTAGCTGTAAGGAGCAATCACAGGAGCAAGAATTGCAATAATCGCAAGGGCCAAAACAATGCCTAAGCAGATCATGCCCAGTTTGTTCCTCTTAAAAATGTTCCAGCTAACCTGCCAGTAGCTCTGAGCACGGACCTTTCCCGTGGCAGCCTGCTCCTCTTCTTGAGCCTTGGCGGCATCCTCAAGTACAGCTTCAGTCTTTTGGACCTTCTCGCTATTTTTATCACTTGTAAACAAAGCCATTACTCTGATGCCTCCTCTCCAAGACGAATGCGTGGATCAACTACCGCGTACAAAATATCAACAAGCAAATAAATCACAACGCAGATAATTGCCACATACATGACACTACCCTGAATCAGCGGCAGGTCACGAGCATTAATTGCATCAATAAGCAACTTACCCATACCGTTCATATTAAAAATCTGCTCAATGATGATGGAACCAGTAAGAATGTCTCCCAGCTGAGATCCAGCAATGGTAATGATTGGAATCAGAGCATTTCTGAGCGCGTGCTTCAAAACAATAGCGGAGCGCTTTAAGCCCTTAGCTTCAGCGGTTCTAATGTAGTCCTGATTTAATACGTCCAGCATGCTGGTCCTGGTAACGCGGGCAATACTTGCTGCGTAACGAGAGCCCAGCGCAATAACAGGAAGAACGTACGCGGATGGCGTTTTAACACCAGACAACGGGAACCACTTAAGCGTCATAGCAAAAATGATCTGCAGTACTAATGCCACCCAGAATGAAGGGGCAGAAATACCAAAGATTGCAGCTGACATAAGGGTTCTATCAAGCCATTTTCCATGGTTTACTGCGGCGAGAATACCCATCAAAAGACCAAATACTATGGCAAAAAGATACGCAAACACTGCTAAGCGTAGCGTAACTCCCAAAGCCTTAGTCAGAAGTGCAATGACAGGTCGCTTCTGAGTGTAAGAAGTTCCAAAATCTCCACCAAGCATTTTTACAAACCAGTTTGCGTACTGCTCTGGAATTGGCTTATCAAGACCCATGGTGTGACGGACCTGTTGAACAGTAGCCTCATCAGCCATATCGCCCATCATGACTCGTACTGGGTCACCTGGGACAATATTCAAGACAAAAAACGTTAAAGCAGAAATACAAACTACAACGCTCACTGCTTGAAGGATTCGTTTGATTAGAAACGATCTCACTCCTGAGCTCCTCTCCCCTCAAGAAAATGAAGCGGCATCCAAGAATCTTAGATGCCGCTTTAAAGTTTATAGCAAGTTTGCTACTTAGTCCTCTGGAACGGTGTAATCGGAATTAGATGTATCAATATCGACATCAAAGAAGTGATAAATCAAGTTTCCAACCTTAGCGTTCTTGACGTACTTCTTAGCGACAAAGGAGTTCTTTGGCCAATACAGAGGAAGTGTAGCAAAGTCTGTACGTGTGAGCAGGTTATCTGCGTCCTTGTAATCCTCTGTTCTCTTATCCTTGTTAGACTCAGAGCGACCCTCAACAAGAAGCTTGTCAAACTCTGGGTTGTTGTAGAAGGAAGACTTCTTTGCAGCGTTAGTGCTGTAGAAGTAGGTGTACAGGTGCTGGTCACCATCGGCAAACAGTGGATACCAAGCAAGGGTAGTAATCTGGAGGTTACCAGCAGCCCAGTCAGTATTCCAGACTGCGTTGTCCTCTACCTGAACATCAAGGGTAACGCCAACCTTGCTCCAGTACTCCTGAACAGCAACAAGGAGTTTTTCGTAAGACTTTCTAACCTTTGCAGAAAGCTTAAGGTCAGATGCACCAGCCTCAGCAAGCAGAGACTTAGCCTTCTCTGGATCGTATGCAAATGCAGGTGCGCTCTTGTCGTAACCAGGGGTTGCTGGTGCGAGCCAACCACTTGCAACGGTACCGTTACCAGAAGCAATGTTATCAACAAGCTCCTGACGGTTGATTGCCAGAGAAAGTGCCTGACGAACCTTAGGGTCAGTCAGACCCAGACCCTCTTTGAGGTTAAGGTTGATGAAGTTAACGCCAAGGGTCTGATATGCAGTGATAAGATCTTTGACGTCAGCATCGCTTGAATACTGCTGATACAGAGAAGATGGAAGATCGCAGAAGTCAATGTCGTTGTTCTTGAATGCAAGCAGCTGAGTGTTGGAGTCATCGTAGTAGTGAATACGAATCTCATCCAGAGCAGGCTTGCCATCGTGGTAGTCATCAAAGCGCTCGAGAACTACCTCGGTAGTGTCATCATTGCTCTTAATCTTGTACTTACCAGTACCAATAAGATTAGTACCAGTACCCCAATCAGCGCCAGCAGCCTCACAAGCCTTCTCTGGGAAAATGCAAGCGTAAGAGATACCAAGAACGCTTACAAAAACAATGTAAGGCTCAGAAAGCGTAAAGGTGAAGTGAGTATCATCCTGAACAGTCAGGCCCTCAAGCTCAGTAGCATTGCCGGCAAGCATCTCTGGAGCACCCTTAATCTTGTCAAAGAAGCTGGTGGAGAGAGCCTTAGTTTCTGGCTTAAACATACGCTCAAAGGTGTACTTAACATCCTTTGCGGTCAAAGTAGTACCGTCGTGGAACTTAATGCCCTCTTTGAGCTCGCACTTAAGAGTAAGACCGTCAGACTCAAAGGTTGGAATCTCTTTAAGCAGACATGTGACAAGCTCGTTATCCTCAGTCCAACGAAGCAAAGACTCGCAAACAGAGTCTGCAACACATGCGGACTGTGAGTTGTTTGCACGCTGCATATCAAGGCCCTGTTTAGAGTTTGCAGAACCATAGCGAAGAATCTTCTTCTTATCAGATGCCTGAGGAGTATCAGTGGAGGAAGGATTGCAGCCAGCCAACATCATAGATGCGCCACCACCAGCCGCTACCATACCTGATGCCTTCAAAAAATTACGACGGCTTAGTGAGTTCTCCAGCATGTTAACCCTTCTTTCTTATTAAAACGATTTATAAGACAACCCTGCTGGGGTCAGATAACTATACAAAACAATTACCAGCATCTACCTATATATACCTAGGATGAAATAGACATGAAACATTAAATTGCGACGATAACAGCAAAATCTATTTACCTGCATCTTTTGTCAAATCATATAGGATTTACCTATATACAAAGATAAATATTGACTAAGCATTTTTGGACAGTTGTCCATTTTTCCATAAAAATATTGGCAGGTACTAAAGAGATACCTGCCAATACAAATGCATGTAACGAGAGCACTCTCTGTCTTAGTGCTTACGCTTCATAAGTTCAGCGGCTGTCAAAGCAGCTCCACCCATAACCATAAGAGGCATTACCAGAAGCTCTTCTCCCGTATTAGGAAGCTGTGCTTTCTTCTTCTTTGTCTTCTTCTCTTTTACAGGAGAAGCAGGATTGGAAGGCTCTTCTGGAGCTGGAGTTGGTGTTGGAGTTGGAGTATCAGACTCAACAGTTAGGGTAACCGTCTTTGCTGCCTCGTAGTCATTGCCTGCAGCTGCAGCATTACCATTGAAGTAATAGTAATAGGTGACGGAGTATGCACCTGAAGTCTTAGAAATCTCTTCTGCCTTCTGAGCAACAGTTGCTGCATCCATTGTTGCTGTATCAAGTACAACTGTACCGCTCTGATCAACAACCTTAACGCGAGCGTCAGCAGAACCAGCAGCAGGGGTAACCTGACCAGCGCTGTGATCAACCATAGCATCAAGGTTATCAAGAATAGTCCAGGAATCCTGGTTAGCGGTAATAGTGCTGTCGTGTGCCGTGACTACCTGCCTAAGCTCTGTATAAAGAGGAGTAATAACGCCATTGTTAAGATCAAGCTCATCAGTTGAGTTCTCAGAAGCATTGATGACAAGGTTGCCGCTAGAAAGAGAAGTGTACGAATACTCCTGATACACATCATCAGTAAGGTCATTATCAACAGCAAGCTGCCAGCCAGGAAGATTGAGGTACAGTCCCCTATTGGAATTTCCAGTATGAACTGAATAGCCATAATCCCTCATGGCATTCTTAATGTTGGTCAAATCAATGTAGTACGCACCGCCGGTATACAGAGCATCGTTCTCCGTTGCGCTGTGGCGATCTTCATACAGGATATTGTCAACGTGAATATCACTTGCAGAAATAGTTGGCATGTAATTCCACTCGTCCTGTGGGATAGCGTAATAGCTACCGTCAGGCCTAATAATTACGCCCAGATATTTCTTATTGCTGCTAAGAATGGAATTGTTTGTTCCCTCTTCCAAAACCTGCCTTGCAAACCTGACTGAAACACGAGGGTTTCCGTAAGAGGTTCTGTGATCAAGCAGATACTGGGTAAGACCCACATAGTTGGTACCGTACAGATTGAGAGTAGAGCCATTGGTAAGTGTCAGAGGAACGGTAAGTGTAATGGTTTCACCAGCAGCCAGGGTACCAGAAATAGAAATGGAACGCATCTCAGCATTGTCCTGACCAGCTGTCTGGTATGCAGCATAAGCATTAGCTGCAGGCTGAGAGCCAGAACCACCGTTCAGTCCACTAATGTTCAGGTTAATTGCAGTTGCTGTATTAGTTGATGAGAAGGTAAATCCAGTTGCACGCAAATCAGGATTAGGGCTTGAGCTGACATAGTAAGTAAGTGGCAGCTGCATAACCTCGTTTACAGAAACTGGAGATGAAGAGATGTTGGTAATCTTTACCACTGCCTGCAGATTCTGATACTTATCAATATCTACAATGGAGCGGTTCATCTGAGTGGTGTCATTATCCTTATAAGCGTAGTTAGATGTCTGACCAGAAGCATCTGTAAAGTAAATAGAACGCTCAATAAGGCCGTCTGCACTCACAGATGGAGAAACGTTAGTAGTAGTGCCGTTATAGAACGAATTGTTACTTGCAGCGTATGCAATATTTGGCATAAAGATTAAAGCTGCCAAAAATGCAAACATAACAGCAAGAAAACTGCGGCCCTGCATCTTTGATGTCATAGGCGTATTCCTCCTCAGAATAAAAACTTAGCGTTATATTTTCGCATTAACACCCTGTTGAAGGAATGGAGATATTTGTTACTTACATAAAAAGAGACGTCATCTTTCGATGACGTCTCTTGACAAATCTCTAGATGCGCAAAGTGCTCTACTCTGCAGCCTCTTCGGTTGCCTGTGCGTTAGCCTCAGACTCAACAAGGTGAGCCTCAAGATCAGCCTCAGCCTCAGCTGCTGCTGCCTCTGCTGCTGCACGCTCCTCCTCTGGAAGTGGAGTGACCTCAATGTCAATGCCAAGGGTCTCTGCAGCTGCCTTCATAGACAGGGAGATGCGACGACGGTCAAGATCAATCTCCATGACCTTTACCTGTACAACGTCGCCAACCTTGCAGACCTGAGATGGAGCAGTAACGTGCTGCTTAGCCATCTCGGAGATGTGGACGAGGCCCTCAACGCCGTTGCCAAGGTCAACAAATGCACCGAAGGTAACAAGCTTGGTGACAGTGCCCTCGATGATAGCGTCAACTGGGTACTTGGAAACAAGTACACGCCATGGATCCTCGGAAGTCTGCTTAAGACCAAGGGAGATACGCTCACGGTTAAGGTCAACGTCGAGAACCTGAACCTCAACCTCCTGGCCAACCTTAACAACCTCAGATGGGTGGTTAACGTGGTTCCAAGAAAGCTCGGAAATGTGAACCAGGCCGTCAATGCCGCCAAGGTCAACAAATGCACCAAACTCAACGATGGAGGAAACAGTACCCTTGAGCTTCATGCCAACCTGGAGCTTGCCCAGGATGTCCTGACGCTCTGCCTTACGAGCCTCCTCAAGAACAATACGGCGAGAAAGAACAACGTTGTTGCGGTTGCGATCCATCTCGATAACACGAGCCTCAATACGAGTGCCCATGAATGCACCAAGATCCTTGACACGACGGAGGTCAACAAGGGATGCAGGCAGGAAGCCACGGAGGCCAATGTCAAGAATCAGGCCGCCCTTAACAACCTCGATAACCTCGCCCTCAACGGTCTCACCAGCGTTGAACTTATCCTCAACTGCCTTCCAAGCACGCTCGTACTCAGCACGCTTCTTGGAAAGAACCAGACGGCCCTCTTTGTCCTCTTTCTGGAGAACAAGAGCCTCGACGTCCTCACCCAGGGAGATGACCTCTGCAGGGTTAACGTCTTTACGAATAGAAAGCTCACGAGCAGGAATAACGCCCTCAGACTTGTAGCCAATGTCTACGAGGACCTCATCGCGCTCAATCTTGACGACGGTGCCGTTGACAAGATCTCCCTCATCAAAATCAGTGACAGTGCCGTCGATCAGGCTGTTCATTTCCTCATCGGAAATTTCATCCAAAGAGAAGATGGACGAGTTCTGAATCTCACTCAAAGGTGGACCCCTTCCAAAACGGGGCCCCGGTCAACATGGTTGCTGCCAGAGTGCCAATACGTGGGCTTCTCTACTCGGAAACTTACATGCTCTCGGGGGCCAACAGATACAGTGCATAGCTTGACGCCATACGGGCAATAGGATAGCGCTCTTCGGCTGATTAAACAAGCCAAAGAGCGCTACTTTGCACAGCTATTACGCAAGTTTTACAAAATTTCTTCAAAGTTTGTTTCTTGCGAGAAGATCTTGTTGTGCTTACGCACGAAGACGGTAGCCTTCTTTCTCTACGGCAGCTCGGTACGCATCGACATCAATTGGATTTTTGCTGAGGATACGTGCCTGACCACCAGCTAGAGTAACCTGCGCCCATGTTCCCTCAATACTATCGAGAGCTCGAGTCACATGATTGACGCAGTTCTGGCAAGTCATACCACCAATCTCAAAGGTCTGAACATAAGGGTAATGAGATTCATCTTTGTCTTCTGGACCATCTGCAGCAGAAATCTGCTCTGTGTTACAGGTAGTAACGCCTGTTCCCTCATCAGAGCAGCAGCCTTTTTTACCTGCAGCAATTCCGTAAACACGATAAACCGCAAAACCGCAAAGCGCTACAACAGCAAGAATAACAATAATATTGATTGGTGACATACAAACTTCCTTTCTGTTGCTGTTTTACTACCCACCATTTTCTAGATTATTCAAAAAATGATGTTTTTCTCGCAAAATTTACAGCAACAGCAAAAATCGTAATGCAGCTTAAGCAGAAAGCTTTGCGCCAAGACCACGAAGAGCCTCAAGAGCATCGTCATCTGGCTCAAGGTTGCAGATAAAGGTCTCAACAACGTTGACACCCTCTGCTTCAGCATTCTGCTTCCAAGTCTCCATCCAGTCGCCGGTTCCCCAGTCGTAAGAACCAAAGAGAGCGGTTGGCTTCTGACCAAGCTTGCCAGCGCAATCGTTGAAGAGCTCCTCAAAATCAGGATCAAGCTCCTCGTCACCCATAGCAGGGCAACCAAAAGCAAATGCATCGTACTGATCGCACATATCTGCAGAGAACTCAGAAGACTCAATAGCCTCGGTGTCTGCAGCACTTGCAAGCTCTTTTGCCATTGCCTCAGTATTGCCCGTCATGGACCAATACACAACTGCTACTTTACTCATACATTTCCTCCTTCTGTGTCCAGGTTCCCCCTGGAAAACTACACATTACTTTCAATACCTCAACAAGAAATCCAAGCACACCCCTTATGCAACCTGACATTTCTTGGTATTGCCATACGATGAGAGAATCTGAGCTAAAGATTCTCCTTGATAAAAACGATGCTTACACTGGTCTTCTGCATCTTTAAGTCTCTCGAGACGAAGGCGAGTTTCTTCCGTGTTGTCATAGACTTTCCAAGCACCAGTAAAAAGCTCAGACTGTCCATTCATAAAGCCCTGAACATCAGCAAGTGGATAGCCCAGTACCAGTCCAATCTCGTGCGGAAACGCAGCTTTTCTTGCATGAAAAGCAAAAATTCTTGAACGCATGCTCTTCATCAACGCCTGTACGGACTCAGTGGAATGGCCAAAGGCAGCCAGAAACTCACAGTGCTCTGATTTGGCGAGAATATCCTCAACAAGCTCAGGTCTATAGGCAACAAACGTCACCTTTCCGCCAGAAATAGCAGAGGTAGCAAGAAGCGTTACCCCAAACAATGAGAGCTCGTGAGTAGCGTTGCATAGAAATGACCTCAACGTTGGATCAGTGCAGACAAGACTTGCACAAGAGCTACAAGACTTATGAGAAGCAAATGAAAAGAGCGCGGCCGGCTTAACGTGAGCAATAACACCAGCAGCACAGCGAACAAATGTTGTTGCAAAATCATGACAGAGCTCGGGAGCATACGCTCTCTTACCCTCATTAAAAACAGGCTTTTTATCAGCAGAATAGGTATAGGGAGAAGGAACGTCTAGGAGCGATGAATTCTCAAAAGAAGTAAGACAATCCATACCGTACTTGCTCCCTTCTTAAAAATGCGCCGTCGACTAAAAGGGAGCCGACGGCGCCTGGATTCCGGACCCTTGGAGAGGGGAAAGGTTCCGGGCTGATAAAGCAATTTTGTTAGAACTAGCTCCTGTTATATAAAAACCTTAACAAGTTAACCTCTTCTAACTATTTAAAGTGTAAGCCATAGCTAACTAAATGCAAGAGAAAACTCAAAATATTTTTACTTTTTGACAATTCAAGCAGAAAAAAGCTCCCGCCTCTTACAAATAAGAAACGGGAGCTTTAACGCGATCTAAAAAAGCGCTTTGTTGACGCGCAAGTGCGTTCTAGACAGCTTGTCCTTCAGTTAAAAGCATTTTTACCTCAGAAGGAACATTAGGGTTATGAGCTGCAGTGGTAAGTAGTGACCTTGTGTTTGCAAGCGTTACCATAAGTGTCAGAAGATTGTGCATATATGCAGCAGCACTTACGGTAATAAGACCTGCAACGCCTGCAGCAATGAAAGAGCTGTTCAGCGCAACAATCGTACGATAGTCGGCGTGAATCCTCTTCATTACCTGCTGGCCTAAAAGACGCATGATTACCAGCGATTCAAGCGAATCATTCTTAATCGAAATATCCGCAACTGCGCGAGCAATATCAGTTGCATCAGACAGAGCCAGTGAAACATCAGATACGGCTAGTGCAGGTGAATCGTTAATACCATCGCCTACCATTGCAACGGTGTAGCCCTCCTGCTGGAACTTCTTAACATACTCGCACTTATCCTCTGGGAGAATCTGTGCCACATAATCATCAAGACCAAGCTTCTTAGCAACACTTGCTGCAACGTTTTCTGAGTCGCCAGTCAACATAACCATACGCTTAACACCAAGAGCACGGAGCTGCGTAATAGTTGCTGCTGCATCTTCCCTTACAGGATCGGTAATACAAATTGCTGCAATAAGTTTTGAATCCTCGGACATAAAGATAATGGACGAGGTTGGAGCAATCTGTGCAAGGTCGTCTTGAATTCCCTCGGGCATTGGGGTCTTCTCGTCATCAAAAATGAAGTGAGCTGAGCCAATGCAGACCTCTTTGTCGTTAACCTTGGTACGAATACCGTGAGCAACAACATACTTAACCTCTGCGTGGAACTCGTCATTGTGCTTGAGGCCACGTACCTTTGCCTCGTTCACAATTGCTCGAGCCATGCTGTGTGGGAAGTGCTCCTCAATACATGCAGCAAGACGCAGAAGCTGGTCCTCGGTGCGACCACAGAAGCTGACAATGCACTCAACATGTGGAACTGCCTTTGTCAGCGTACCGGTCTTATCAAAGACGATAAGATCAGCAGCAGCGATCTTCTCGAGGTATTTTCCGCCCTTAACCGTCATGCCAAACTTAGCTGCCTCATCCATTGCGCTACCCACTGCAACAGGAGTGGAAAGCTTAATGGCGCAGGAATAGTCAACCATAAGAACGGTCATAGCCTTAGTGATGTTTCGGGTAATGCCCCAAATACCAAAGAAGGCGAGGAAGCTGTAAGGAACCAATGCATCAGAAAGGCGCTCTGCCTTAGACTGTGCGCCAGCCTTAAGTTCAGCAGACTGCTCAACCATATCAACAATATTGTCGATACGAGACATTCCTGGAGGAGCAGTGACGCTTACCATAAGGTCACCGTCTTCAAGGGCGGTGCCTGCGTAAACGGTTGAGCCAGGCTCTTTGGTAACAAGGCGAGACTCACCTGTCATGGCGGCCTCGTTCATCTGGCCAATGCCTTCAACAACTTTGCCGTCAACAGGAAGAACGCCACCAGCGCGCTGGTGCAAAATCATACCCTTCTCAACCTCAGAAAGGGCAATCATAACGTCCTTGCCGTCAATACGAGCCCAGACGTTCTCAGAACGAGTGATTAGGCCATCACGAAGTGCAAGACGTGCTCGGCTTGCCACGTGGTTCTCCATAGCAGCAGACAGCTCAAGCAAGAACATGACCGTAGATGCATCTGCCCACTCATTTCTTAGAATTGAAGTGGTGATAGCAGTTGCGTCCAAAACCTCAACGGTCAGCTCTTTCTTAAACAGGCGCTTAACGCCTTCCACGACAAATGGAATGGCGCGGAGAATAACGTAAGCGTAGTTAGCAACTGCAGGCAGTGGCAAAAAACGTATAATCCAGCGGCGTGCAAATGTGGTCACAACCTCCATCTGGAAACGATTGTTCTCAAGTGCCATCTCAATTGAGCTGCAGAAGTCTTCAAGTCCTGCCTCTTCTTCTCGTGGCAAGTTCAAGACATCAAAAGCGCCAACAGCCGCAAGTACCTGATCTCTCTTGAGAGGATCAAACCTTAGCAAGAGAGAGCCGTTTGCCATGTGAACTTCAGCGTGACGAACTCCGTCAACACGCATCAGCTCATAGGAAATACCACGGGCTTCAGCCTCATCAATATGACCCAGGTCGCATTTTGCACGAATGCGACCTGAGATTTCATTAGTAATTGTAAAGCGCATGAATTATGCCTGTGCGCCCTCTGCGTCGACCTGCTTGGTAACCTCAGCGCGGATACCCTCCTCGAGCTCAGCAAGGCGAGCGCGAACTGCAGCGTCAATCTTGGACTCACGGCGAGCCTCTGCGACAACGTCGTTAGCCTCGTCAACGACGTTCTGAGTCTCTGCGGAAACACGGTCAGTGACGCGAAGACCACATGCAGTTGCCTTGACAGCTGCCTTGTGAAGAGTGCCGTTAGAAGCAAGACCAGCAACAACGCCAGCAAGTGCAGCACCACCGGCTGCGAGACACCAATTGTTCAGTTTCATAGAAATCCCCCATCTGCTTTTTGCAAATTAATCGGTTAATGACATATTGAAGATACGGGTTTTTTGACGAGAAAACAAGTGAAAATCATTACTAATTGGTTATCCTAATGAAACAATTGTACACAAGTAATTTCTTACCTGCGAAAACGTTTCCTATGGTTAGCCATGGTGTACATATAAATTTTGTGAAGAAGCTGCTCTAAGGCGTTACTTAAATATTTGATATCATGTTCATTTGGATTAACAAATTAATGAAACATAACACCTCCTCTATGCTCATACTATGAAATTTAAATTGTACACAATTTATTTGTGTTAAGCTAATCCAAACGGGGTACACTACCCAATACACAAAACCATCCAATGCTTCGAACAATCCGCGGCTCGTTGAAAGGAACATCATGGCCAACACCAACATCTATGACCTCTCCGTAGAAGAGCGTGACGGATCTCTTACTTCCCTCTCCTCATTTGACGGTAAGGTCCTTCTAATTGTCAACACTGCAACTGGCTGTGGTTTTACCCCACAGTATGAGGATCTTGAGCGCATTTACGCTGCTTATAAAGATCAAGGCTTTGAGATTTTAGACTTCCCTTGCAATCAGTTTGCAGACCAAGCCCCAGAGTCCGATGAAGAGATTCACCAGTTCTGCACTATGAAATTTGGCACCGATTTTCCACAGTTCAAGAAGGGCGACGTCAACGGAGAGACTGCAAATCCTCTCTTTGTGCGTCTTGCAACAGCTTTCCCCTTCCAAGGCTTTGGTAAGGGCATCAAAGCCCTTGCGCTAGATAAATTTGCAAAGGCAAACAACAAGAAGTTTGGTGACAAGGCTTACATCATGTGGAACTTCACTAAATTCCTTGTAGACCGTCAGGGAAACGTTGTTGCACGCTTTGAGCCAACCACCGATATGGCAGAAGTTGAGTCTGCAATTAAAAGCCTACTTGCGTAAGGCTAGAGGACCGATTTACTCATGAGTTCTTCTCAAAAAGAAATACAGTCCGTTGCGGCCGCTAGCACTTTTGCTAGCGGCACTTCTACACTCGACAACTCCCCCGATATCCCCGAGCTTCTCCTCAAAAACCAGCTCTGTTTCCCGCTCTACAGTGCCTCAAAAGAAGTGGTGCGAAGATACACTCCGCTACTTAAGCCCTTTAATCTAACGTATACACAATACATTGCCATGATGGCGCTTTGGGAACATGAATCCTTAGATGTCAAGACCTTAGGTGAGCTTTTATTTCTTGATTCAGGCACCTTGACTCCACTTCTTAAAAAACTTGAGGAGAAGAGCCTTGTACTGCGTCAAAAAACAGGTAAAGACGGACGTCAGCTGATTGTTTCTCTTACCCAAAAAGGCAAAGACCTTAGGCGAGAAATGCAAATAGTCCCACATCAGATTGGCTCATGCGTTAATCTCTTGCCCGAAGAAGGCGCTGAGCTTAAACGATTGCTTTTAAAAGTTCTCTCTAACGTTACAGAAAGCTAGATTTACTATGACCCAATCACAGGTAACTATAACCTCTTCTGAACGTGAAACCGCCATTATACGCATTAGCGCCATTGGCATTGCAGCTAATGTTGCCCTTGCGGTATTTAAGGCTGTCGTAGGCATTTTGTCTAACTCAATTGCTGTTACTCTTGATGCAGTGAACAATCTTTCCGATGCAATCTCATCAATCATTACCATTGTGGGAACAAAACTCTCTAACAAAAAAGCTGATCGCGAGCACCCCTTTGGACACGGACGCATCGAATACATCACCACAACGATAATTGCCGCAATTATTATGTATGCAGGCATTTCTTCATTTATCAAATCCATCCAAGGCATCATGGATCCTGTTACTCCAGACTATAGTCCCCTATCTTTAGTCATCATTGCAGTAGCTGTGCTCGTAAAGATTATTTTGGGTCACTACGTCCGCTCTGTAGGTAATCGCGTAAACTCCGACACCCTTATTGCATCGGGTTCAGATGCACTTTTTGACGCTACACTCTCCACTTCTGTTTTAACAGCTGCGCTTATCTTTATCTTTACAAAAATTAGCCTTGAGGCATATGTAGGCGTTATTATCTCTGTGTTTATCATTAAAGCTTCAATTGAGCTGTTGCAGGGCTCCATTAAAGAAATTATTGGCATGCGTCCCGATGCAGCTCTTTCAACACTCATTTATGACATTGTGAAAGAAGACCCAGACGCTGAGGGTGTTTACGATCTTATTATCCACAACTACGGCCCAGACAGATTTGTAGGCTCATTCCATACTGAGGTTCTTGATACCACTTCAGCTATTGAGATTGATACGATGACTAGGCGTCTGAGTACAGAGATTTACAAACAGACATCAGGCAAAATAATCATTGCTGCTATTGGTATTTATGCGAGAAACACTACCGATAATCGCATTGTAAAAATGCGTACTGAAGTGACTGAGATGGCTTTAGCTCATGAAGGTGTTCTTCAAGTTCATGGTTTTATTGCTGACATTGAAAATCAATTTATGGCCTTTGACACAGTCATTGAGTTTGGCTATGACGGTAAGCAAATCGTCCACGATATTATTCATGAAGTAGAAGCAGCCTACCCTGACATGAACGTCTCGGTTCTTTTGGACCGCGATACAAGCGATCTTTCTGAACATGAAGAAGACAGAGGCTTGCACTAAACACAAGTAAATACATCCTAAAAAGGGGCGAGCCGCTGACACCCAGAGTCAGCGGCTCGTGTTCTACGCTCGCAAGAAAGGGAGAGGGTCTTTCTCCGAGCTACGGGAACCTGAATAAAGCAAGCAAGTAAATTGCTTAAAAAGATAGTAAGTTAACCGAGGGAAACTTACAAGAATCTTTTCAGTTTTTTTATCTAATTTCGTAAACTCTACAAAAAGTTAGACTAAGTTTACATATCTATGGATTTTTATCTTATATCAAGAAAGTCCGAGATAAACATAAACAAAATCCCCCGCACCGAATTGGTGCGGGGGATCAGGTCAGCATACTCAGCTAGTAGTAGCTTATGCCTTTGCAACCTCGGTAAGGTTGGTTAGGATCTTATCGTCCTTCTTATCCCACTTTGGAGCTGGACGGAAGAGCTGGAAGAGAATTGCCGCCAAGAAGATGAAGGCAATAACAGTCCACACACCAAAGGAACCAAGGACAAAGAACTCCCAGAACTGATTGATCATCAGGCCAACAATCCATGCAAATACGCACTGATAGCCAATAGCAAACCAGAACCACTTAGAGTCGTTCATTTGTCGACGAATAGAACCTACTGCAGCGAAGCAAGGTGCGTCAAGCATATTGAATGCAACAAATGCGCACATTGCACCAACGTGAAGAATGCCACCAGCATCGGTGAACATACCAGCGAAGCCAGACCACATAGTAACGGACTTCTCGCTTGCATCACCAAGACCGTAGAGAACACCAAAGGTAGAAACAAGGTTCTCTTTTGCGATCAGAGCAGAGATGGAAGCTGCAGTTGCCTGCCAGTTTGCAAATCCAAGAGGGGCAAAGATAACGCCGATGAAACCACCAACAGCTGCAAGCAGGGAGAAGTCCATGACATTCTCAGGAGCGCCCTCAATGCCTGGAAGGTAACCAAAGACGCCGTTTGCGCCATCCCAGGTTGCCCAACCAAAGTTGGAAAGAACCCAGATACCAATAGCCGCTGCGAAGATGATGGTACCAGCCTTAAGGATGTATGCAGAGATACGCTCCCAAACATGCATTGCCCAAGACTTGATAGAAGGCATGTGGTAATCAGGAAGCTCCATAACAAATGGTGCAGGCTCGCCCTCAAATGCCTTAGTCTTCTTCAGCATGACTGCAGAAATAACAATCATTGCAACGCCAAGGAAGTAGAAAGCAGGAGCAACCCACCAAGCAGAAGAGCCACCAATAAGAACACCCATAACCAAAGCAATGATTGGCTGCTTTGCAGAGCAAGGAATCATGGTGGTGAGCATTGCAGTCATACGGCGGTCCTTCTCGTTCTCAATGGTACGAGTAGAAAGAACGCCAGGAACACCACAGCCAGAAGAAATCAGAAGTGGAATGAAGGACTTGCCGGACAGGCCAAAGCGACGGAACACGCGGTCCATAACAAAGGCAACACGGCTCATGTAACCGCAGTCCTCAAGGAAGCACAGCATGATAAACAGAACAAGCATCTGTGGGATAAAGCCAAGGACAGAGCCAACGCCGCCAATAATACCGTCAACTACAAGGCTAGTGACAAGGGGGCTTGCGCCAGCACTTGCAAGAGCACCGCGAGCAAGATCAGGAATACCTGGGACATACATGCCATACTGGGAAGCATCTGGCTCAGTAGCAGCGCCTTCAACAGCAGTCTTAAAACCAGCGGCAGTTACGCCACCAAGAGTCTGGAGTTCCTGACCCTCAGCAAGAATTGGTTTGCCGTCAGCGTCAAGCTTAAGAGGATTGTCGTCAGTATCAACGAAGTTGCCATCCTCGTCATGAACTGGTGCGCTCAGAGCAACAACGTTCTTCTTGGCAGTCTCTGCCTCGAAGCTGGTGATAGCGTCAGAATCCCACTGTTTAGCTTCGATTGCAGCACGAACCTCAGTGGTATCAATACCAGCCTCGTCAGCTGCGTTGAGATAAGCGTTGATCTGGTCACCATAGTGATGAGAGTCAAACTCATCTTTTGCCTCATTGTACTCGGCGTCGCCGATACCCATGAAGTGGAAACCCTTGTCAAACAGGTTGTCGTTGACCCAGTCAGTAGCTCCCGTACCAACAGTAGAGATGGAGATGAAGTACACAAGAGCCATGATGATAACGAAGATTGGAAGACCGAGGATACGGTTAGTAACAACGCGGTCAATCTTCTCGGAAGTGGTCAGCTGCTTTGGAGCCTTCTTGACGCAAGCCGCCATGACGCCAGCGATCCACTCATAACGGTCAGAAGTAATGATGGACTCAGCGTCGTCGTCACGAGACTGCTCAACTGCAGCAATGATCTTCTCAAGCTCAGCGGTCTTCTCGGCAGAAAGGTTAAGAGGAGCAATTGCATTTGCATCGCGCTCGAAGACCTTAATGGAGTACCAACGAGAAAGAGTTGCAGGAGCAAGGCCCTCGATTGCAGTAGCAATCTTGCCAAGAGCCTCTTCAACCTCTGGGGTAAAGCACTTAACACCCTCAGCAGGAGTTCCCTCCTGGCCGGCCTTAATTGCCGTCTTTACCAGAGTGTCAATGTTCTTTTTGCGAAGTGCAGAAACCTCAATAACCTCAACACCAAGCTGCTTGGAAAGCTCCTTGGTATCAATGACGTCACCGGACTCCTTGAGCAGGTCAACCATGTTAAGACCAAGGACAACTGGACGACCAGCCTCAAGAATCTGAGTAGTCAGATAGAGGTTACGCTCCAGGTTGGTAACATCGAGAAGGTCAATAATGGCGTCTGGGCGCTCATTAATGAGGTAGTCACGAGATACCTGCTCCTCAGGTGAATAAGGAGACAGAGAGTAAATACCAGGAAGGTCGACAAAGGTGACGTCCTTATCGGCACGCCAGTTTGCCTGCTTCTTCTCGACGGTAACGCCAGGCCAGTTGCCGACGTAACCGTTTGAGCCCGTAAGCTCATTGAATAGGGTGGTCTTACCGCAGTTTGGGTTACCTGCAAGACCAATAATAGTCTTTTGTGCCATTAGGCTTCCTCTACCTTGTGAACGTCTACTACTTCAATGCTTGCAGCCTCATCCTTACGGATAGAAAGCTCGTAGCCACGAACTGTGAGCTCAATTGGGTCTCCCAGTGGTGCTACCTTTTTGACGTAAACCTCAGTGCCCTTAGTAAGGCCCATGTCCATAATGCGACGTTTCACGGCGCCTACACCCTTTAGCGCAGCAACCGTGCAACTCTCCCCCACCTTAACTTCTTTCAGAGTTGCCATAACCTTCCTTTCATCGAAACACGTATTAAAAGCTGCGGGTTTTACCAGCAGCGCAATACAACAAAGTGTTTAGAGCGGAGAAACCATGATGTGCGAAGACATCTGACGGTTCAGTCCAAGTCGTGCGCCCTTAACGCTGACAATAACGTCTCCGTTAACGCGTGAAATAACTTTTACCTCTGCACCTTCAACAAATCCAAGTGTAGAAAGGTGCTGACGAAGGTCAGAAGCACCCTTAACCGCTACGATCAGCGCAGTCTCTCCCTCACCAAGCATGGCAAGAGGAAGAACTGGACCAGAATTTGCGGGACCCTGTGAGGTCTTTTCTGTATCCATGCATCCCCCAAAATAACGTAGGCAAACTAAGTTTGCTCTTTCGAACTTTTACTTCATTAGTATCAACTAAAAGTTAAGGTAATTCAACTTTCATTTAATAATTAAAGTAAAAAATAAGGCGAGAAACTCTGTCTACCAGTGGTTTCTCGCCTTGTAAATATTGCAACTTTATTTCAGGTAATCCTAGTTTTACGTAAACATAAACGATTGTTTGCTCAAGCTTACGACAAGCGGTGCGACATCAGCCCGTATTCTGCAGACCTGCGGCAACACCAGACACGGTGCACAAAATCAAATACGTAATGTTTGCACGTGCCTCTGGAGTAAGCATGTCATCCCTTATACGAAGCTCAGACAGGGCATGCACCTGCGTAACCGAGAGAATATTAACAAATGGAAGACGCAGGCGGATAACAGGACCAAGCACGCGACGGTTCTCCAACGGCCACTTGTTACCGGTGATAGCAAGGACCCACTTGCGCGTCAACGACATCTCGGAGAGAACCATCTCCGAAAGTTCAGGGCGATCACCCAGAGCCAGATAAAGTCTTGCAATACGAGCATCAATTTTGGAGATTGACATCTCAATGTTGTCGATAAACGTAGTGAACAGCGGCCACTCTCTATATGCCTCACGGAGGCGTTCGATATCCCCTACTGCCTCGCAGGCACTGCCCAGTCCATACCAAGCAGCCAGGTTGATACGAGCCTGTGACCAGGAGAAAATCCATGGAATAGCACGCAAGTCATCAAGAGACTTGGCGCCCAGGCCACGTTTTGCAGGTCTTGAACCAATGGGGAGAAGACCAATCTCTGTCAGAGGGGTAACAACCGAGAACCACTCAGCAAAGCCATCGGAGTGAATGAGCTCCAAGAAACGCTGCTTGGACGCGTTATCAAGCTCAGAAGCGAGCGAAGCAAACTTCACGTCTGTCTGGGTATTCTTCTGTTCAATAGAAGGTGCCATCTGAAGCAGTGTTGCTCCAGCAACGGACTCTACGTGACGGCGAGCAAGCGTTGGGTCACCATAGCGAGCAAAAATAACTTCTCCCTGCTCAGTAAGTTTAAAGCGACCGTTGACTGAGCCTTTGGGCTGAGAAAGAACAGCACGGTTTGCAGGACCACCGCCACGACCAACTGCACCGCCACGTCCGTGCATCAAGATGAGGTCAATGGAGTTCTTCTCTGCCCACTCTGCCAAAGCAGCCTGAGTCTTATGAAGTACCAGTGTTGCCGTAGTTGGTCCCTCATCCTTCGAGGAATCGGAATAGCCCAGCATGACCTCAAGCTTGCGGTCTGTCTGAGCAAGACGCGCCTGCACCTCAGGAAGCTGAATTACCTGGTCAAGTGTGGCAACAGCATTCTCAAGGTCTTCAATTTGCTCAAAGAGTGGAATAACGTCTAGTACAGGAACGTCTTCTTCATTTGCAAACGCAAGACGTGCAAGCTTATAGACATTCTCAACATCCTGAGCAGACTGCGTAAACGAAATAATATAGCGACGAGCAGCATTAATGCCGTTCTTCTTTTGAATTGATCCAATGGAGCGGAAGGTATCTAGCACCTCCTGCGTCATAGCATCAAGTTTGGCGGGTTTCTCGGCAGTTGATGGGTGTGTCTCAATATCTGCAAGCGCACGCTTGTGCACCAAAGAGTGCTGACGGAACTCCATCTCCACCAAGTGGAAGCCAAAAGTTTGAGCCTGCCAGATAAGCTTCTGAACAGGACCGTAGGCAATACGGAAAGCCCCTGCTTGAGCCAGTGAATCCTGAATAACGCGCAGATCAGCAATAAACTCTTCAGCGTTTTGATACATCAGGTCAGCATTGCGCTCAATGGTGGCGCTGAGTCGGCCAGAAATGACGCGCATTGCCGCACGGTGCAACTCAGACCCAGCCTTATCAATAGCCCCAGAGGTCAGGGCCTGGCTCATTTCTACCTGCTGTGCCCAAAGATTAGCAAGCGCAGGCGAAGCTGGAGTAGAAATACCATCAAGCGTCAGACCTCGACTGACTTCCTTGGTAGCCTGAGCCAGTGCCTGCAGTACGTGTACACGGTACTTCTCGGCAACTTGGCGAGAAACCAGAGCGGTAACATTAGGGTTACCGTCGCGGTCGGAGCCAATCCAGCTACCTGGACGGAAAAATGGTGGGCAGACAGGCGACACGCAACCAGCGTTTTCTCCCAGCACCCAGTTATCAAAGCGGCGATATACCGAAGGAACCATCTCAAAAAGGGTGGTATCAAAAATGTTGAGGACAGTATCTGCCTCCTCCAAAGGAGTTGGCTTTTTATGACCGATAGGAGACGTACGGAATAGGCCGTCAATCTCTTGCAGCATGCGACGCTCGTTTTCCACACGAGCAGGACCACCAAGCCTCTGACGCTCATCAAGAAGCTCTGAGATGGTGCGGATTCGGCGCTCAACGTTTTTACGACGAGCCTCAGTTGGGTGCGCGGTAAAGACGGGGTGGAACTCAAGACGATTAAGACGTGCTTTTGCCTCTTCTTCACCGCACTCGTCAATAAGCTGTCTATATGCAACGGTTATCTCATTGATAGGGTCTTCTGCAGAAGATGGATCAACAGAAGCCTCACGAGAGCGTAGGCTGGTAACGCGATAATTCTCTTCACAAAGATTTGCTAAGTGGAAGAAAGTTACAAATGCGCGCATGAGAAGCACGGAGTCTTCCATGCTTAGGTTGTCAATGGTAGAAGCAAAACGCAGAAAAGCATTAAGCGATTCCTTCTCTGAATCTACTTTGAGTACCGCATTGATTGCCTCAAGCAGCAAAGGTGCACGAGTTGTAGACAAATCATCTGGTCCAGCTTTAATTGCCTCAACCAACAACGTGTCAAAACTAGTAAGAAGATCTGGATTGTACTCAGCAAGCACTTTTCTTACCAAACGCAAAAAGAAGGTAAGGTTATCGCGCAGAGGAGCTGGCGCTTTAAGCGCTTGAATAAGGGTACGAGCAGCAGCAATCTCATTCCCGCGTCGTTCAAGAAGCGACTGAGCTACTTCAGAAGTTGTTGCACCATCGATGGGTTTCTCGTCAAAAGAAGCATTGCTGGACTCTAGATTTGAATCTTGAAGGTTGCCTGCCATGCTCATCCTTTCCCACATGACTCTGAATACATAGTATCTACCATACTCTTTTGTAACAATCTTCGTACGATTGTTTGTCAATCTGTTACCTAATGTACATCGTGGACTACAATCGATATAGCAAATAAAAATTGATATATCAAAGTTTCTGGCCACGCTAAAGAAGATTTTAGGTTTTACATGCTCAATCCATTCAAGAAAAGTCGTACTGCGTACAACAATTCTTCCGTACATAAGCAGGTAGAGCGTCTTCGCACACCTCGCTATGAACTTGATGACTCGCGCACAAACGGGGGTCAACCTGGCATTGTGGTTACATGGTGGACCAGGCTTCTCTCTGCCGTGGTCTCTGGCGATATTGCTAATCAAGACGAGCAATACTTGGCACATCAAACGTCCCAGGATTATCTCTTCAATGCACTTGGACAAAGTGCCTGGGGTGCACTTTTCCCGCTTTTAACTGTTGTTTGTTCTCAGCTTGTTGGCATTGAACAAGCAGGACTTTTCTCCATGGCATTTGTTGTGGCAACGCTTTTGTTTTTTATTGCCCAATACGGTGTTCGCACGTATCAAGTTTCCGACATAGCTGAACAACGTAGTTTTTCTGATTACCAGATTCAACGCGCAGCTACCGTTGTTGTCATGGTGACAGCTGGCCTTATTTGGTGTTTCTTCAAAGGCTATGCCGAGCCCATGTTCTCTATCTGCACGGGAGCGTTGCTCTTTAGGGCAGTTGACGGTATGGCCGATGTCTACGAAGGCCGCTTGCAGCAAAAGGACAAGCTCTATCTAGCAGGACTCAGTCAAGCGCTGAGGTGTAGCACAAGTTTTATTCTCTTCACGCTTGTGTTATTTGTTACCAGAAATCTTGTATGGGCAAGTTGGAGCATGGGTATTTGCGCTCTTGTCACCTTGGTATTTGTTTCTGCTCCCCTAGCCATTCTTGAGACCGATAAAAGCGTGCACTTCAAGCTTGCAAACATCAAAGATATCTTTGTGCAATGCTGGCCTCTCTTTTTGGCGCTTTTCCTCTACAACCTTATCGATTCGCTGCCAAAGTTTGCCATGGAAGGTACACTCTCTTACAGCAACCAGTTGTACTTCAATGCGCTCTATTTCCCCGCTCACACTATTTTGATGATCTCCACGCTCATCTACAGGCCGCAGCTCTTTAAGCTTGCCAGTCTGCTAGAAACCTCTATCCACAATCCGGCTAATAAGAAGCGCTTTGGCGTAATGGTACTTGCCCTGTTTGGAGCCATCGCGGTAGTCACCGCAGGTACTGCAGCATTTGTTGAGTTTATTGGCATTCCTCTTAACAGCTTCTTGTACGGCGTTGATTTTGAGCAGTATCGCGGACTTGCACGCATTATGGTAGCCACCGGTGGCCTTTGTGCTGCAATCGACTTTTTGTACCAGCTCATCACCATCATGCGAGCTCAAAAGGCAGTTACGCGTGCCTACCTGATTTCATTTGTTGTATCCATCCCTATTATCTGGATGATGGTCAGCTTTACTGGTCTTAACGGCGCAGTTATTGGTAGCTTTTCCTCTATCCTCATCCTCTTCTTGCTGCTCATTAGCGAATACGCTGTAGCACGCCTAAAGAGTTAACTGACGCAAATAGGGCTGAAGAGTTATAAACTACCCCGTTTTCTAACGCAAAATCCCTCTGCTCCATATCCTGGAACAGAGGGATTTGTGTAAACAAGGCGAGAAAACCTACTGCTTGACGGGTTTCTCGGCAACAATCTTAGAAGGAGCAAGCACCGCCGATGGTGCAAGCAGCTGCAGCGGAACCATCGTCTGAGTCATCGTTTGAACCAGAAACATGGAAGACCTCAGAAAGGTAATTGATGATGTCGCCGGACTCATACATTGCCTTGCCGTCAATGAACAAACATGGGACCTGACGCTTACCGCCAACCTCAATAAGGCGCTCGCGAGCTGCGTCATCAGCAACGATATCGTGCATAGGAAGCTCGATGTTGTTCTGCTCCATAAAGGACATGACCTTGTGGCAGTATGGGCAGGTTGGCTTATAGAAAAGCTCAAGATTCTGAGTAGCCATAAAAACTCCTTTTGTTAGTAATTACTACTACTTTGTCTATACCCATCACGTTGCAGTTGTTTCACATGGATTTGATTGTGGCTCTCTAATGGAAATGAATCCCTGGAAAGTCCGGATCTTCTGCATAGAAATCTATATAACTCTGTTTTGCTTCTTCTGGAGCCTCATCTTTAATGTGATATCCGCGACCATCATCAAAAAAGAAATCGTCGATACCTTCATCTTCTGGGGTTGTATACCAATCGCGATTGGTTAAAAAGTAAGGTGGTCTAATACATGTCATTTATCCTCCACTCGTCAACAGATTAATCTATTTTTTCGCAAACTATCGTGTAACGCTAGTTTACTCTCGAATCATGAAAGCTGTTTAGCAGAAGCGATAAGCG
The DNA here is from genome assembly GCF_963547875.1 of Lancefieldella parvula. GTDB lineage: Bacteria > Actinomycetota > Coriobacteriia > Coriobacteriales > Atopobiaceae > Lancefieldella > Lancefieldella parvula_D. Next base: position 27,271 of record NZ_CAUUSI010000014.1, read on the forward strand.
GCCACTAGCGGCATAAAAATAGCCGCACAAGGCGGCTATTTAGTAGTTGATGGTGCCAGCAACCAGGATCGAACTGATGACCCCCGCTTTACGAGAGCGGTGCTCTACCAACTGAGCTATGCTGGCGTGCAAAAGCGCGCTAACAACTATACGGGGAAGCCCTGTATTATTCAAGCAGAAATACTAAAGAAGCCCGAGA
>NZ_CAUUSI010000015.1:0-23990 GCF_963547875.1 Lancefieldella parvula
GTTCTGACAGCTTTATCGTCACCCAAACAAAAAGCCCCGCTAGCAAGCGGGGCTTTGAAGTGCAGTTTTGTCGCGCCTGTCGCGCGCCGGGCGTCGCGCTCTTCGCGCTCGTTGCGCGGCGCGGCGCACGTCGCGCGGCACAGACCAGAGAGCTTACTCCTCCTCGAGAGCAGCAGCAATCTCGTCGGTGATGTTCATGGTGCTGTAGACGTTCTGAACGTCATCGAGCTCGTCGAGCTTATCGATAAGACGCTGGACCTTCTTTGCATCAGAAACGGAGACGTCAGTTGGGGTGGTTGGAACCATAGTAAGCTCGGAACCCTTAACCTCAATGCCCTGAGCCTCGAGGCCCTTCTGGACATCCTGCATCTTGTCGTATGCAGTCCAAACAATCCACTGATCGCCAGCGTCCTCGTAATCGTTTCCGCCAGCCTCGGCAACTGCCATCATGAACTCGTCCTCGTCGACAGCGTTCTCGCGGTCAGCAACCTTCTTCTCCTCGGAGACAATAACCTTGTCAACTGCGATGGAGCCCTTGCGCTCAAACTGGAACGCAACGGAACCAGCGGTACCAAGATTGCCGCCGGAGTGGGTAAATGCGGAACGAACGTCTGCTGCGGTACGGTTCTTGTTGTCAGTCAGGCAGTCAACGTAAACTGCGACACCTGCAGGACCGTATCCCTCGTAAACGATCTCCTCGTAAATGGCAGCATCAGCGCCAGCGCCAAATGCCTTATCGATAGCGGCCTGAATCTTTGCGTTAGGCATGGAAACCATGCGAGCACGGGCAACAGCGGCAGACAAGCTAGCGTTGTTGTCCGGATTTGGGTCGCCACCCATCTTTGCAGCAACAGTAATGTTGCGGGAAAGCTTAGAGAACAGCGAGGAACGCTTAGCGTCGATAGCTGCTTTCTTGTGCTTGGTTGTGGCCCACTTAGAGTGTCCGGACATTGCACTCTCCTTCTTTAGAGTTTCGAAAACCTAATTATCACATTAGCCCTTATACGTTACACGAAATCAAGAAGCGAGAAAAGACTTATTTTGCAGATATGGAGACTTGCGCACGCCTGACGCCGAGAAACCCGTGGGCTCGCAAGCCTGCGCACCTCCACGCAAGTCCGCGCACCATCGCACACCTCCACGCGCAACACGTCCGCTCCTACTCCACCAGCTCAACGTGGATGGACTCCGCAATCTTCTCGACCAGCGCAAAGTCGCCCAAGCCAGCGCTCATCGCAACGTTTCCGCCGGTAGCCATCGCGCGCATCAGAGCCTTCTCGACAGCCGACGGATCCTCAAGCCAAATTGACATGAAGCTTGCCAGCGTCGAATCGCCCGCGCATGCCGTCGAAAGCACCTCTACCTGCGCAGCATTTGCGTGCCAGACGTGCTCACCGTTGAAGAAGTACGCGCCTTCGCCGCCAAGCGTGAGCAAGATGTTCTTTGCTCCGCGTTCGTGAATCTTGTGAAGGGCGAGAAGAACGTCGGCCTCGTTATGGACGTCGACACCAAAGATCTCTGCCACTTCTTCGTCGTTTGGCTTGATGAGCAGCGGTTTTTTCTCGACAAGTTCTGCAAGGTGTTTATGTGATATGTCCAGGACCAGCTCAGCGCCGCGCTCATGACAAAGATCAAAGAGTTCATCGTAGAAGGTTGGATCCATCTCAGGAGAAAGCGAGCCAGAGACCACCAGCACATCCAGGTCGGGGGCAGTACGCAGCAGCTCAAGCATCTCGTCTTGCTTGGAGCGAATAACAGGAGCGCCTGCATTAGGGAACTTGAGCTCGCCTTCTGGTGTGGTCACAAAAATGTTTACGCGGGTGATGCCATCAATCCACACAGGCTTGACCGGACAAATCTTAGATGCCTCTTCAACAATATAGTTGCCCGAGAAGCCGCCAAAAAATCCCAGGATAGTGGACTCAACGCCGTAGTGAGCAAGCGTAAATGAAACGTTCAGACCCTTGCCGTTTGGTGTGTAAACAGCGTCGGTTGTGCGGTTGACGTGCGTATAAGAAGGAACTCCCGAATTGACGTTCATGTCGATTGCAGGATTAGTGGTAAGTGTGTAAATCATCAAAGCTCCCTCTGAAACAAATATGGACCCGACGAAATCGCCGAGTCCATATTTTACTTCGATTATCTGAGTCTGCACCCAAACTGTACGTAAATTCTGGGCAAAACTCAAACGACGCCGAGTGTGCTAAGCGTAACGCTTAGCCCTCGACAATCTGGTTGCCGTTCTTGCGGTACTCGTATGCCTTGAAAGCAACAAAGAGAATACCACCAACAACAGCGCCGATGAGAATGGCAAGAACCCACTTGAGGCCGCCATCGACAACGGGAAGAACCAGGAAACCACCGTGAGGTGCTGGGTCGTGGACACCAAAGAGCAGCGTCAGGATGGAGCCGATGGAAGAACCGATCATCATGATAGGCATGACAGGCCAAATGTTCTTGGTCATGAATGGAATAGCGCCCTCGGTAATGTGGGTGCAGCCAAGAATGAAGTTGACCAGACCAGCGTTGAAGTCGGACTTGGTGAAGTACTTCTTACCAACAACGACAGCAAAGGTGGTGATCAGTGGAGGAACAATACAAGCAGCAGAAACTGCAGCCATAAAGTTGGTACCAAACTCATAAGTTGGGGTACCAACACCGGCAGCAAGAGCCTCGGTCAGAAGAGCAGTACCGGTGACGTAAGCTGCCTTGTTGACTGGGCCGCCCATGTCAAATGCGCACATGCAACCAATTGCAAGACCAAGGACAATTGGACCAGAAGCAGAAAGGCCGCGCAGGAAGTTCATCATGCCGGTGTTGATTGCTGCCATAGGACCAGAAATACCCAGCATAACCAGGCCAACAATGGTGGTGGAAAGCAGTGGGTACAGGAAGATTGCCTTCAGGCCATCAAGGTTCTTTGGAAGACCTGCAAGGAGCTTCTCAAGACCAACGATGACATAACCGGCAAGGAAGCCGCCAACAATACCACCCAAGAAGCCAAAACCAACGCCAGCGCCACCAGCATCAATCATGCCAGTGTTAGGGTTGATTGGAAGACCCTGGATAGCAATCATACCTGCAACAAAGCCAGGAACAAGAGCAGGACGCTTGCCAATAGACTCTGCAATGTAAGCAGAGAGAACTGGAACCATAAGGCCCATTGCAATGCCGCCGATGATCTTGAGCATGGCAGCAAAGCTGTTGTAGTCAGGTGCAGTGGAGCTGAAGGAAGTAATACCCCAGAGGAATGAAACAGCCGTCAGAACACCACCAGCAACAACAAAGACCAGCATGTGGCTAACGCCGTTCATGAGGTGCTTGTAGATGATGTGGCCTACAGACTCCTTCTCAATAGTGCTTGAGACTGGAGCGTCGTCTGCCTCTGCAAGCTCGCCCTCAGGCTGAGCAACAAGAGCGCGGTCGATAAGACCCTCTGCATCCTTAATAGCTGCAGTAACACCAACATTTACCATTGGTTTTCCGGCAAAACGCTCAGCCTGAACGTCCTTATCGGCAGCAACAACTACTGCCTTGGCGTTCCTAATTTCAGCTGCGGTGAGCTCGTTCTCTACACCGACCTGGCCGTGCGTCTCAACCTTAATGGTAAGACCTTTAGCTGCGGCGGCCTTCTCAAGGGCCTCCTTAGCCATAAAGGTGTGCGCAATACCGGTTGGGCAACCAGTAGCAGCAACGATGTCATACTTTGACTCGTCAGCCACAGCACTCCCCTTTCATCCTAGTGCTCGGAACTATTCCAAACACAACCAAAAAAGCTGCTCAATGTTAGCACTGAGCAGCTTTGACAACTACGTTTTTACATAAATTGTAATCAGAAAATTATGTTATTGAACGTACTTTCATTTAGTACAGCGTTTATGACAAAAACTTTGATGTTTTTCTCGCCAAGAGCCCTCACGTACGTACCCTTTTCCAGACGAGAAGATCATGCGCCAAAAACTTGCTTCTACTCAGCGCTCTCCTGGCCAAAACGCTCTTGCCTCAGGCGCAGCGCCTCGTATGCGCAACCATACATTGCAGCCTGATTGCCCAAGCTCGCAGCCTCAATACGAGCGCCCTTGCTTACCGGTAGAGCGTACTGCTCAAAACACTCGCGAAGCTCGGTAGCAAACGTTGCAAACGAACCCGCAACACCGCCTCCAATCAAGAACATGGCAGGATCAACTACGCACGAAACCTGCGCCATAGCAAGACCCAGGTAGTGGCACATCTTATGGATAGCAAGGGTTGCGCACTCATCGCCTTGAGCATGAGCCCTAAACACGGACACCGTATCAGTCTCGTGCTCAATAGTCACAGGAACAACACCTCGAGAAACGCATTCCTCCAGGTACAGGCGGACAACACCCTTAGCAGAAGCATACTGCTCCAGGCAACCGTGGCGACCACAACCGCAGGTCAACGTCTCTTCTGGCTCAACAATGATGTGACCAATCTCACCGCCCGCGCCAAAAGCACCCGCAGCAAGCTTGCCGTCTACAACAACACCTGCACCAACGCCGGTGCCCAGCGCTATCAGCACAAACGACGGCACACCCACGGCAACGCCAGCCCACGCTTCGCCCAGAGCAGCGGCGTTAGCATCGTTGACGAACGCAATGGTTGCGTTTGGCAGGCACATAGTAATTGCCTGCACCAATCCCTCAGGATCAATGTCTACATTGGCGAGAAGACCAACGGTTCCGTCATCTGCAACAGGACCTGGAATATCCAAACCACATGCAATAACATCGTTACGACTTGCTTTTTGGCCATGAACAATCAGCTTAATAGCATCGGTTACCGTCTGATAACCGCCCTCGTTATCAAGTGCGGGCGTCTTGACCTTCTGCTCAGAAAGCAGCTCTCCCTCTGCAGAAAAAAGTCCCAGTTTGATGGTGGTACCACCAACATCAATGCCCAATACGTATTCCATAAAACCCCCTAGTTGCCGCGCTTAAGCGCGCCCTCAACAAGTTGCGCAAGAACGTCTTCAACAGCGCATCCTGCAGCCTCAATAGCCATTGGAACAAGGGAGGTCTCAGTGAGTCCTGGGAATGTCTTCAGACCCATGACCATAACGTGATGTCCATCCCAAATAAAATCAATACGAGCAAGATCTCTGCAGCCATAAGCGGTGTATACCTCAAGAGCCGCGCGCTCAAGAGCCTCACGAGCAGCAGCTGGATCTGCACCAAGTGCCGCCAAAGACTCAGGACGAACTGGACAGAAGTGCTGAATACGCTCTGGATCAAGACGAGCATCCGTGTCGTAAATACCCTTGGTCACTGAAATCTCTACTGGTGGCAGGGTTTTTTCGCCATCTGCGTCAGAAAGCACGGTAACACTTACTTCAACGCCATCAACCCACTGCTGGATAATGACGGAGTCGTCAAAACCAAGTGCGCCGAGAAGTGCTGGTCCAAGCTGGTCAGCGCTGTCAACCTTAGAAAGGCCCATAGCAGAGCCGCCGTGAACAGGCTTGACCACAAGAGGGAAGCCAACGCCACCGCCCAAGCGCTCAGGAACCAAGTCCAGAGCAGCTGCAGCGCCAAGGTCTTTGAATGCGCTTGCGGTCAGTACAATCTGAGGAGGCCAGATGACCTCGGACTCATCCTTTGACCATGCCTGACGCACAATAAACGGCATGTCAGCCTTATTCCAGGCAGCCCTACAAGAAGCTGGTCTTGAACCTACATACGGAATCTTGAGGAACTCCAAAAGCGCAGGTACTGCACCATCTTCTCCGCCCGCGCCGTGAAGGCACACAAACGCAACATCGGGCTTCTTGGCACGAAGGGTGTCTACCAGGTGCGCATCAGCATCAAGTGGTAATACCTCATAACCACGCTTCTCCAAAGCCTCAGAGACAAGAGCTCCACTTTTGAGCGAGAAGTTCCTCTCAAATGAGGCTCCACCCATAATGACAGCAACTTTTGTAGCCATACTTAACACTCCCTTGCAGAGGATTGAGATTCAGAATGAGAAGACTCAGGTAGAGCGCCCGCCTCTAGGAATGCGCGATACAGCGCCATGCGATCTTGGACGCACAAAGACAGCCTGCGGATTGCCTCGTGGATGCGCTCTGGCGTCTCAAATGAGTAGCACAGACGCATACTTGAACTAATACGCTGGTCAGGATAGCAATAAACACCTGGTACAAAGGCAACTCCCTCTTCAATTGCACGAGGAAGCAACTGCTCAGTATTGAGGTATGGCGGGAAGGTTACCCACAGGAACAAACCACCCTCTGGCTTAGTCCAGGTAACGTCTTTGGGGAAGAACTCTGCAAGCGCTGCGAGCATGGCGTCTTTTCTCTCTTTATAGCGAGACTTAGACACCTCAAGCGCTGCCTGCCAATCAACCTCATTGAAGTAGTGCTCGGCAAGAATCATGTTAAAGGGGCTGGTACAAAGGTCAGAACCAGATTTAGCAAGGTTGATACGCTCAAGGAAGTGACGAGGTGCAACCATCCATGCAAGACGCAGTCCAGGAGCAAAAATCTTTGACGTGGTTCCTAGATAAATGACACTTGGATCAAGCGTCTTAAGGCGTGTTAGATCTTCTCCCTCAAAGCGGATAAGACCATACGGATCATCCTCAACAACAGGGATGTTGTACTGGTGCGCCAGCTCAAGAAGGCGCAGACGCCTTGGCATAGACATGGTGATGCCGGCAGGATTGTTAAAGTTAGGAATAACGTAGATGAACTTAGGCTTTCTGCCTTGGTCTGCAAGCTCTTTAAGCTTTGTCTCGAGAAGATCTGTCCTAATGCCTTCTTCGTCCATATCAATGGTGTGAACAGTAGGCTCGTATGCAGAAAACGCCTGGAAAGCACCAAGATAGCTTGGACCCTCACAGATGACGTCGTCTCCTGGATTTAAGAAAACGCGACCCAAGAAATCAAGCGCCTGTTGAGAACCAGAAGTCAAAATCATCTCGTCAGGATCAGCCTCGACGCCCTGAGCAGCTAAAATCTTGCAGATGGTCCTTCTGCACTCAATGCGGCCATCAGAATTGCCGTATTGAAGAGACCTAAGTCCCTCAACAGCAACGCAGCGTCGAGCGCACTCTGCAACCTGATCAAGCGGCAGCGAAGAAATGTCTGGCAGACCACCAGACAGCGCAATAACACCTGGACGAGACAGGGCCGCAAACAAATCTCGCACTTCGCTTTTTCGCATGGTTTGAACGCGATCTGCGTACAGATCACTCCATACGTCAAACGAGATTCTGCTGTCATCCATAGAACTCTTACTCCTTACAAGCCATCTTTGGACAAAATTGTGCCGAAAAGATGTGCTTATTGTTTTAGGACGTAGTCTTTTTAGTATCGCTCAAATATCAATAAATAACAGGGTAAAATATGACGCAATTGCTAAACGGTTTCTGTTGACCGGTAAAATAACTGGTCACACCTATTTTTGTAGAGAGGATTTTTATGGACAGCGCACATAACACTGTTGAATTGAACGCAGCGCTTTCAAATCCCCGCGATGATATCGCTAAACTTGATGAACTTGAGAAGAAGCTCTTTGCTCTCAACTACGCAGCTAATGAGATTGGCTCTTTTGGACCATGTATCGATCCAAAAAAGGCTGCTGAAGAGCGCGGAGAAGCCCTGGCAATCCTTGGTGAACAGGTCCAGGAAACCCTCTGTGATCCTGCTGTTGGCGCACTGCTTGATAGACTTCACGAGAACCGCGCTCTGCTTGATGAGACTCATCGCGCACAGGTTAAAATTCTTCGCCGTGATAGAAGCCAGCTGGTAGATGTCCCCGTTGAGCTTCAGAGTAACTTTGTCCGCCTTACCACAGAGGCTAACGAGGTCTGGGAGCAGGCAAAGAGCAGCGATGACTGGTCACTCTTTGCACCAAAACTGGACGGCCTGATTGAGCTCCGCAAAGAGATGTGCCAGGCCCGAGACGCTTCCAAAGATCCCTATGACCTGTTGCTTAGCGATTTTGAGCACGGCACCAACAGAGAGTTCTACAACACCTTCTTCAATAACGTTAAAGAAGTGGTAGTTCCTCTGGTTGCTGATTGTATGGCTTCTAAGCGTCAGCCAAGCACTAAGCCTCTTGAGGGTAAGTTTGATGTCAACCGTCAGTGGGACCTTGCAAAAGACCTGGTAAAGCTCCAGGGTCTTGACGAGGACGCTTATTGGCTTGGCAAAACTGAGCACCCTTACACCGGTGGCCCTGGTATCGGCTTTGTTATGGTTGCCAGCCATGCTTACGAGAATAACGTTCTCTCCAATGTTTATTCCATGCTGCATGAGAACGGTCACGCCCTCTACGAGCAGGGCATTAACTGGGAGTACCGCTTTACCTCTCTGAGCACCGGAACTTCTATGGGTATGCACGAGTCCCAATCTAGGTTCTTTGAGAACTACGTTGGCCTTTCTGAGGCATTTGCCGAGCCTCTGATACAGCTTATGCGCAAGCATTTCCCTGGCCAGCTTAATCGAGTCACTGCCTTCCAGCTCTTCTCGGCAGCTAATAAAGTACAGCCAAGTCTCATCCGTACTGAGGCAGATGAGCTCACCTATCCTCTGCACATCCTCATCCGTTACGAAATGGAGCAGGCACTTTTGTCTGGCGAGATTACTGCAAAGGATGTCCCAGCTCTTTGGGCCGAGAAGTACAAGCAGTACCTGGGCGTTACGGTTCCAAGCAACACCGAAGGTGCTCTTCAGGATGTTCACTGGTCATGGGGTGAGTTTGGCTACTTCCCAACCTATGCTCTTGGCAGCGCTTATGGCGCACAGTACAAGCACGCCATGATTGCTGAGGGCATGGACTTTGACGCCGTCTGTGCATCAGGAGACCTAGCACCTATCAAAGAGTGGCTGGGCAGTCGCATTTGGACCTGGGGCCGAGCAAAGGACTCTAAGGAGCTCATCATGGGTGCATGCGGTGAGCCTTTTGACGTCCACTACTACACCAAGTATCTAACTAATAAATACTCTCGCATCTATGGTCTGGCCAGCGCATAAGCGCACGCCGTAGGCGCGAGTGGAAATACCTGTCCTCTATTAACTACACGAAAGGGATGAAATGAAAAAGTTTGTCGAGGAGTTTAAAGAGTTTATCCAGCAGGGCAATGTTATGGACATGGCTATTGGTATCATCATTGGCGGCGCATTTACCGCTATTGTTACCTCCCTTGTCAATGACATCATCAACCCATTTATTAAGCTGATCTCTGGCGGTGGCACCGAGGTTTCTGGTCTTTCTATTCCAGTTCCTGGCACCCAGAACGGCATTGACTTTGGTGCGTTTATCAGTGCAATCATCAACTTCCTGATCATTGCATTCATTGTCTTCTGCATGGTTAAGGCCCTCAATAAGTTCATGAAGGCTTCCAAGCTTAAGAAGGACGAAGAAGAAGCTGGTGAAGAGGTTGCAGCTCCACACTGCCCACACTGCCTTGAAGAGGTTAAAGAAGGCGCAACTCGCTGCCCACACTGCACTGGTGAGATTGAGGGTGGCGCACACGCTGCGTAACATCAGCATTCTGCTGAAAAGCACGCTTTTTTACACGCGTAAAAGGTTAGCAAGAAAAAAGCAGGCATATCATATGCCTGCTTTTTTGTTACTAAAAGAAACCAGAAAAGGCTGGGTTATTTCTTACCTGAGCCGCCCTTGCCGCCGCCACCATTTCCAGATGAGCTGCCGCCATTTCCTGAAGAGCTACCGCCATTACCAGAACCAGAAGAAGTAGGAGTTACTAGCTTATAGCCACCCTTACCATCTGGCTGCCAAGGGAACTCTGCCTTTGGTGGATACTCATATTTAGCCCAATCATCCTCACGGTGATTAAGGAGGGCAAACTTAAGAGTAAATCCAGGAGCATCAATACTGAGAAGCTTTTTATTTTCCGCAGTAGTGTATAGAACAGACTTAGATATCTGTTCAGTTTCTGAAAAGCCCTGAGCAAGAATGGGGAAAGAAAGACCATCTGCCGAAGGCTCTTCTGCAACAATCTGAATAGGAGAAACGCTACCGTCTGGATAGAACAGTGCAGCAGCTCCATCCTTATGAGCAGAGAAGGTATACGCTCCGCCAGAACCCTTATTCATAGACTCAATCTGATCACTGGTCAAATCTTCTTTAGAACCATCTGCATAGTGCAAGCCAAAGAGATAATACGTACCAGGAATGGTGGCAGCAAAATTGATTACCTGTCCTTCAATATAAGCTATCTGTGAAGTATCGTCTGGATTGTCAGAAAGTTTTTTGAAATTAAATGTAATTTCGCTCTTGGCATCACTGTACTTCAGATAGTTGTTGTCGTCCTTATCAAAAAGCATTGGCACACTATCGCCATCATCATACGTACATTGAATGGCAATAGTTCCTTTTGCTTCCCACTTACCATCATTCTTCACACCTTTAAAATTATGCATGAAGAAAGTGCCGTCTTCTTTGAATGAATAGTAAAGAACGGTTCCATCGTTATAGCCCTGATTAAGCATGCCACCATGGTCAAAGGTTTTGCCTTCCTTTGATCCACCTTTAGTTCCAACGCCATTGTCAACACACCAGACGCCAGTAATAATCTTAGAAAAATCTCCGGTTAGCGTTGGATGGTCTGGAATCTCTTCAAGCTTCACAAAATCTGACTGAGAAGGTGCATCACCAGTACCGCCTTGACCGCCATTCTGAGGATCTTGACCAGCTCCACCAAGAATAGAATCAGGGTTTAAGATTGCCTGCATCACGTCACTATTACAAGCAGCAAGCGTGCTGGCAGCACCGCCTGCAGCCAATCCAGCAAAAGCGCGACGAGTAATCATCTCTTTATTCATACGTTCCTCCTATAAACGTATAAAAGGCTCAACTTTTTATATTCTACTTGAAACGAGTCAAATGTTACACATTAAGCTGCATTCGACTTATGTATCATCCTACTTTGTATGAGGAAGATGAGAGGTAATCAATGTCATAGTGCCCGTAAAGCGCAGGCTACCAGAAGATGCAGGTGCAATAAAATGCGAACCCTTGCAAATCCTATGCTCTTCTCCGTTGCCGCCGTCAGCGCAAACCGTACCTTCTCCCTCAATGACACTTATGCACATAAACGGCCATGGCTGAGCAATAGTTTTTGCCTCATGAATCTCATATTTTTCTACCGAGAAGTACTTGCAGCTCATAAGTTCAGTTTTGCCATCAATTTCTGGAGCAGTAATTTCTCCAGATGTTGGAGCCTTCTGAGCGTAATCAATAACCTCTAAGCTCTGTGCCAGATGCAAGTCACGAGGCTTGCCATCGTCTCCTAAACGATCATAGTCATACACACGGTATGTAATATCTGAGCTCTGCTGCGTTTCAAGAATAAGCGTGCCCGTTCTAATGGCGTGAACGGTTCCAGGATCAATCCTAAAGAAATCTCCAGCCTTGATAGGAACGTAATTGAGCAGTTCAGACCACTTTCCCTGCTCAACCATGGCTGCAAACTCTTCTTTTGAGGAAGCGTTCTGACCAACAACAATATCGCCATTCTCTTTTGCATCAAGAATGTACCAGCATTCAGACTTACCAAGCGAGCCATTCTCGTGCTCTGCAGCATACTCATCATCTGGGTGAACCTGAACAGAAAGGTCATCTTTTGCATCAAGAATCTTAATAAGGAGTGGAAAGCGATCTCCCTCTGCATTACCAAAGAGCTCTCGATGAGTTGTCCAGAGCTCGGAAAGAGTGTTTCCTTCAAAGGCACCAGAGGCAACTTCACAGTCTCCGTTAGGATGTGCGCTGATTGCCCAGCACTCTCCTACTGCACCTTCAGGAATGTCATAGCCATACTCTTCAGCAAGCCTTCTGCCGCCCCAAATCTTATTGTGAAAAAGAGGTTTTAAAAAGATAAAATCGTTATATGACCTGTCTGTGTTTTTATCTAAATCTAGCATCGTAGCTCCTTATATGTAGTGCATATATGCTTTTCTAATAGCTAACAACTCTATAGTCTAACGGATTCTAATAACTTAACACTGACTCATTTAACTGCTTTTGACGGGGTTTCTCGCTAACAAAAAAGGCTCAGCTAAAAAGCTGAGCCTTTGCAATCAACGAACTAAGTGAAACTTAGAACATAACGTTGAAGGAATCCATGCTGTAGTCAGAACCATAAAGAGCAAGGATGGTACCACGAACAGTTGCGGATGGATCCATCTTTACACCTGGGTCAAAGAATGCAAAGCCCTTGGTAGTTGCGTTAGGAGCTGCGTTAACAAACAAGCTCAGCTCATCCTTGCCAATAGCGGTGTCGGTGGTCTGAATGAAGATGTTGGTATCGGTCTTGTTAACAACCTCAACCAGATAGCCGTTGGAGTTCTCAAAGTCAACACCAATGCCGGTAACGGTAACGGTAATCTTATCGGTGTCGATAAGAACCTCAGTCTTATCGCCAGTCTTCTTAATATCATCAACGTACTTCTGAACGTTGGTAACCTGCTCTGAAGTGTTGTGCTTATCCATCAGAGTGTTATAGAGGTCCTTAGAGTCAGAGTCACCAGCACGAGTATCTGAAGGCTTGGTTGCGGTATTTGCATCAGGTGCAGTCTGCTGTTGCTGCTGTTGCTGCTGACCACCGCCAGTAGTGGTTCCTGGATCAGCAAGATTTGGAATAAGATTGCAGCCAGCAAGTGCAAGAACGGCAGAAGCGGATGCTGCTACGAGGCCGAGCTTATTGAACTTCATAAAGGTCTCCTTCGGGTGATTTATACCTTGTAAGAGGATAACGGAAATAAGTAGATATTGTCAATTTTTATGCATAGATGAACACTTAATGCTCTGCAACTAAAGCCTTGATGCCACCTTGCGTAAACATCACTGCAGAATTAATGTGACCGTCAGCCTCTTCACGAGTCTCATCATTTTTAAGAATATTGACAATGGTGGTCATTTCAGTTTGAGCAAGCCAGGTAATAATAAACTCATCATAGGGTTTAACCTGTGCAACGTTAGGATAAAGAATAGCTCTGATGGTTGCAGAGATAACCTCGGTCAACTCTTCAAAGAAATAGGCAACATGTGGGTTTTCTCGATTATTCACAAGAATCTGCGCCACGTACCTATTGCCGTACAGAAGGTCCAAGAATTTCTCGAGCGTTTCTTTATCACCCAAAGGAGTGTCTTCAAGATTTCTTTCGCCAGAGACCAGCAGATGATCTTTGTAATCCTCAAGAATCTGAATTGCGCCTTCAGTGACAGGAATCAAAACATTCTTAAAGAGGTCCTCTTTGTTATCAAAGAAGAAATAAAGAGCGCCCGTGGTAACGCCTGCATGTGCACAAATCTGTCGAAGTGAAGCTTTATCGTATCCCTGTAAAGCAAACTCTTGCTCTGCGGATTTAAGAAGTCTGTGACGAGTGTCGCAACTTTCTGTTTGTGGTCGCCTCGACATTGCTGTCGCTCCTTTATAAATGTTTTAAATCCCCTTGTAATAAGGAGATTCCCCCAAATCAATACTACCTTTTTTAAGGGGAACATATAACAGAAAGTTAACTAATTATGCAGAAATCTATAATCGTTACATAACAACTATTGTGATATTTACTTAATTCTTTGATATTGATTAGACGAGAAACACGTCAGAGGCATAATAAAACCCTGCTATGTTACATAACAGGGTTTTAAGACATACCGTTAACCCAAATTATCCTTACGCTTAATAAATTCTCCGCAGATATATGACTTCCTTAGATACTCGCGATTAAACGGATCTTTGACGGGAACAAAATCCTCTGGAGACTTAGCAAAGTGCATGGCGAAAAGCTCATGGATATGTGGATCAGCCAGCAAATAGCCGCGCGAGCAGTACGCCTGATACATCTGGGCGTCCTCGTTAAATTTGAACGAGCTAAAAGCGCAGTCTGAACAGTGTAGTCCAGCCATCTTGCACATCTCCTACTCTTCAGATAGCCCCATGCAATCTGAACAACGCTGAATCATACGCGTATACAGCAAGTATGGCATTGAAAACAATAAAAATAGTCAAAAATACTTATTCGACGCCAAGAATTTCCGGGAGCGTGTAATCTGAACCGTTCCCCGAGGAAACAACAGGTTGAAGGTATTCTCTATTGTCATTTCCGTCATGCATAACAGTAGGATTTGGAAGATTAACACCCTCGGCTAAATTCTTCTTCTGCATCTCTGTAAGCTCCACGCCAGCATCAACAAGATCTTTAAGATGCTCAACCCAGAGTTGATCAAGACTTAAGGAGAAAAAGTCAGCGATAACCTTTGCTTTATCAAATGAAGGCCACTTACGGCGCTCGGTGCAAATATAAGAGACATACGCACGTGACCAATGTGAGAATTCGCACAGGTCTACCTGGCGCTTGCCACTTTCTTGTAACAACCTTGCTACTGTCCTACCCAAACCTGGGTCGGTCTTTTTGGTAACACCTGCCTTAGCCATCTCACAGCCCCATCTGCTCAAACGATGCCTTAAAAACATGCGTATGTTTTATGCATAGTCTCGTGCTGTTACCGTATCATACTACACTAAAATATCTTCAGATACAATTTGTTATGTTGTTTTACAAGCGGAAATTTAAAGAAAATTGCATACCTGTTACGTAAATAAATCGTAAGTGACTTTTCTGTCTGGGATTAATTGGCTATACAAAAGATATGCAAAAATCAATTCCTCTATGCAAAATAATGTATTGGCATTTTTTCTGCGATAACAAAGAGTCTCTATATGAACTGCCTCCCATTTCTTGGACACGAGAAATAGGAGGCAGTTCAAAACACACCTAAGTCGGATAATCTGTCAAAAAGACGTATACATGACGCTGAAAATAGCTAAATCATGCAGATTATCATCATTAGATGTGTAAAATGCCCACATCTGAGCAGAATATCCGACTTAAGTGTGTTCCGTAGGTGCGAAATTTACCTATAGTTAAATATTTTATATGACGCTATTCATTTTATAGCATATTAGGTTAAGTTTATGCATAGAGATGCATATCGGGTAGTGCGACCACCTAGCAGCCTAGCTATCTTGATTAAAAACATGTCGATTCTTCGGCAGAACCTACCAAAGCTGCGCTATTTTGTCTGCCAGGACTAAAAGCCGACGCTAACACGCTGCAGAATCATAATCACCCGCATATGGACTGCCTCCCATTTCTTGGACATAAGAAATGAGAGGCAGTTCAATGCCATCTGGCTTTTAAGATTTTGGATGATCCATGCAGCTGGTTTCTGGCACGTATAAAACCACAGGAAAATAGCTTAGTAGCTGTATATTTACTTTTAAATACTTGAAATAATGGGTATATCAGAAGCAGAGCTTCTTGCTCTTAAAGGTTGCCATGAGGCAGGGCGACATGTGTGCGACCACGTTAATAGTCGTCCTGCCTCCATGGCATACGTTGCCTCGCATAACGAGAGATCTGAACAGTCGGGGCCATTCAGTAATGAAATTGAGTGTTGGGGGTACTCAATCTCTCAACGCAACGTGTAAACTATTGATAGCAGAAAAAACTTTTTATATATTCGGGAATTAGAAGAATTTTTAAATTCATATAACACTTCCCGATTTTAGCGTAAAAATAGCGCAAGTGCCACACCAAATCCAAGAAATGGCGCAAAAGGAAATGTATACATAAATATACTATCTGAACTGGTAATTTCTTCTTTATTTCTGTCTTCTCTCTTTAAAAATTTACGCCAAATAAAGAACAGAAAGGAAAACATAACACCTAAAATATTTGCTAAAAATAAAAAGACAAATGTCTCTTTTATTTCAAGATAAAGGCATGTTGAGAGAATAAGTTTAATATCTCCCCCTCCCAGAGAAGACATATGACCTATAAATTTTGTAACTATACCTACTGTAATCAGTACACCTATAACAAAGAGCTCACTCCATAATGCATTCATCAGTAACTCAGCGGGTTTTTCATTTGCGGCAAGCCAAATAGGCCATAAAATAACGAGCAAAATAGGGATTCTATTTGGAATAGTGCGATTTCGCATATCCGATATTGAAGCCCAGATATACATGACAAAAATAACCAACTCTCTCATAGACACCTCCTCAGTCAACCATAGCAACATAGACAAGAATCAACTTTCTACTCAGGTGCCGTTATTTAACTTATTGATGTAACAAGCTGAACATTCAACGTTCTTCTCGCCGCTCTTGGTTTTAGAGAGCCTTTTTGATCCTTCGAGATTTACTTGCGACAAAAATCGGAAAGCCGTGAATGGTACACTTAGCACTCAGTTTCTAGAAAGGTTTTTCATGCCAAGTTCTTCATATAAATCAAAACAAATGATTGTTATTCGTCGCGATCTTAAGATGCGAAAAGGTAAAATTGCCGCTCAGGCAAGCCATGCATGTGTTGAAGCCACGCTGATGGCACTTGCAAAAGAGCGTCGACTTGATCAGGTTCGTGTTACCGATGATCAGAATTGGGTCTATTTGGACCATGCTGACGAAGATACCTCTGCAATCACTAACTGGTTTGATGCTGGCGTTGCAAAAGTATGTGTCTATGTTGATTCTGAAGAAGCGTTGCTTGAGCTTGCTGTCGAGGGAAAAGCTCGTGGTTTTGTCGTGGCCCTTATTAGGGACGCGGGCTTTACCGAGTTCCATGGAGAACCAACATTTACCTGCCTGGCATTTGAGCCACTGGCTGCAGAAGATATTGATCCGTTAACGGGCGAGCTGCCTTTATACTAGGCGCTCTACCTTTGTACTAGGCAATCTGCCTCTGTACTAGAAAGCTGCCTCTGTACTAGTGAGTTATCTCTGTACTAGCGAGAATACCTACATCAAGAAGGTATGGCTCATAACCTCGTCAAAGATAGTGGTAACTACAAACATACCAATTGAGGCATAAAGGATTGCTGCCTGCCAAGAAAGGTGATTGGTCTCGATTTTTGAAATACGAGGATCAAGCTTTCCTTCTTTAAGGCTGATGGGGTCATCAATATCGCGCGTAAAGCCCATCTGACGGTCCTCGTACTCTTTTCCACTAAAGAGCAGACCAACGCCGCAAGCAATAATTCCCAAAGAAGAAATGACGTACATAACACGGCGCACCCAGTCGATGCCCGTAAACATATCCATACCGCTGGTAAAGTACGCAAATGCAAAGATAACAGCACTCATTCCAGCCGCTGCAAGACAACCATAACCAAATGCACGCAAAGCACTCAGTGCCAGCTCTTTGAACTTCTCGCCACGAGAAGGTGTTTGTGAAAACTTGCTATCCATACACAACTCCTTGGTTGTTTATTTGTTTTCTGTATAGCTTATAGCGTATAGGAAGTCTTTGCTTGATGATACAATTTCTACAGTAAATCTTGGCAGGAGGACGCATGCGTATCGGCTTTGATAACGAGAAGTACATCACTATGCAGGCGGATCGAATCCACCAGCGTATCAGTGAATTTGGCGGCAAGCTCTACCTTGAGTTTGGCGGTAAACTGCTCGACGACAACCACGCTTCTCGCATCCTCCCTGGATTTGCTCCAGATGCAAAAGCTCAGATGCTTCAGCAGCTTGCTCACGAGGCAGAGGTTGTCTTTGCCATCAACGCAAACGACATTGAAAACGGCAAGCGCAGAAGCGATATTGGCGTTACCTATGCCGATGACGTGCTCAGGCTTATGGACATCTTCCGTGCTCGCGGCCTTGCTATTGGCGGCGTTGTCATTACGCAGTACTCTGGTCAGCCAAAGGCTAAGGCCTATCGTGCGCGCCTGGAAAACATGGGCATTGCTGTGTATCGCCACTACCCCATTGAGGGCTACCCTTCCAATATTGACCTCATTGTCTCGGCGGAGGGCTACGGTAAAAACGAGTACGTAAAGACTACGCATCCTTTGGTAGTTGTAACAGCACCTGGTCCTGGCTCTGGCAAGCTTGCCGTTTGCCTTTCACAGCTCTACAACGAGAATGCCCGTGGAGTCCGTGCAGGCTACGCTAAGTTTGAGACTTTCCCTGTCTGGAACCTCCCGCTCAAGCACCCCGTAAACGTTGCCTACGAGGCAGCTACGGCAGACTTGGGCGACAATAACATCATTGATCCCTATCACCTTGAGGCTCACGGCGAGGTTACTGTTAACTACAACCGTGACGTCGAGGCATTCCCCGTGCTCAAGGCCATGATGGAGAAGATTGCAGGCACAAGCCCCTATCAGTCTCCAACCGATATGGGTGTCAATATGGTTGGCAACTGCATTATTGATGATGAGGTCTGCCAGGAAGCTTCAAAGGCAGAGATTGTACGCAGGTGGTTTAGGGCTGCCGAGAAACTCGAGCGTACGGGTATGGGTGAGCGTGAACTCACCAAGATTAATCTCTTGATGAAAGACGTTAACGTTGACCAGAACTTCTCGCCAGCTCATACTGCTTGTCTGCACAAAGCAGAAGAGACAGGAAAGCTTGCGGGCGCCATGGTTATGCCTGACGGCTCCATTATTACCGGCAAGACTTCGGAGCTTTTAGGTGCGCCGGCGTCGCTTTTGCTCAACGCCCTCAAATACGTAGTTGGCATTGAGAAGAAGACGTTTATTGTCTCGGACGAGGTCTTAAGGCCTATTTGCGCACTAAAAGAGAACAACTTTAAACTAGCTCGCACTAGCCTTTGCGCTGACGAGATGCTCATTGCGCTCTCTATCAGCTCAATTACCAATCCGTTGGCCGGAAAAGCCGTTGATGCCACGCAACTACTCCGCGGATGTGACGCGTACTTCTCGTCAATTATTCCAAGCGATGACGAGTCCATCTATCACAAGCTGGGCATTAACGTGTGTTGCGAGCCAATTTTTGAACAAGGACAATTCTTTCACCAGTGATTTTTAAGAGCTCACATAAAAGCAAGAAAACGAGAAACTCTACGACTCGTTCTAAAACTAAACACACACCTGCTTCTGCAAACGCTTCAAAACGTAAGCAGCAGGCGATGCATACTTTTGAGAAAAATTCCCAGAACAATCCTGTTGTCACATGGGGACTCATTACGCTGGCCATTGTATTTGTGCTGGCATTGTTGCAATCGTGCCAGGGACTTTTCTCCCTCTCTTTTGACAACAACCTGATCATCAAAAACGAAGTTCCCTATGAGTGGAAAAACCTCACCTATGATGCAACGGGACGTGCGCATTATGTGGTGGACGGAGAAGAGCTCACACGCACGGGCGTTGACGTCTCTTCTCACCAGGGGCTTATTGACTGGGAGGCCGTTGCTGCCGATAACATTCAGTTTGCCATGCTTCGCATTGGCTACCGCGGCTCCACCGAGGGTGGTATTCGCGCGGATGAGCTGTTTGAGACCAATCTAAAGGGTGCGCAAAGCGCTGGTCTTGATGTAGGTGTGTACTTCTTCTCGCAGGCTATTAACGTGGAAGAAGCTCGCGAGGAGGCCGCTTTTGTTTTGCAGCAGCTAAGGGAAGCAGGAGTTACAAAGCTTGCTCTTCCTGTTGCGTTTGATCTGGAGCCTTCTCCCGATTACAGCGGTCGCGCCGACAACCTTTCCCCCGCAGAAACTAACGCAATTGCGCGTGCGTTTTGCACCACAATTCAAGAAGCGGGATACCGCGTTATTGTCTATGGCAACAAAGTTGATTTGAATCGCTTTGATCTTGTCTCACTTGACGAGCCCATCTGGCTGGCACAATACGTTGATCAGCCAGACGTAAACTTTAACTTTTTGATATGGCAATACACCTCAACAGGACAAGTTGACGGTATTACCGGCTCAGTTGATTTGAATCTGGACTTCTCAGGCGTCTCTACAAGCAAGAGCTCAAAGTAGAGCTGCCACGCCCGCCACAAATGCTAAACGCGCCGCAGCCCGTAAGGCTATCCGACGCTCACTGAACCAGTCAGGGTAACGGTAGGATCAAGCGCCTGAGCATGCGCAAAAGCGCCTCCTGGGCTACATGAACTTACCAGCGTAAACACTACCCACAAGATGATGGCTGCAAGCAATACTGCCAGCGCCACACGACCCAGCCTCATGCGAGAAGAACGACGTCTCCTAGCCGCATATGCTGCCTGGGCTTCATCTCTGGGGTTGAGCGTGCCATAGTGATTGCCGTAAGCAGTTCTTGCTCGACCACGTGCACGGGCGGCATCTGCACGGGCATGGTTAACGGGATTTGTTGGGCGATCTTGCGTCATCCTACGCTGCGCCTGTGCACGGCTTCCAACAGCTGCGTGACGACCTCGTACCGCACGTGGAGAAGTAGAAGACTCCCCATTACGGGAGACAGTAGGTGGAACCTGAGTTGGACGCTTTTTCTTACCAAAACCAAAGAGGTTGTTCTCTGCCATCAACAATCCTTGCTAAAAGATTCGTTTACCAAAAAAAGAATACACCGACTTTGCTTTTCTCGCCCTGAAAAGCATCTATCCCGTTACAATAAAGCGCTATACAGACTTATTTTCTGTAAAGTCTGCACAATTGGAGTTCATGGGGGACGTGTGAAGAAACTTTTACTGATGGCAACAGGAGGAACTATTGCTTCTGTTTCCACTGAATCGGGCTTGGCTCCCTCACTTTCAGGAGAAGAGCTTTTGGCCAACGTCCCTCTTGTTCATGATCTCTGCGAATTTGATTTCAAACAAGTCATGAATATCGACAGCACCAATATGCGCCCTCAAAACTGGCTCCAGATCAGAGACGCCATCATTGAGTCATACGATGCCTACGACGGCTTTATTATCCTTCACGGCACCGATACCATGGCATATACTGCCGCTGCCCTCTCCTACCTCATTCAAAATAGCGAGAAACCCATTGTGCTCACAGGCTCTCAACAGCCAATGGCAAATCCGTTTACCGACGCCAAACTCAACCTCTACCACTCCGTTCTCTACGCACTCGACGACAGAAGCGCCGGAGTTGTGGTGGTTTTTGGCAACGAGGTTATTGCCGGCACCCGCGCTCATAAACAGCGCACGCTGAGCTTCAATGCATTTACGAGCATGAATTATCCACCGCTTGCCCATATCCGTGGCAACAAGATTATTCGTAGTGCGCCAAATCAAGAGCAGGTAGATGGCGGTCTTACAACCTATGAAACGCTCAATACGCGTGTCATTGTGCTTAAACTGACCCCCGAGCTTAATCCATCTATCTTCTACCTTCTGAAGAATGACTACGACGCTATTGTGCTTGAAACCTTTGGTATTGGCGGCATCCCCTCATACGACGGCTCTTTTGAGAAAGCTATCACCGATTGGATTGCGTCTGGTCGCACTGTAGTTATTACCACACAAGTTCCTGAAGAGGGTCTTGACCTGGGTGTGTATGAGGTCGGTAGAACCTATCAAGATATGCCCGGCGTTCTCTCTGGAGACGATATGACTACCGAAGCTCTGGTTGCAAAAACTATGTGGATGCTTGGTCAGACCTCCGATCAACGAGAGCAAGAAAAACTGTTCTACCAGGTAATTTGTAACGACAGAATTCCACAGTCCGTGGATACAGAAATTTGCGAGTAGCCGATGAGAGACGCCACATTTAAACCTACCGTGCTCTACCTAATTGCGCTTATCATCTGCGGTTCTAACGGAATCGTTGCAAGCTTTATCAATCTTCCTAGCTATCAAATTGTCTTCTTCCGTATGCTTTTGGGCACGCTCTTTTTGCTCGCGGTTAAGCTTGTACAAAAAGAGGCTTTTACCATTCAAAACTACCCCAAGGACTTCCAGGCACTCATTGGATCAGGCATTGCCTTGGGTCTTCAGTGGACCTTTCTTTTTGAGGCGTATCGCCTGGTAGGCGTTGGTATTGCAACGCTTGAGTACTACTGCGGACCCGTTATTGTAATGGCGCTCTCTCCCCTTTTATTTGGCGAGAAACTCACTGCTAAAAAGATACTAGGATTTCTTGTAGTTGTTATTGGAGCTGCCCTTATTATTGGCTATGGAGTTGGACTGAACCTCTCGCCAGTTGGTCTTCTTCTAGGCGCTCTCTCTGCTGTTCTTTATGCCGTCATGGTTATTTGTAACAGGCAGCTCAAAGATGTTTCTGGTATTGAAGGCACCAGTATTCAGCTGGGCATTGGATGCGCTATTGTTGCTCTAGTTACTGTTGTATTCCACGGTATTGAGCTGCCCGCGGATCCAGCATCAGTAAATTGGCTTGCCGTTTTGACCATCGGCCTCTTTAACACAGGCCTTGGATCATTTTTGTATTTCCCACAACTTACCAAGATTCCTGTTCAGCGCGTAGCAGTCTTTGGCTACCTTGAGCCACTATCTGCAGTTATTTTCTCGGCACTTATCCTTGGCGAGCCTTTTGGTCTTCTCAAAATAATAGGCACCGCCTGCATCATAGGCGGTGCCATCTTTGCTGAGCTATCAGGCGCCTCTTCGAACAAATCAGAGGTTATTGAAACTCCACTGTAGCGTTTAAGCTGCGAGCAAGCCACGCGTACAAGCTGCCGCACACCCGTGTGCAGGTCGCGCTTAAGCTGCTGTCGCAAACGAGCTGCGCTTAAGCTGCTACTTACATTGGCATAGTAGGTGCTACAAAGACGCGAGCAGCGTTCTCGCGATCAAGGTCATACAGGTTCTTTGGATCTCCACCAAAGATCTCTACTGCCTTGAGAAGATCGGAAGCATTTGCTTCTTCCTCGCCCTGCTCCTTAACGTACCAGTCAAGTAGCTGCATAGTGCGGAAATCGTTTGCCTTCTGAGCAACGGCATAGCACTCGTTAATGCTTGCGGTAATGAACTGCTCGTGCTCGTATGCTGCCTTGATTGGCTCAACTACCTTGGAGAAGGTAAGGTCTGGCTTTGCGATTGCCTCCATGGTTGGAGTCCAATCGTTATCAAGCAGGTAACGACGAAGAATACGTGCGTGAGCAAGCTCTTCCTGAGACTGGATGACATACCAGTTTGCAAAGCCCTTCAGGCCCTGCTCCTCATAGAAATCTGCAAAGGTCAGATACAGATAAGCGGAATAGAACTCTTTGTTGATCTGCTGAGTAAGGATGTTACCAACGTTTGTGTCAAGTGCCATGTTCTTCTCTTTCCTCGTAACCTTTATCTCAAAAAAATGAGAAGCTCTTTGGCTTCTCATTTTTGATACCCAGTTGTTAGTCTCTTAAACAGATTGCACAAAATCTTAACGATAAAAATAGTTACTATTTTTATCTTCTATTTGAATGCGCTGCGCTTGTGCCACCTATACGTTAGTCGCGGGTGAGCTTGCGGTGAATGCGATGAGGACGAGCAGCCTCCTGACCAAGTCTTTCAATACGATTGGCCTGGTAAGCCTCAAAGTTACCCTCAAACCAGAACCACTTGCCTGGGTTCTCATCGTCGCCCTCCCACGCAAGGATGTGCGTAGCAATACGATCCAAGAACCAACGGTCATGGCTGGTAACCACCGAGCATCCTGGGAAGCGCTCAAGTGCATCCTCAAGGCTTTCCAGCGTCTCAATATCGAGGTCATTGGTAGGCTCGTCCAGAAGCAGGAGGTTTCCACCCTGCTTAAGCGTAAGGGCAAGGTTTAGACGGTTCCTCTCGCCGCCAGAAAGGACGCCAGCACGTTTTTGCTGGTCAGGTCCTTTAAAGCCGAAGCTAGCCACATAGGCGCGGCTTGGAATCTCGGTGTCTCCTACCTTGATGAAATCATTGCCGTCAGAGACAACCTCCCAGATAGTTTTGTCTGGGTCGATTCCCTGCCTGAGCTGGTCAACGTAAGAAATTTGAACCGTCTCGCCAATCTCAAGCGTGCCAGAAGTGAGCTCCTCCTGGCCAACAATGGCCTTGAACAGCGTAGACTTACCAACACCGTTAGGGCCAATCACGCCAACAATGCCGTTTCTTGGCAGGCTAAACGAGAGGTCGTCGATAAGAACGCGGTCGCCGTAGGCCTTGTGGATGTGATCGGCCTCCAGGACCTTCTGGCCCAGACGCGGACCCACAGGAATCTGAATCTCGGTGAAGTCGAGCTTCTTGGATGCGCGAGCTTCTGCTTCCATCTGCTCATAGCGATC
>NZ_CAUUSI010000016.1:0-23851 GCF_963547875.1 Lancefieldella parvula
CGAGCAAGGTGCTCGTTGAGATTGCTCGCGTCATCACCGAAGAGGGCTATGTCGAGGGTTACACCGTTGAGGATACTAAGCCTCAGAAGACTCTTCACATCACCCTTAAGTATGGTAAGAAGCGCGCTAAGGTTATCCGCGGCATTCGTCGTATTTCCAAGCCTGGTCTGCGCATTTACTCCACCGCTGAGAAGCTTCCACGCGTTCTTGGTGGTCTTGGTACTGCAGTGGTTTCCACTTCTAAGGGCATGATGTGCGACCGCGACGCTCGTAAGAACGGCGTTGGCGGCGAGGTCATCGCTTACGTTTGGTAAATCTGACAGGAATGAAAGGAGACAGCCGTGTCTCGTATTGGTAAGAAGCCTGTCCAGATTCCTGCTGGAGTCACTGTGACAGTTGATAACACCACCGTTACCGTTAAGGGTTCTAAGGGCGAGCTGACTCGTACTTTCTCTGAGCTGGTTGCTATCGCTCAGGAGGGCGAGGAGATTCTTGTTACTCGCGTTGACGAGTCCACTGAGTCCAATGCTCAGCAGGGTCTTGTCCGTACCCTTATTCACAACATGGTTGTTGGTGTCTCTGAGGGCTTCGAGAAGAAGCTTGAGCTCACCGGCGTTGGTTACCGTGTAGCACTTAAGGGCAAGGATCTTGACCTTTCCCTTGGTTATTCTCACCCAGTTCTCTATGTTGCACCTGAGGGCATTAGCTTTGAGGTACCTGATAACACTCACCTTACTGTTAAGGGTATTTCTAAGGAGAAGGTCGGCCAGGTTGCAGCTGAGATTCGTATGAAGCGTCCACCAGAGCCTTACAAGGGCAAGGGCATTCACTACGAAGGTGAGCACATCCGCAGGAAGCTCGGTAAGGCTGCTAAGTAAAGCAACCCTACTTTTAGGCTAAAAGACCATCACCCCGTTAGGTGATGGCATGTCTCTAAGGAGAAGGAATGAACAAGCAGCAGGCGAAAAAGGCGGGTCTTGAACGCCGCAAGCGCCGCGTACGTGCCAAGGTCTTTGGTACACCTGAGCGTCCGCGTCTTGCAGTTCACCGCACAAACGCAAACATTTATGCACAGCTTATTGACGACGCTTCTGGAAGAACTCTCTGCTCTGCCTCTACGCTTGACCCAGAGTTCCGTTCTACTGGCAAGGTTGGCTCCAACAAGGAGGCAGCTGAGTTCGTAGGTGAGCTTATCGGTAAGCGCGCTGCCGAGAAGAACGTCACTGAGGTCACTTTTGACCGTGGTGGCCGTCTCTATCACGGCCGCGTCAAGGCTTTGGCAGATGGCGCCCGCAACGCGGGCCTGAAGTTCTAGGAGGATTCAATGGCACGTGATCGTAAGCGCCAGCAGGATACGGATCTTCAGGAGCGCGTCGTTTATATTCACCGCGTTTCCAAGACCGTTAAGGGTGGCCGCCGTATGTCACTCGTTGCTCTGGTAGTCGTTGGCGACGGTAAGGGTAACGTTGGTATTGGCCAGGGTCGTTCCGCTGAGGTACCTCTGGCAATTCAGAAGGGCGTCGAGGACGCAAAGAGGAACATGTTCAAGGTCCCACTGACCGAGACCGGTTCCGTACCACACGCAGTCACTGGTCACTACGGTGCAGGTTCTGTTCTTATTAAGCCTGCATTCGAGGGTACTGGTGTTATTGCTGGTGGTCCTATTCGTCCACTCTTCGAGCTTGCAGGTATCACCAATGTACTTTCTAAGTCCCTTGGTACCGACAACGCTCTGAATATGATTAAGGCAGCAGCTGAGGGTCTGAAGGAGCTTTCCAGCCCAGAAGAAGCAGCTGAGCGTCGTGGCCTAACCGTCGGCGATATGTTCGTCGGAAAGGAGAACTAACGATGGCTAAGAACCTTAGCATCAAGCTTGTCCGTGGCGCTGTTGCAGGCGTCAAGAAGGACCAGACTGCTACGGTGAAGGCCCTCGGCCTCCACAAGATCGGCGATACCGTCGAGCAGCCTGACAACCCAAGCATTCGTGGAATGATCTTCAAGGTTAAGCACCTTGTCGAGGTTGAAGAGAACTAGAGGTAGTAATAATGCAGCTCAATGATCTTCGCCCCGCAGTGGGTTCGCGCAAAAATCGTAAGCGCGTAGGTCGCGGTAATTCTTCAGGCAATGGTACTTTTGCCGGCCGCGGTATGAATGGTCAGCTCTCCCGCTCTGGTGGCGGTAAGGGCGCTGGCTTCGAGGGTGGACAGCAGCCACTGGCTATGCGTCTTCCTAAGCTTCCTGGTTTCACTAACCACAACCGTGTTGAGTACGCTCCAGTCAACGTTGCTCGTCTGAACGCTCTCTTTGCAGATGGCGAGACCGTAGACGCAGAGGCTCTGGTTGCTAAGGGAGTTATCAAGTACAACTTCATCCCAGTCAAGGTTCTGGGTGATGGCGAGCTTTCTAAGAAGCTCACTGTTAAGGTCGACAAGGTTTCCGCCTCCGCAAAGGCTAAGATCGAGGCGGCCGGTGGAAAGGTTGAGGCCGAGTAGTGAGTAAAGGAATCGCCAACGCATTTCGTGTTCCGGAACTAAGGGGAAAGATTCTCCTTACGGTACTGATTCTTCTTCTGTACCGATTTGGTGCGTATCTTCCTGTGCCCGGTGCTCCATTCCAGCAGATGCTTTCTGTTTATCAGAATGGTCTTGCTAAGAATGGCGCAATGGCCGTGCTTAACCTATTTTCGGGTGGCGCTCTTTCTCGCATGTCTGTTTTCAGTCTGGGCATCATGCCTTACATTACGGCTCAGATCATCTTCCAGATGATGCAGTCCGTTATTCCATCTCTTGGCGAGCTTGCTAAAGATGGTGAGAGCGGCCAGCGTAAGATTACGCAGTACACGCGTTATCTTACGGTTGGCCTAGCTCTGCTCAATGCAGTTGGTTACCTGTTCTTGTTTAAGAGCTATGGTGTATCTTTTGCATCTATGGAGGGCGTGCCTGAGGCACTTGAAAACTTCCTGGTAGTCTTTACCATGCTAGTTGGTGCCATCATTATTATGTGGCTCGGTGAGGTTATTACTCAGCAGGGTGTTGGCAACGGAATGAGTCTAATCATCTTTGCAAACATCATGGCTGGACTTCCAACAGCCCTTATTTCTTCAGTTGCTACTCGTGGAAACATTGTTCTCACTGTAGTTACTGTTGTGGTTATGCTCGCTATTATTCCGCTCATTGTTTACATTGAGCGTGGTCAGCGTCGTATTCCTATCAACTATGCCAAGCGCGTTGTTGGCCGTCGTATGATGGGTGGTCAGTCAACTTACCTCCCAATTAAGGTAAACACTGCAGGCGTTGTACCAATCATCTTTGCATCTGCAATCCTGTACCTTCCTGCTCAGGTTGCTGTGTTCTTCCCAGGAGTAGAGTGGATTCAAAATCTTGCTACTTCACTTTCTTCTGGATGGGTTAACTGGGTTCTCTCAGTTATGTTCATTGTCTTCTTTGCATATTTCTACACCTCAATGGTGTTCAATCCAGAGGAGACAGCAGACCAGCTTAAGAAGCAGGGTGGCTTTATTCCTGGTGTTCGTCCAGGTACTGCTACTTCAACGTATATCAAGACTGTTATTGACAGAGTCACCCTTCCCGGTGCTATCTTTATGGCAGTTCTTGCAATCGTTCCAACCATTATTTTCTGGTTCACAGGCGATTCGTTGATACAGGCGTTTGGTGGAACTTCCGTCCTGATTATGGTCGGTGTTGCAATGGATACACTTTCTTCCATTGAGTCCCACCTTAAGATGCACAACTATGAGGGCTTCTTTAAGTAGTTCTTAATACGTAGCATAAAGGGGCCTGGAAACAGGCCCCTTTTATTATTTGAAAGGAAGGCGAAGCATGAACATTGTTCTTCTCGGCGCACCTGGCGCTGGCAAGGGTACACAGGCTCAGAAGCTCGTTGCAGAGTATGGACTTGCTCATATCTCAACCGGTGACCTTCTTCGTGCTGCTGTTAAAGCTCAGTCTGAGCTTGGCGTTAAGGCTAAAGAGTATATGGATGCTGGTCAGCTTGTTCCAGATCAGCTTGTAATTGACCTGGTAAAAGAGCGCCTTTCTGCAGACGATGCAAAGGCTGGTTTTATTCTTGATGGCTTCCCACGCAACAGCGCTCAGGCAGTAACCCTTGATTCTGAGCTTCAGAATATGGGCCTCAAGCTTGATGCAGCTCTGCTTGTTGCTGTTGAGCCAGAGGTTATTGTTGAGCGTCTTTCTTCTCGCCGTACGTGCAAAGAGTGTGGCTATACTGCACCTGCTGGTACAGAGACTTGCCCAAATTGCTCTGGTGAGATGTATCAGCGTGATGACGATAAGCCAGAGACAATTCGTAAGCGTCTTGATGTATACGAGAACCAGACTTCTCCTTTGATCGAGTACTACAAGGGTCATGGAATTCTGAAGGAGGTCAACGGAGATCGTCCTGTTGACGAGGTATTCGCCGACGTAAAGACACTCCTCGCACTATGATTACGATAAAAACACCTGAACAAATCGAGGCAATGAAGGTGTCGGGCGCCCTTTCTAAGGCAGCCCTTCGTCGTGCTGGATCCATGATTAGACCTGGTGTTTCAACGCTCGAGATTGACCGCGCTGTTGAAGCTTTTATTAGACTTCATGGCGGAACCCCTACCTTTAAAGGCTACGGTGGATTCCCTGGATCTGTTTGCTCTTCTATTAACGAGCAGATTGTTCACGGTATTCCATCAGCTAACGTCATTTTGCAAGATGGCGATATTCTGACCATTGACACGGGTGCTACCGTTAACGGTTGGGCAGGAGATAACGCTTGGACGTTCTACTGCGGAACTGTTGACGAGAAAACCCAGGCACTTTGCGAGGTTACCCGCGATTGCCTTAAGGCAGGTATTGCAGCTGCTGTTCCTGGTGCTCGCCTTGGCGATGTTGGACATGCAGTTCAGAAGCTTGCTGAGGATAACGGCTATGGCGTTATTCGTGATTTTGTTGGTCATGGTATTGGCCGCAATCTTCACGAGGACCCCGAGGTCAGAAACTATGGTCGTGCAGGTAACGGCATTGTTCTTCGTGAGGGAATGGTAATTGCAATTGAGCCTATGATTGCTATGGGTACCTACGATTGCACCGTTCTTGAAAATGGTTGGACCGTTGTTACCGATGATGGCCTGCCATCAGCACATTATGAGAACACGATTGCTATTACTGCCGATGGCCCCGTTATCGTTTCAGAAGATGAAGTTGGTCCATGGTGCGAGATGCAAGGCGGTCTTGAGTAACACATACATTGTTCTTCTCGCTATCTAATTGTGTTGAAAAAATAAGTGATAGACGAGTGGCACATTTTTATGTATTATTGATAACCGCTGTCGATGTGTCGAGAGGATGAAAGTTGGCTAAACAAGACGCGATTGAGCTTGAAGGCAAGGTACTAGAACCCCTGCCAAACGCTATGTTTAACGTTGAGTTAGAGAACGGCAAGACCATCCTTTGCACCATCTCAGGTAAGATTCGAATGAATTACATTCGAATTCTCCCTGGTGACAAGGTTGTAGTAGAGATTTCTCCTTACGATCTTACCAGGGGTCGCATTACCTACCGTTATAAGTAAGTAATGCAAAAGTCTTGTGCCATGCATGAGGCTATCTGTGTCTTTGCGCACGTTGCAAAGGCATATGTACGTAAGTACAGTCGGTATTTCACGCCAGCGGCTGGGCGAGTATATAGTTCGTATCAGCAGAACCGAAAGGAAGACACATGAAGGTACGTCCTTCGGTAAAGAAGATGTGCGACAAGTGCAAAGTCATCCGTCGCCACGGTAAGGTTTACGTGATTTGCGAGAACCCGCGCCACAAGCAGCGTCAGGGCTAAGGAAGGAGCACCAAGTTGGCCCGTATTAACGGCGTCGACCTGCCACGCGATAAGCGTGTTGAGGTCGGACTCACCTATCTTTACGGCATTGGTCAGACTCGTGCAACCAAGATTTGCAACGAGACTGGTATCGATGTAAATACTCGCGTCAAGGACCTCACAGAGGAAGAAGTCACCAAGATTCGTGACTTTATTGACGCTCATTACACCACCGAGGGCGATCTTCGCCGCGAGGTGCGTCAAAATGTTGCCCGCCTGATGGAGATTGGCTGCTACCGCGGCCTCCGTCACCGCAAGGGCCTCCCTGTCCACGGTCAGCGTACCCACACTAACGCTCGTACTCGTAAGGGTAAGAAGCGTCAGGTGGGCGGCAAGAAGAAGTAGGCGAGGAGTAGCTAATGGCACAGAAAAAGAACGCTCGCACTACACGCGTCCGCCGCTCCGAGCGTAAAAACATTGCAGTGGGCCAGGCCCACATCAAGAGCACATTCAATAACACGATTGTCTCTATTTCCGATCCCCAGGGTAATGTAATTTCCTGGCAGTCCGGTGGTACCGTCGGCTTCAAGGGCTCTCGTAAGTCCACTCCTTTTGCTGCACAGCTTGCAGCAGAGGCAGCAGCAAAGGCAGCAATGGAGCACGGTCTCCACAAGGTAGCTGTTTTTGTTAAGGGCCCAGGCTCTGGTCGCGAGACCGCAATCCGTTCCCTTCAGGCAGCAGGCCTCGAGGTTTCGGGTATTCAGGATAAGACACCTATTGCACACAACGGCTGCCGTCCTAAAAAGCGCCGTCGCAACTAGCACGAAAGGACAAGCAAATGGCAATTGATAGGACCCCGGTCCTTAAAAGATGTCGTCAGCTTGGCATCGATCCCGTTGTGATGGGGATCAATAAGACTTCTAACCGTGAGCCACGTCGCCGTCGTCGCCAGGAGAGCGAGTACGGTATGCAGCTCCGTGAGAAGCAGAAGGCTAAGTTCATTTACGGCGTCCTTGAGAACCAGTTCCACGGTTACTATGAGATGGCTAAGAAGAACCCAGGCATTACTGGTGACAACCTGATGAGCATCCTTGAGACTCGTCTTGACAACGTCATCTTCCGCCTTGGCTTTGCTCGTACACGTAAAGAGGCTCGTCAGACTGTCCGTCACGGTCACATCACCGTTAACGGTCAGCGTGTTGACATTCCTTCTTATCGCGTAAAGAGCGGCGATGTTATCGCTGTTGCTTCCAAGGCAAAGGATCTTCTTCCAATCAAGGAAGCTCTCATTTCCTCCGAGCACATGGCAGTTCCTGCATGGCTTGAGGTTGACATTGAGAAGCTGCAGGGCACTGTTCTTCAGCTTCCAACCCGCGATCAGATCGACCTTGAGATTGACGCACAGCTGATCGTCGAGCTCTACTCCAAGTAAGCCCGACCCGTTTTGGAGGTAGCAATGTCCGAATTTATCCGACCAAACGTGTCGGTAGATGAAATCGGCGCAAACGTCGCTCGTGTGAGCGTAGAGCCGCTTGAGCGTGGCTATGGTGACACGCTTGGCAACTCCCTCCGCCGCGTACTGCTTTCCTCTCTTGAGGGAGCTGCGGTTGAGGCCATCCAGATTGATGGTGTTCAGCATGAGTTCACTACGGTTGAAGGCGTCTATGAGGACGTTACTGACATCGTTCTGAACGTTAAGGGCCTAGTTTTCCGCAACACCAACAACTCTGATGAGGCTGAGGCTTCCATCTCTGTTGAGGGTCCTTGCAAAGTCACTGGTGCTGATCTTGATGTTCCTATGGGCTACGAGCTGGTTAACCCAGCTCAGCACATCTGCACCCTTGCTGAGGGAGCTCATCTTTCCATGAGGCTTCGCCTTGGTAATGGTCGCGGTTATGTTTCCGGTGAGGATAACGAGCGTGAGAGCGATCCAATTGGATTCATTCACGTTGACTCGATTTTCTCGCCAGTTCGCCGCTGCGCTAAGGCTGTTGAGCCTTGCCGTGTTGGCCGTCACACCGACTATGATCGTCTGGTGCTTGAGGTTGAGACCAATGGTGCAATCAGCCCTCGCGAGGCTGTCGTTGAGGCTGCAAACATCATTAACCAGCACATGAGCGCATTCATGGGACTTACTGATTTTGACGAGACTCAGGAAGAGGCTTCGATTTTTGCTAAGGCAGACGTCGAGGACGATTCCGAGCTTGAGAAGCAGGTTGAGGATTTGGACCTTTCCGTCCGTTCTTACAATTGCCTCAAGCGTGCAGGAATTCACTCTGTCCGTCAGCTCGTTGATTTCTCTGAGAACGATCTTCTCAACATCAGAAACTTTGGTGTTAAGTCTATTGAAGAAGTCAAGGAAAAGCTCGAGAGCATGGGCCTGTCCCTTAAGGCTTAGTCGCGCCTTGTCACGCATAGGAGAATGTAAATTATGAGGCACAATAAGAAGAGGGGCATGAAGCTTGGTACTGATGCTAGCCACACCAAGGCCATCAAGAAGAGCCTGATCCAAGCCCTTTTCACTAACGATCGTATTAAGACTCTTGACGTCCGCGCTAAGGCAGTTCGCGGCGAGGTCGACAAGGTCATCACTTGGGCAAAGCGCGGCGACCTTCACGCTCGTCGTCTTGCTATGGCCAAGGTTGGTAACGCAGAGCTTGTCCGTGAGGTATTTGACAAGGCTGCTCAGGGTATGTGGGCTGACCGCAACGGCGGCTACACCCGCATCATGAAGCTGGGTCCTCGTAAGGGCGATGCTTCTGAAGTTGTTATCCTTGAGCTTGTTACCGAGCCAGTTCAGCCAAAGGCTTCCAACAAGAAGGCTAAGGCTACCAAGGTTGCTCCTGCTCCTGTAAAGGAAGAGGAGACCGAGGCTCCAGCAGAGGAGACCGAGCAGACCGAAGAGGCTGCAGAGTAACTTCTGTCAAAGTGAATCTGAAGAGGTCCTGGCTTTTTGCTGGGACCTCTTTTTCAAATGAAGGAGGGTTGTCATGATTGAGTTCAAAAACGTATCTTTTGCATACGGTGCGTTAGCTGCTACACAATCCATGACTGACTCTTCTTCTGAAGATGCCATAGGAGCCACAGAGAGCCAATCTCCGCACCCAATGGCACTAACCCTTGATAACGTTTCATTTACCCTAAAGCCGGGCTCTAGAACGGTTGTGCTTGGCCACAATGGTTCAGGTAAGTCAACGCTTGCAAATCTTTGTAATGCATCACTTTTTTCTCTATCCGGAGAGGTTTTAGTAGACGGCAATTCAGTGACCGTAGTGCCGTCTACTCAGATTTCTTCCGTTGTGGGAATGGTTCGTCAAGATCCAACAGCGCAGCTTGTTTGTGCTACTGTCTTTGATGAA
The DNA here is from genome assembly GCF_963547875.1 of Lancefieldella parvula. Taxonomy (GTDB): domain Bacteria; phylum Actinomycetota; class Coriobacteriia; order Coriobacteriales; family Atopobiaceae; genus Lancefieldella; species Lancefieldella parvula_D. Next base: position 9,182 of record NZ_CAUUSI010000016.1, read on the forward strand.
GTTGCCTTTGGCCCTGCTAATCTTGGTTTGCCAAAAGAAGAGATAGTTTCTCGCGTTACTCAAACACTGGAGCTTTGTGACATTGCCGATTTGATTGACGCGCCTACCCATACGCTTTCTGGAGGCCAACAGCAGCTTGTTTCTATTGCAGCAGCGCTTTCAGTGCATCCACGTTATCTGGTGCTTGATGAGGCATTTGCTCAGCTTGATACTCGATTCAGAAATCACCTTTCTAACCTGGTAAATACCCTTGTTACAAACGAGATGGGTGTGCTTGAGATTTCTCATTCGTTTGAGTCTCTTCCCGGGGCTGACCAGGTACTTGTTTTGGAGAAAGGCCAGTTAGTTTGGTCGGGAACTCCCACAGAGTTTCTCTTGGATGCAAATGCAATCGCAAACGCTGGTTTTGATGATGCACTCACAGCAACAGCGCAGATAGCTGCACAGGCTGGCTATAAGTTTGATGTGCCTTTTAACGCATCAGAGTTTGTTGCGTTTCTTGTTCAGAACAACCTTGCATTTGACGCTTTGGATGAGCTTGTCTATAAGCGCGCCCTTGAGGTAGTGCGAGCAAACAACTATGACGGAATTCAAGCTCTTGGCGAGGAGCATGAGCTGGCAGTTTGTGGCGTGTCTCATGCGTTTGACAAGCCCGTTCTGCATGACGTAACTATTTCCTCTACGGGAGAGCTTGTTGTTATGGTAGGCGCTTCTGGCTCTGGAAAAACAACCTGCGCCCGCATAGCCGCTGGCCTCATAGAGGCTGATACCGGGCACGCAACAATCGATGCGCGACTGGTGAGCCCTGGAGATGTCGGTATGTGTTTCCAGCGCCCTCAGGATCAACTCTTTGCCCAAAGTGTTGCTGAAGATATCGCGTTTGGTCCAACTAACAAGGGTTTCTCGCCAGATGATGTTGAGGCGCTTGTCGCGTATGCGGCAGCACGTGTGGGGCTTGACCAGCGGGTCATGGACGCGTCTCCGTTGACGCTTTCTGGTGGCCAGGCTCGTCGCGCAGCGCTTGCAGGAACGCTGGCCTGCGCAACGTACGCGGTTGTGTTTGACGAGGCAACGTCTGGGCTTGATGGCAAGGCGCGCTCGCAGGTGCTGCATCTTGCTCGTGAGCTTGCAAACGAGGGCAAGGCAGTTCTTGCAATCACGCACGACGTAAGCGAATGGCTTCCTTTTGCCGATAGAGTAGTGTTTCTCGAGAAGGGCTGTGTTGTTGCAGACATCAATGTACAAGAAGCGCAGACAAGTCCGGAGGTCTACGAAGCTGCGCAGCTTGATTGCCCGCTGTTTGTAAGCGTATTGCATGAGCTTTTGGAGGCTTGCTATGTCTAAGTGCCCCTGTGCTCTGCTTAAGCGTATCTCGCTTGCCTCGTTGACAGCGCAGACAAAAATCGTTGCCACCCTTGTGGGAATTGTTGCTCTTTTCTGTATACAGCAGCCACTTGCATTTGCTGCATTTGCTTTGATTTGTGTGAGCCTTCTTTGGAGCGCTCGTGTAAGTATTTTGGAGTTTTTGCGCGTGGCAAAGCCTGCAGCTTTTGTTTTGCTCCTCTCATTTGTGGCCAATACGCTGGTGTTTATTGGACACCCCGATATCATTTTCTCTGGATCAGTTGGACTTTCTGTGGCAGGCTTTTACAGGAGCACTGTAGCTATTGCTCGCGTATTGCTTGCTCTAGCACTGGTTTTATCGGTAGCGTCAACAACTACACCCACGCAGCTTGCTGATGGCTTTTCTGTACTGTTGATGCCTCTGCGCCTTATTCGTGTTGACGTTGACGGCCTGAGTATTGCGCTCTCAATTGCGCTGCGAGCAATTCCTCTTACCCTCGAAGAGCTCGACAGAATTAGAGCAGCTCAACGGGCACGCGGGTTTAATTTTGAATCAGGCAGTATTGTTGAGCGAATCAAAAAGTGGTTTACGCTTCTGGTGCCGCTCACCGTATCGCTCTTTCAGCGAGCCGATCAGATGGCGCAAACCATGACGGATCGCTGTCTTGGCTCCGCAAAACGTACGCGTATCTCCGCAAAAATGCAGCTTGTAGACTGGGTTGTGCTTCTGCTCTGGACTGCCGCGTGCTTTGGTCTTACAACGCTGTAGCGGTCCTGCAACGCTGTAGTGTTCTTGCAACGCTGTAGCGCTGGCGTTTGTTGTCGCGTAGCGTGCGCTTTCTTTGAGCCTACGATACAATCACTTTGTTGCGCCAAAAGTTTTTTCAGGGAGCTTCATGAACTCAGAAACGTCACAGAACAATGCATCAAACTGCAGCGTTTATGCATCCGAGGAGTCTTCTGCTGAGCTATCAGCTGCCGAGGCTCTCGCTGACGCCTCTGCTGAGCCTGAAGCTACGCTTGTCATCAAGCTAGGCTATCGCGGCGCTGCCTTCTGCGGCTTTGCCGAGCAGCCAACCCAGCGCACCGTGGCAGGAGACCTTCGTCGCGCGCTTCAGACCGTTTTGCGCAGAGAGGTTGAGCTCACCTGCGCGGGCAGAACCGATGCCGGCGTTCACGCCCAGGCTCAGTACGTGAGCCTTCCTGTTTACGGCGCTGAGCTGGCGCTGTCTGGCGAGAAACTCGTCCGCTCGCTCACCGCTCTGACCGACGATGACATCTCTATCCGACAACTCTTCCGCGCCCCACAGGGTTTCTCGGCACGCTTTGATGCCCAGGCTCGCTCGTATCGCTATCGCATTTGTGCAGGTAGCGCTCGTCCCGTGCTGGGCTGGGACCACGTGTGGTGGTACAACGGCCACTTGGACGTAGAGCTTATGGACAAGGCGGCGCAGGCGCTGGTGGGAGAGCACGATTTCAAGAGCTTCTGCAAGGCAATTTCTGCCGAAGGCAAGCCGACGCATCGTTTTGTTGAGCGCCTTACGGTAGAAGAAATTGAAGAGGCTGGCGAGAAACTCATTGCAGTTGATATCACGGGCAATGCCTTCTTGCATAACATGGTGCGCACGATTGTGGGCACACTGGTTGAGATTGGACGCGGTCACAGGCCTGTGGAGTGGATCGACGAGGTTCTAGCTGCTCAGAACAGAATTGCTGCTGGCAGTTGCGCGCCTGCTCAGGGCCTCACGTTTGTAAACGTTCGCTATCCAGAGGGTGTTTTGCAACCCTGGTAGCGCTTTCGGTTCCTTGATCGCGTCGTAATTTCTGTGCGCAGTGCGGCTTCATTGCCCTTCTCGCGCCGTTTACGAAGTCTTTTCTACCACTTGTATTGTGTGCGGTGGTTTCCTTCGCAAAGAAATAGCATCATAGAAGAGAGCGTCTTTTTTAGGAGCTCTTGCAGAACTGATGAACAGTGAGGCAGGGAGCCAGTATGTTTAGGAAAAGAGAAAGATTTGAGCGCAGCGATGTTCCGCGTGAGAATCCCTATACCAACGTGATTGGCCTTGCTGTTGTCGCCATTGTTGCTGTTCTTGTAGGCATTGTTGTTGTAACTCTTTGGGATCGCGCGCAGCTTGAGTCTCACTTGGGAGATCATGGGCTTAACAAGGCTGTAAAGAGCCAAAGTGTTTCAGGCAATCCGGATGGCACTACACAATCTGATGATGACTTTCTTACCTATGCCGTTATCAGCACAAATTCGCTTAAGGCAGGGGAGTCGACGCTTCAGTCTGTACGGCTTTTGGTCATTGATCGCACGCAGGGAACCGGCCATATAGTGTCTATTCCTACTGATGTGTATGCAGAAGTAGACTCAAACGCTAAAACACTGGCAGATATTTACAAAGATGACGGTCAGAGCGCTTTTGTTAGCGCACTTGCTTCTGTCACCAACATCAAGATTACGCACGTTATCATTGCCACAGATGATGTGTGGGAGAAAATCTCGGCACTTTCTGGTTCGGGCGCTCGTTCACTGGTAAGCAATGCTTCTAGTTTGTTGTCTTCAATGATTACCGATATGAATCCCAATCAGCTTCTTGAGCTTGTAGAGATTGTGCAGCCAATTGGCGTGTCTAATCTTGAGCATGATGAAGCTCCTGTTGTTGAAGGTTCAAGTGGCACTACCGTTGACCCTACGGCCTTAGGAAAGCTTGTTGGCATGCTCGTATAGACGTTATGGGCGTTGTGTGTAGCGCCGCTCCTACAAAACAGGTCAGATGTCCACATAACAGCAGTTAAACACGATATGTGGAGAGATTTTGATAGAATAAAAATGTCTTTTTAATTCACTTTTTATGGGTAAACTGGTATCTAAAATTTAGGACCAGTTTGGGGGATGTGGAATGCACGAGCGCTCATACAATCCACATATGATTTCGGTTCTCATGGCCGCTGATAATGATGCTGATGCTATTAGAACGGTAATTAGGCAACTTCAAGAGCAGACATACCCTCATTGGGAGCTCATCATCGTTGACAATAGCTCCGATCCCCAGATTGCTCGCATGTTAGATAACCTTGCCAATCAAGAGCCTCGTCTAGATGTCTTGTGCCAATCGGGCATTAGCCATTTTGTTGCACTTGAGATTGCTCAGGGTCGTGCTCGCGGAGCCTATACGCTTACCACTGAGCCTTCTTATAGGTTTAACTCCCACCTTTTGCAGGAGCTTTATTCTGCAGCTACCGCTTTGGGTCCTGTTGGTTCACCTAAAGCGGCTGATATTGTTATTGCGCATATGAAAACTGCCAAGTCATCTATGGAATGCAAAAAAGCTTTTGGTTCAAAAGCTTCTGCATTGTTGCAGGTATTTGACGAGTCGCAGCTTCCTTATTTGACGTCTATGAGCGGAAAGCTGTGCTCAACGCGCATTTTGACCGAGATTAAGCATGAGCCAGAGACTGATGGCGAGTGCAATTTTGTTGGCTACTGTTTTGAGATTGCAAAACATGTTACGTACGCCCCAGAAGCAATTTTTGTTGATGTACCAGCGGAATCTTCTGAGGAAGAAAAAACTATTGCTGCTTCTATGGACAAGCTTACTCAGGAGCGTCAGGCGCTCATGGCCCTTGCCAAACATCTTGGCTTTGCAAACTCTAAAAAAGTTCAAAAGTTGATTAGCCGCTACCTGATCAGCAAACTTCTTATGAATATGTATCCTGTATTCAACGAAGAATCCCAGCTTAGCCATGAGGAAAAAGAAAACTTTATTGTCAAGATTCTTTCTAATCCTGTAGCGCACCTTATTGTCACTGAAGCAACTTCTCCGCGACTGGTAGCTCATGCCTTGCTTGGTGCTATTTTGTCTACTACAACACGAGCTCGCTATGCCTATGTACGCAGAGCCGTATGGTATGCACGTTTTATGCGCATTCCACTTGTATAAGCCGCAGCGACACATAAGCAACATTAAAAATTGGGCGTGTTTCTGAGCGTGTGATTCTAGAGTAGCCCTGACGATTTGTGTTTAGATCAAGCCTCTAGAACCAAATTTTAACGCCTGTCCATGAGCGATTTAAACGTCTGTGCTATGCCGTCATTTTTGACACGGAAGAATCCTTCTTTGGCTAGATATGCATAGCGAGCAAACTTGTTATCTTTTGACAGAGCAATACCTCTCACCTGCGCAAAGAAAGCCTTTCCAGAGCCTGAGATTGCTGGGTTTTCAAACACGCGCTTTGCGTCCATGCGCTCAAAGCTCTTGGCGAGAAGATCGTGCACTTCTGAGTCGGTCTTACCTGCAGCATCATGTTCTTCTCGCCAGGTAAGCGCGTCTTTTGTAAGCAGCGCGTAGTTGATGCCGCGCAGTGTGAGCGCGTTGAGCACCACGTCTGAGGTGATGTTGCGTGCGTCCACAACATCCATCATGTCGTTCCAGCGCTCAAGCGGAATTTTAGGCTGACGCTGCGCAAAGGTAGCGGCTTCTGCATAGCCATTCTCGCGATAGTTGTAGAGCGCAGAGTCTGTGTACACTATGCGAGCTCCGCAGCAATGCGAGGCAATGAGGAAGGGGTTGTCCACCCAGCCTGCACCGGGGACTTCTTTGAAGTTGATGTGATTTTGGGTCAAGAATTCCTTGCGATAGAGCGCCGTCCAAATAGCAGGATGGTGCAGCAGAAGCTGTGCCATCTGATCAATAGAGCAAGGTTGATGAAAAGGCTTGACGCGGCCCTTATATGCGCAGGAAACTCTGTACTCGGCAGCACTGACAGTTCCTTTGAACTGCGACTTTGCTCCCGCACGGCCATTTTTCTGATTACCAAACACGCGCCAATAGGCTGAACGCGCAATGTCTACCTGGCTTTCTCCACCGTTTGCCTGGATAAGATCAACAAGCTCTTGAACCATAGTTGGCTCAAGGTAATCGTCAGGCTCAACAATCCCCACCCATGTGCCGTGAGCTGCGGCAATGCCACGATTACACGTTGCTCCGTAACCCTCATTTTCCTTGTCAATGATGACAATGCGACCATCACGGGCAGCGTATGCTTCCAAAAGAGCTAAAGACGAGTCAGTTGAGCCATCGTTTAGGCAGATAATCTCCAGGTTTGTGTAGCTCTGTGATTGAATACTTGCCAGGCATTGCTCCAGATAGTCTGCAACGTTGTATATGGGCACAACAAGAGAAACCAAAGGTTGGTGGTTTTGAGCGTGACTCATCTAAACTCCTTTTGATTGCTGCTTTATACTATATAGGCATCAACTCACTCACGAAGTCACATTTTGAGGAAATATGAAGCGCACCGCCCTTGTCATAGTCACCTTTAAACGCCAGGAATTGCTTTCCAACCTGCTCAATTCCATTACACAGCTCACGCAGGCTCCATGGCGCATCATTGTTGTGGACAACGAAAACTCCTCTGAGACAGCCTCGCTTGTGTCGGAGTTTTCGGAGAAGGTCAAAACCACGTGGGGAGAAACCACTGAAGATCTTGACGCTCATGGTGGCACTAATCGCGTGTGTTACGTCCCTATGGAGCAAAACACTGGAGGCTCCGGCGGCTTCTCTGAGGGTGTGCGCGTAGGTTATGAGCTGGGCGCCGAGTGGTTCTGGGTTATGGACGATGACGTAGCTGTGCTGCCTGATGGTCTTGATAAGCTTGACGCATGGTCAGATAAGGCTGAGGTTATCCAAGGTCAGCGCTATGACTTTGATGGAGGCCCTTTCTTCTGGCAGTATCGCTTTAGCACCGCCCTGGGCATCTACAATCCGCTGGCAAAGGCTGGCTTTGATGGTGTTTCTTACCGCGAGTGCAATGTGATGTGCTTTGAGGGCGCCTGCTTTAAGCGCTCTGTAGTGCAGAAGATTGGTCTACCTGACGCGCGCTTCTTTATCTATTGGGATGACGCCTTATATGGCTATTTGGCCAGCAAGGTAACGCAGCCTATTTTGATTCCAGACTTTGTTCTTTCAAGATGTCGAGAAGTTCCTGGTCAGAGTATTGGTTCTGTGCGTCAGCTTAATTCAACCTCTGATATGACGCGCTATTACATCACACGTAACCGCGGCTATATTGCCCGTTACTTCCAGGTTCACGGTGATTACAACCCTGTGCTCTTTGGTGTTGGTACCGCTCTGACCTTTGCAAAAGAGATTATTCGACTCATTTTGGTAGACAGAGCGCACTTCTCGTCTGGCCTTTCTCGCCTAATAAAGGGCTGGAAGGATGCACGTCTTATCTATAAAGACGCAACTTGGCGTCCGCAACCTCCACTAGACTAGCCACCAAAGCCGACATTTTGTGTCGGCTTTTTTATGCCCAAACGTTCAATAAAAGTGAGTGCTGAGGGGTGAATTGTGGCGCATTTGTGAAAGGCGACGAATGCCTACTTACAAAAAATCGAATTATTTTTTGACCATTAATAAATTTTGTAATTAGCGAAGTTTCTAGCTAATTTTCTACCTGCAGAGATATTGGTTGCCGCAACGTGTCAATACATAATTTTGTATTCGTGTGGAAATTTCACAATATATTGTTATAGTTCTCGAACCCAAACACTATAAGTTGTGGCATAGTAGTTTCCATCACACAAGCGGGTTCCCAACTACTTCGCTTAGGCAAAAGCTTAGGAACCGCAGTGATAATCCAATTAAACACGCATGAAAGCGTTGCTTTCACCAACGTTTGTTCAAGGAGTTTGCACATGAAGATTATCAAGCGCAATGGCTCAGAGGTCACCTTCGAGGTTGAGAAGATTGTTAACGCAATCGCTAAGGCTAACGCAGAGGTCCCTGAGGATCAGCGCCTGACTGAGCGTGAGATTCAGTTTGCTTCCCTCAACGTTACCGATGAGTGTGAGAAGGCTGGACACACCGTCACCGTCGAGGAGGTCCAGGACCTTGTCGAGGATCAGCTCATGGCTCTTGACCGCTTTGAGGTTGCTCGTAAGTACATCATTTACCGCTACATCCAGAACCAGAAGCGTCACAAGAACACCACCGATGACAAGATTCTGTCTCTGATTGAGTGCAACAACGAGGAAGTCAAGCAGGAGAACTCCAACAAGAACCCTACCGTTGTTTCTGTTCAGCGTGACTACATGGCTGGTGAGGTTTCTAAGGACCTCGTTCAGCGTGAGCTTCTTCCAGAGGATATTGTTGCTGCTCACAACGAGGGTCTCATCCACTTCCACGATTCCGATTACTTTGCACAGCACATGCACAACTGTGACCTCATCAACCTTGATGACATGCTGCAGAACGGCACTGTTATCTCCGGTACTCTGATTGAGCGTCCACACAGCTTCTCCACTGCATGCAACATTGCAACTCAGATCATTGCTCAGGTAGCATCCTGCCAGTACGGTGGTCAGTCCATCTCCTTGGCTCACCTTGCTCCATTTGTTGATGTTTCTCGTAAGAAGATCCGCAAGACCGTTATGGAGGAGATGAACTCCGTCGGTGTTGAGCTCTCTGCTGAGCAGCTCAACGAGATGGTTGAGAAGCGCCTTCGTGATGAGGTTTCTCGTGGCGTTCAGACCATTCAGTACCAGGTTGTCACTTTGATGACCACCAACGGCCAGGCTCCTTTCATTACTGTCTTCATGTATCTCAACGAGGCAAAGAATGAGCAGGAGAAGGAGGACCTTGCACTCATCATTGAGGAGATGCTCCGTCAGCGTTACCAGGGCGTAAAGAACGAGGAGGGTGTCTGGATTACTCCTGCATTCCCTAAGCTCATCTACGTTCTTGAAGAGGACAACGTTTACGAGGATTCCAAGTACTACTACCTCACTCAGATGGCTGCAAAGTGCACCGCTCGCCGCCTTGTCCCTGACTACATCTCTGAGAAGAAGATGAAGGAGTACAAGCTTTCTAAGGGCGAGAAGGAAGGCGAGGGCGATACCTTCACTTGCATGGGCTGCCGTTCCTTCCTGACTCCAGACCGTTCTGGTAATGGCTTCAACAACGTTGCTCGCGCAAAGAACTATGAGCCAAACAAGCCTAAGTACTACGGCCGCTTCAACCAGGGCGTTGTAACTATCAACCTTCCTGATGTTGCTCTTTCTGCTGGTCGCGATATGGACAAGTTCTGGAAGATCTTTGATGAGCGTCTTGAGCTTTGCCACCGTGCACTCCGCGCTCGTCACGATCGCCTGAAGGGTACCCTGTCCGATGCTGCTCCAATCCTTTGGCAGTACGGCGCACTTGCTCGCCTGGACAAGGGTGAGGTTATCGATCCTTTGCTTTACGGCGGATATTCCACTATCTCCCTTGGTTATGCAGGCCTATACGAGTGCGTTAAGGCTATGACTGGTCACAGCCACACTGACAAAGAGGCAACTCCATTTGCACTCCAGGTTATGCAGCACATGAACGATAAGTGCACCGAGTGGAAGGAAGCAGAGGATATCGATTACTCCCTCTACGGAACTCCTCTTGAGTCCACTACCTACAAGTTTGCTAAGGCACTTCAGCGTCGCTTTGGTGTTATCCCAGGCATCACCGATAAGGGCTACATCACCAACAGCTACCACGTCCACGTTGCAGAAGAGATTGACGCATTCCAGAAGCTCCAGTTTGAGTCTGAGTTCCAGCGTCTTTCCCCAGGTGGAGCAATCTCTTACGTTGAGGTTCCTAACATGCAGGACAACATCGAGGCTGTTCTTAGCGTCATGCAGTTCATCTATGACCACATTATGTATGCAGAGCTCAACACCAAGTCTGACTTCTGCCAGGAGTGCGGTTATGACGGTGAGATTCAGATTGTCGAGGAGGACGGCAAGCTGGTTTGGGAGTGCCCACACTGCGGCAACCGTGACCAGACCAAGATGAACGTTGCTCGTCGTACCTGTGGCTATATTGGTACCCAGTTCTGGAACCAGGGCCGTACCCAGGAGATCAAGGACCGCGTCCTTCACCTCTAAGTTTTAAGTACCAGACAAACGAGCAGAAGTGCGCCTTGGCCCTTCTGCTCGTTTTTATTATCTCTATCAGGCAACATCCACAATATGTGGATGTTGCCCATCAAAGGTTATGTATGAACTATTCAAATATTAAGTTTTCAGATATTGCAAATGGTGTTGGCGTAAGAACAACTCTGTTTGTTTCGGGCTGCCGTCTGCACTGTGAAGGCTGCTTTAATTACGAGGCGTGGGACTTCAAGAGCGGCGGAGAGTTTACTCCAGAAGTTGAGCAAGAGATTATTGATTCGCTTGCACCTGTCTATATCAACGGTCTTTCCATCCTTGGCGGAGAGCCTTTTGAGCCAGAAAACCAAGAAGGCCTTGTTGAGTTTGTCGAGAAGGTCAGGGCTACCTATCCACAAAAGAGCATCTGGATGTATTCAGGTCACACCTGGGATCAGTTGACCGAGGGAAAATGGCACACAGAGTATACCGATCGCATCCTGTCTTGCATTGATGTTCTGGTAGACGGCCCATGGGTTCAGAGCCTTTACGATATTACCTTGCGTTTTAGAGGTTCTTCCAACCAGCGTCTTATTGATGTCCCTAAAACATTGGCCTCAGGAGAGATTACCCTTTGGTCTGACGGACCAATGCTGAGCTCTCGAGAGATGTAAAAGCCGCTTATCGTATTCAAAAAGCCCGCGGCTGCGGGCTTTTTTCTTAGGTACATGTTATGGAGAGAGAGCCTTAGCTTTCTGAAGAGGTTTGGGGCTCTGCGGGTTTCTCGCCAACCTCGCTGATAAAGATTGCAACAAAGATAACAATGAAGCCCAGGAAAATTGTAGGGGTAATAACTTCGGCAAGGAAGATAACGCCAAAAACTGCTGCAAAAATACTGTCCAGAGAAATAATTAGTGAGGCCTGAACAGGAGCAACTGACTTCTGTGCGCGGTTCTGCAAAACACCAGTCAGTGCGGTTGCAATAAGAGTGATGTAGGCGAGAGCAACCCAGGCATTTGTGGACAATACCGCAAAATTGGGAACCGTTTCAAAGCAAAGCGCGTAGGCAAGGCAGGGAAGGGCACTCACGCCAAGCTGCACCACCGTAAGCGTGATGATGTCGTATTTGTGAGCAAGCTCGGCAATAAGCACAAAATCAAAGGCAAAAATAATAGCTGAAAGCAATGTCATCTGCTCGCCCAAGCCAAACGAGAACGAAAAATCAGTGCCCAGTGAGATAAGACCAATGCCAGCTACGCATAAAAAGGCTGCAAAAATACTGGTTCCATGAGGTTTTTTCTTTGCGATAAGCCAGTTTACAAACGGAATCATCGCGCAATAAATTGATGCAATAAAAGCGGCTTTACCTGCAGTGGTATAAGCAAGAGCTCCATTTTGGAAAAGATATCCTAAACCGTTAAGAACGCCTAAAAGCACGCCGTATTTGATATGTGTGGCATCCAAGTGTTCTTTAAGGTTTTTTCTAAAGATGATGGCAACAATACCTACAGCAAAGACAAAACGTAAGGTCATAAGCCAAGCTGCCGAGATGTAACTAATTGCATCTTTGATAACGACAAAAGATCCGCCCCAGATAAGTGCGCAGACAAGAAGAGCAAACTTCCATACAAGCGTAGAAGAAGTATCTAGTGTGAGTCTGGAAGAGTTTCTAGTAGAAAGATCTGATAATGCCACGCGCTATCCATTCCCGTCGAAGATAAAAGTTAAGGTATAGGTAGTGTTCTGAGAAAATCAAACGCGTGCAAGTATACGTGATTTTGCACTTGGAACGCCCCACAAGCAGCATAAAAATGAGATTAGAAGTATACTCACATCTGCAAGAAAAATAAGTGTGTGCGATTGTTTTATGCAAGAAGATATTTCAAGGAGACTTGTATGTCCAACTACGTTTTGACCTGTTGTTCTACGGCCGATGTAAGTGAGAAGTACCTTCAGTCACGTGATGTGAAATACGTATATTTCAACTACGAGCTTGACGGTGTTCAGTGCAAGGATGACTTTGGTCGCACTAATGCACCAGCTGATCTCTATAAAAAGATGCTTGCAGGTGCTGAGTGCCGCACTTCACAGGTATCAATTGGTGAGTACATGGCCTTTTGGCGTCCTTTCCTGGAGGAGGGCAAAGACGTTCTTCATGTTTCGTTGAGCTCAGGCGTTTCTGGAACATACGAGTCTGCTTGCCAGGCAAAGGTAGAGATTGAGCAGGAGTTCCCTGACAGAAAGATTGAGGTTGTTGACTCTCTGCAGGCATCTTCTGGTTATGGTCTCTTGGTAGATGGTCTTGCCGATAAACGCGATGAAGGCCTGTCTTTTGACGAGGCAGTTGCATGGGCTAAAGAAGCACGTCATCGTGTGTATGGCTGGTTCTTCTCTACAGATTTGACCTTCTTTGTTCGCGGCGGTCGCATTTCTAAGACAGCTGGCCTGCTTGGCGGCATGCTTAACATTTGTCCTGTTATGGATGTCGAGGCCGACGGCTCTTTGGCTGTTAAAGAGAAGGCACGTGGCAAAAAGAAGGCAACTGCTCGCGTTGTTGAGATTATGACTCAAACCGCTGAGCAGGGAAATGCTTACGCGCGTAAGGTGTTTATCTCTAACTCCGAGTGCGCTTCTGATGCTCAGGCTGTTAAAGAGCTTATTAAAGAGAAGCTTCCTCAGACAGGCGATATCAACATCTTTACTATTGGTGCAACAATTGGCGTTCATACTGGTCCTGGAACTGTTGCAACGTTCTGGTGGGGAGAAGAGCCTCGCGCTTAAGATGTTGCTCGAGTAGGTAAGAAAGGTCTTTAGTTATGGTTAATTTTGAGTACGTTGTACCTACTCAGGTGGTTTTTGGAAAAGATACTCAGCTTCGTGCGGCAGAGCTTGTCTCTGCTCACGGAGGTAGCAAGGTGCTAGTGCATTTTGGTGGCAATCATGTGGTAAAGAGCGGCTTGCTTAACCAGATTCACCAGCTTTTAAGCGATGCTGAAATTACGTATGTTGATTGTGGTGGAGTTGTTCCTAACCCTCGTTTAGAGCTTGCAGAAGAAGCTGTAGAGCTGGGTAAACGCGAGGGTGTTGACTTCATTTTGGCTATCGGTGGCGGATCTGTCATGGATTCTGCTAAGGCAATTGCATACGGCTTAGCCAATGATGTTTCTCTTGAAGACCTCTATTTGCATAAGGTTAGTGTTTCAAAGGCAGTTCCTCTTGGCGTCATTTCTACTATCGCAGGAACTGGCTCTGAGACCTCAGATTCTTCTGTCATGAACATTACGCTGGCCGATGGACGTGTGCTTAAACGTTCTTATCATCATCAGAGTGGTCGTCCTTGCTTTGCCATCATGAATCCAGAGCTCACTTACTCTGTGAGCGCTTATCAGACGGCATCAACAGGCGCAGATATCATGATGCACACTATGGAGCGCTACTTTACGCTCGAGAAGGACGTGGCACTCACCGACGAGCTTGCCGAGGGACTCCTGCGTACCGTAAAAGAAGCTGTTCTGGTTGCCGTCAAAGAGCCAGAGAACTACGCTGCACGAGCAGATTTGCTCTGGGCCTCGTCGCTTTCTCACTGCGGACTTACTGGAACTGGTCGCGTAAGCGATTTTGCTTCTCATGCAATCGAGCATGAGCTGAGCGCAAAGTATGACGTAGCTCACGGTGCTGGTCTTACGGCTATTTGGGCAAGTTGGGCCAAGTACGTTATGAGCCAAGATCCAGAGCGCTTTGCGCAGTTTGCGGTTAACGTTTTTGGAGTTCAAAACAACTTCCATAATCCTGCTGTTACAGGCCTTGCAGGAATTGAGGCGTGGAATCAGTGGTGTCATGCAATTGGTATGCCAACCTCCCTTGCTGAGCTTGGAGTTGCCCCTTCTGAAGAGGATATTCTTCAGATGGCTGAGGGCACTATTGACGCTCGCGGTGGAGACCATGCAGGCAACTTTATGCAACTTAAAACAGCAGATGTTCAGCAGATTCTGAGGATGGCTCTAAAGTAAAGTTTCTCAAGGCAAATTTTGTTTCATTGCGGGTATTATTACTACATACGAAGTTACTGAGCCACAAAGCTCAAACATACGGAAGGAAGATTCATGAGCGGTTTTGTTAAGGCAGACAATGTTTTTGTAAACCAGAACGCAGCGAGCCGTAATGATGTCCTGCGTTTTATTGCCGATAAGGCTCAGGAGGCTGGCGTAACTGATAATGCAGACGCTGTTTATAATGCCTTCCTAGCTCGCGAGGAAATGGGTGAGACCGGCATGACTGACGGTTTTGCAGTTCCACACGCAAAAGATGCTGCTATCAAGGACGCAGCTGTCTTTGTCTTCAAGAACAGCACTCCTCTTGAGTGGCCTTCTTTTGACGAGAAGCCCGTTGATGTTGCTATTGCACTGCTTGTTCCAGAT
>NZ_CAUUSI010000017.1:0-23002 GCF_963547875.1 Lancefieldella parvula
GTTTCTCGCCACGCGAGGTCTTATAAAACATGAGGTATTGAAGAGAGCTTCGATGCATGTCGGAGCTCTCTTGTTATTCTGTTGAGATTTTGATTCTTTGGGAATATATAGCGTAATACGTGCAGATTTTTTATATAATTAAACAACATGTAGATTTTGCAAAAAGTCTTAGAGACGGCCCTTTGGGTTGCGTCTGTCATAGAAAGTAGTTTTTGAAAGGATAGTTTTTTAATGCCTAAGAAAGACCCAGCTCTTAAAGTCATTCCTATGGGCGGACTTGATGGCATCGGCAAGAACATGACCGTTTTTGAATACGGTAATGATATGGTGCTTGTTGATGCTGGTTTAATGTTCCCAGATGACGAACAGCCTGGTATTGACCTAGTTTTGCCAGACTACACCTATGTACTTGAAAATGAAGATAAGCTCCGTGGCATTTTGATTACCCACGGTCACGAGGATCACATTGGTGCTCTTCCGTACCTGCTTATGGACCTTACTCGTAAGGTGCCAATCTATTCCAGTAAGCTCTCGCTTGGCTTTATTGAAGGCAAGCTTGCTGAGCACAAGATTGTGGGCACCAAGCTTCGTGAGGTTACTGATGGCTCAAAGGTCCAGCTTGGCGCCTTTGACATCACGTTCTTCTCGATGACTCACTCTATTCCTGCAGCTTTTGGTATTCATATGAAGACTCCTGCAGGAACCCTTATTCACTCCGGTGACTTTAAGCTTGATCAGACTCCAATTGATGGCGTGCGTCCAAATTATGCGGCTATCACCAAGTTTGGCTCCGAGGGCCTTGACCTGCTGTTGTCTGACTCAACTAACGCCAATCGCCCTGGTATGACCCCATCCGAGGCTTCTGTTGGTGCGGCGCTTCGTCACATCATCAAGAATGCAACTGGTCGCGTCTTTGTTGCGTCGTTCTCAAGCCACATTCACCGCCTGCAGCAGGTGTGCGATGCCTCTGTTGCGGTAAAGCGTAAGGTTGTTGTTACCGGTCGCTCTATGATTACCAACACAAAGGTTGCGCGTGAGCTTGGTTACCTCAACATTGCCGATAAAGACATCATTGATGCGTACGATGTTGATAAACTCGCAGATGATCGCATTGTTGTTCTGTGCACCGGTTCCCAGGGAGAGCCTCTGAGCGCTTTGGCGCGCATGGCAAACGGAGAGCACAAGTCGCTTTCCATTCGTCCTCAGGACACCGTAATCATCTCTGCAACTCCTGTTCCAGGTAACGAGAAGAGCGTTCAGTCCATCATTAACGCGCTCTCTAAAATTGGTTGCGAGATTTACGACAAGTCAAAGGCACTTGTCCACGTTTCTGGCCATGGTAGCCAGGAAGAGCTCAAGCTTATGCTTGGTATGGCTCGTCCAAAGAACTTCATGCCTGTTCACGGTGAGGCTGTTCACCTGCGTGCTCACGCAGAGCTTGCTCAGCAGATGGGCGTTCCTGCTAATCGTATTTTCATTCTTGATAACGGCGACACGCTTGAGATGAGAAACGGTAAGGTTACTCGTGGTAAGACTGTTGAGTCTGGCGTAGTGTACGTTGACGGCCTCTCTGTCACCGACGCTAACCCTGTTGTTCTTCGTGACCGTCAGCGCCTTTCTCAGGACGGCATTGTTACCGCTGTGGTAACCCTTGTTGGTCGCAACCTTAAGCCAGGTGTTGTTGAGATTTCTGGCCGTGGTGTTTCATTTGCCGACGATGACGAGCTTATGAATGACGCACAGAATCTTGTGAGAAATTCAATCGAGAAGGCCTCTAAGTCCGAAGGCGCAAACATTGAAGCAATGAGAAAGAGCGTTCGTAACGCCCTTTCTAACTTCCTTTGGAGCAAAACTCGTACTCGACCAATGGTTATTCCGGTCATTATGGAGGTATAAGCCCAATGCCCTCTAAACGCACCTCAAACGCAGCAAAAAGAAATTCTAGAAACGCCGCTTCTGCCCAGGCAGTAGGCTTGAGCCCACTGCAGAATGACATCATTGGTGTTGTTCTTGCAGTGGTTGCAATTGCTCTGTTTTTGTCCATTATTGTCCCTTCTAACGCTGTTATTACCAGCGCAATGGGTCATGGGCTCAAGCTCTGTTTTGGTACGGGAGCGCTACTTTTTCCCATTGCAGTATTTGTCTTTGCTATGACCTTCTTTATGCGTGATGATCAGGGAATCTCTACGCGTATTGCTATTGGTCTAACGCTGGACGTTCTTGCTGCCCTTGCTCTTATTTCACTTAACTTCCCAGGTGCTGAAGCTGCTCCTGACATGCTTTTGGGCACAAAAGTCCTAGAGGCTGCTGGTGGTTATGTGGGTGGAGGTATTGCTTGGGTTTTGCTGCGCTTTGTTGGCCGCGTGGTGGGCAATGTCCTTTTGGTTGGCTTTATTATTGCCGGTGTTGTTATCTGCGGCTTCTCCATTTCTGACATGGTTGAGCGCGTAAGCTTCCGCCTGGATGAAGCGCGCGAGAATCATCGCTACCGTAAAGAAGAGCGTGCTCTTGCAAAAGAAGAGGCGCTCTACGCTGCAAATGCTCCACAGCCTGCAAAGAAGCAGGGTAGACGTGGCGCAAACAACCAGTCTTCTCTCTTTGACGAGACCGGTGAAGGGGAGACCACGTATCTGGGAAATCGAAAGACTTCTGTTATTAAGCGTGACGCCCGTCTTTATGAGGAAGAAGAGGCGCAAGAGGACGCAGGAGATGCTCCTACTACGCTCATTGATAAGGCTAAGAATAAGCTGCGCTCTAAGAAGAAAGACCAGCCAGATGATGCAGTTGTCGAGAAAAACGATGTTGCTGTAGCTGATGTTGCTCCTACAACAAAACAGGCTAAACCTAAGAGCAAGGCTAAAACGACGCCCGATTTTCTCGCCACACCTGACCAGCTCAAGAGGCCAGGTGACGACGATGAGTCGTATGAGCTGCCACCATTTAGCATTCTGAAGACAAACAAGAACTCGGCCACTTCTGCCGTAAGCGATGACGAGCTTGAAGCTACTGCTCAGAGACTCCAGGCTACGCTTGAGGAGTTTGGCCTTTCCAGCCAGGTGGTTGGTTGGACTGCAGGTCCTTCTGTTACTACATTTAAGATTTCGATGGGCGAGGGAGAGCGCGTCAACAAGATCACCAATCTTGAGGACGATATTGCGCTTTCACTTGCGGCAAAGTCTGTTCGTATTTTTGCACCAATTCCTGGAACTTCTCTAGTTGGTATTGAGATTCCTAACGAGAAAGCCCAGGCAGTCAACTTGGCTGACGTTCTTCCATTTGCAAAGGGCGGTCCTCTTGAGTGTGCCTTTGGTCGCGATTCTGAGGGCAAGCCAATTGTTGTTGACCTTGCAAGTCTTCCTCACTTGCTGGTAGCAGGTACCACTGGTTCTGGTAAGTCTGTCCTGCTCAACGCCATTGTCATGTCTATGCTCATGCGCGCAACTCCTGAGCAGGTCCGCCTGATTATGGTTGACCCAAAGCGCGTTGAGTTTACGGGTTACGCTGGCCTTCCTCACCTGTATGTTCCAGTTGTTACTGAGCCAAGGCAGGCCGCAAGTGCGCTTCAGTGGGGCGTCACCGAGATGGAGCGTCGCCTTAAGGTGTTTGAGCACTACAAAGTGCGTGACATTAAGACGTACAACAGAAATGTTGATGGCGATAAGTACGCTGATATGGAGAATCCTCCAAAGCACATGCCTTACTTTGTCATTGTCATCGACGAGCTTGCTGACCTTATGATGGTTGCTGGCAAAGACGTTGAGTCTTCCATTGTTCGTATTGCTCAGCTTGGTCGTGCTGCAGGTATTCACCTGATTGTTGCAACGCAGCGTCCTTCTGCAGACGTCGTAACTGGTCTAATCCGTGCAAACATCGATAACCGTGTTGCGCTCTCAGTTGATAACTCTTTGAACTCCCGCATTATTCTGGACCAAAAGGGCGCTGAGCAGCTGCTGGGTAAGGGTGACATGCTGGTTAAACTTCGTGGTAAGAAGCCTAATCGCGCACAGGGTTGCTGGGTCTCTGACGAGGAAATCGAGGAGACCGTTAAGTACATCCGCACTCAGCGCGTGGCCGAATATCACGACAACATCTTGACCGTTGCAACTCCAACACAGGCCGATGGCGTTGGGGGAGTTGGCGGTATGGCGCAGGCAGATGACCCACTTATTTGGGAAGCTGCACGCATTATTGTGGATTCTCAGCTAGGTTCTACATCTAGTTTGCAAAGAGCACTCTCTGTTGGGTATGCTCGTGCTGGTAGAATTATGGATATGCTTGAGGCAAAAGGTGTTGTTGGCCCAGCTAACGGATCAAAGCCTCGAGAAGTTCTTATCGATAAAGATGCTCTTGAAGAACTCAAAGTTCAAGACGCTGCCTATAGGGAGGTAGAGTAAGCATGCCACGCCCTCGTTTTAGTGAGATGCTCGTAGAACGTAGACGTCAGCTCGGGCTTTCTATCACTCAAGCATCAAAGATTCTTCGCCTCAAGGAGCAGGCACTTATTGCTTTTGAGGAAGGCGATTTTAAGAATATGCCTCAGAGCGGTTATGCTCAGGGCATGCTCTCTTCGTATGCTCGCTACCTGGGACTCAATCCGCGTGAGATTGTAGACCTCTTCCAGGAAGAGAGTTACGAGTTTGAAAACGGCACCTATTCTCATGAGTTGCGTCGTCGTACGCGCGATACTCAGTCTGGTCGTGGCATTGCTGGCTATGACGTCGTGAACGAGTCTGGTAGCAGGCCAAAGGCGTACGTACAGTACCACGGTCTTCTCCCCACGTCGGGAGGACCAGCTGGTGATATGGGTGCCTTTGCAACTACGTCTGGTGTTCGCTCCAGACAAACCGGTGTGCCTCTGGGTGTTCAGGCATCTGAGGAGGATGCTGGTGGCTACTCGTATTCTCGCTATGCCACAGGTCATGCGTACAATGCCGGTATTGAAGAAGCTTCTCGTCAGAAGACTATGGCAAGCCGCACCCGTGGTGGCGTTCAGCGCAAGCGTGTGGGTATTGCAGGCGTTAGCATTCCAGCTTACAAAGACGATGTAACCAGAAGAACTGTTGCTCCAAGCGATTACACCGATGACCTTCGTTATGACAATGTAACCGCACCTTACGAGCGCGCATCAACCATTTCTGGTCGTCGTGGATCAAGAAATATCGCGCAGGTAGATAGGCCTAATGTTCGCCGTCGCCAGCCATCTGGCGCTGCTGCTCAACAACGTCGTGCTCCTCAAAGACCAGGCGTTATGGGAGCGCTTCAGAATTATTTCTCTGATACGGGCCGCACCATTGCTACCGTATTTGCTCTTGTTGTTGTGATTATTACTGCCGTTTTGCTGTTCAGTGTTCGTTCCTGCATGACAGCTCGCACTACGCCTACTACAACTAAGACGGTAAGCGTTAATAACTCAACAACTGATTCTTCTAAGAATTCCACTACCACAAATAGCAACACGGACACCTCTAAGAAGGATTCTACTGATACTTCTAAGAGCACCACTACAACTGAGCCAAAGAAGGAAGAGACTCCTAAGCAGACTACCGTAGTGGTTACTGTTGCAGATGGTCAGACCAGCTGGGTTGAGATTACGGTTGACGGCAAGAGTGTTGAGGCTGACGCTATTACCGGCCCATGGTCTCAGACGTACACCGTCACTGACTCCATGACTGTTCTTGCAGGTACTCCTGGTGCTGTTGCGGTAACCGTTAATGGTACTGCTAAACCATTTGACGCAAATGCTTCTGGTATTGGCACCTTGACCATTCAGGGTACTAAGCCTGCTGATGCTAACGGTACAAACGCTTCAGGAACTCAAACAAACAGCACGTCAACAAGTACAACTAGCGGAACTACTGGTACAACTAACAACCAGAATTCCAACAGCAATTCAAATAACTAAACGCCATAGGGCGAGAAGTTCTTCTCGCCCAGGTACTATGGAGGGGAAATGGCTAAAGAATCAAGCTTTGACGTTGTGTCTGAAGTAGACATGATGGAAGTTGATAATGCATTTCAGCAGGCAGCTCGTGAGCTTACCCAGCGCTACGATCTAAAAGATTCTGGTGCAACACTTGAGCTCTCTAAGAAAGAGGGCAAGTTTACTATTGAAGCTCCTGCAGATTTTGTTGCATCTCAGGTTAGGGATGTTCTTGGCTCCAAGCTGGTAAAGCGTGGAATTGATCTGACTGCTATTCGTTGGGGAGACCCCATTCCAGCAGCAGGTTCTACCGTGCGTCAGATTGGCTCCATTGTTTCTGGTATTGACCAGGAGACCGCCAAGAAGATTGCTAAAGATATTCGTGATATGAAAGTTAAGGCTAAGGCAACCGTTGAGGGCGATAAGCTGCGTGTTTCTAGCGCTTCTCGCGATGTTCTTCAGTCTGTGATTGCAAGCCTTAAGGAGAAAGACTATGGCCAGCCCCTCCAGTTCAACAACTATCGATAGGGGCTATAACGTCCTATACATCACGTTAGGATGCGCTAAAAACGAGGTTGATACAGACCGCATGCGTGCGCGTCTTTTGGCCTCTGGTTTTGGTGAAGTTGCAGATCCAGAGTCAGCAGATGTTGCAATTATCAATACCTGCTCGTTCTTGGCTTCTGCAACAGAAGAGTCTATTGAGACTACCCTTGAGATTGCCGAGGGCGCTTCTGAGGGAGTGCGTAAGCTGCCCATTATTATGTGTGGCTGCGTGCCTTCTCGATATGGCGCAGAACTTAATGAGCAGCTTCCTGAGGTTGCTGCTTTTGTTCCCGCAGATCAAGAGGACGGCATTGTGAGCGTTGTTGCGGACGTCCTGAATATTCCTGAACCAACGCAGTCTATTGTTGCTGCTCACGGCATGCTGCGCACCATTGATGGCGCCAGTGCATTTGTCAAGATTTCTGAGGGCTGTGACAGATTCTGCGCTTTCTGCGCTATTCCGTATATTCGTGGCCACTATCACTCAAGACCTGCTGAAGAGATTCTTCAAGAGGTTCATGAGCTGATGGAGGGCGGTGTTCGTGAGGTCATTTTGATTGGCCAGGACACCGGTATCTGGGGCTCTGATATGCCTGACACAGATGACGGCCAGACTCCAACGCTTGCTAAGCTTATGCAGCAGGTTGCTGAGGTAGTCCGTCCTTATAAGGGCTGGATTCGCGTTTTGTATCTGCAGCCAGAAGGTATGACTGATGAGCTCATCAGCACTATTCGCGATACACCTGAGGTTCTGCCTTACATTGATATTCCAATTCAGCACTGCAACGAGCGCATTCTTAAGCGCATGGGTCGTTCTGGCTCTACACAGGAGCTTCGTGAGCTTTTTGATCGCCTCAGAACTGAGATTCCTGGCATGGTTCTTCGAACTACGGGAATGTGTGGCTTCCCAGGCGAGACAGATGATGAATCAGATGAGCTCTACGACTTTATTCAGGAGCAAGAGTTTGATTACACTTCCGTCTTTACCTATTCGCCAGAAGAGGGAACTCTGGGCGCAAAGATGTCTGATCAGGTTCCAGACGAGGTAAAAATTGAGCGCACTCAGCGCCTGCTTGACCTTGTTGAACAGCTCGGTTTTGCAGCCACCGCTCGTCACGTTGGCGAGCGCTGCGAGGTCATTATTGACGGAATTGAAGAATCTGACGAGGGCACTGAGCTTATCGGCCACACGTGGTTCCAGGCTCCAGACTGTGATGGCGCTGTTCACATTGCAGAGGGAGAGGCCGCAGTCGGAGATATTGTCCTTTGTGACCTGGTAGATTCATTCTGCTATGAAATGATTGGCGAGATCGTAGACACTACAGACACACAGTCTGGCGAGAAAACCGTTTAGTTGGGGATAGGTCATGTCATCAAAGACAATTTGGACACCTGCAAATATTGTTACCTGTGCTCGTGTGGCCTTAGTGCCCTTTTGGCTTCTCTTGGCGCAGCTTCTAGGTGTATCTCTGGCAGATTCTCTGACAACACCTGGTTTTAAACTTGGAGCTTTTCTTGTTTTTATCGGCTATGTTGTCATTTCTTTGACCGATAAGCTTGATGGTTACCTTGCCCGTAGTAGAAATGAAGTTACTACCTTTGGCAAGTTCTTAGATCCAATTGCCGATAAACTTGCTGTTGTTGTAGCTCTTTTTGTACTTCTAGAGTGGCATATGGTTTCTCCTTGGGTGCTCTTAGTGATTGTTGCACGTGAGTTTTTGGTGTCGGGCCTGAGAATGGTTGTTGCATCAAAGGGTGTTGTTATTGCCGCATCTGACTTGGGCAAATGGAAGACTGCAACAACTATGGTTGCTATCTGTGGCTTGCTTTTCTTGCCGAGCATCCCCGGAGGAATGATTCAGGACGTTTTGCTCTTTATCTTTAACGTATCTATGTGGGTTGCAGTAGTTCTTACAGCCTGGTCAGGAATTGACTACTTTGTAAAGTCTTGGCAATACATTGCTGAAGTTTAACAAGATGGCGTCTCTCTGAGGCGCCATACGTATATACGATAGGTATGTTTTCATACCAAACGTTTGCATGCGGACCGAAAAGTTGTGATTCATATGTTTTCATCTGAAGTTCTTTCAGAAGCTCAACAGGTTGTTTCAGAGGCTCTTGAGGCTGGTCTTACCGTTGCATCTGCTGAGTCTTGTACGGGAGGACTTGTTGCAGGTGCTCTTACTGCCATTTCTGGATCGTCGAGCGTGCTTAAAGGCTCTGTTGTGAGCTACACCATTGAGATTAAGCAGAAGGTATTGGGTGTCTCAAAGGATATTTTTGAAGAGCCGTCCCTTGGCGCTGTTTCTGAACCCTGTGCTGCTCAGATGGCTTCGGGTGTTAGAGAAGTTATTGGCTCAGACATTGCGGTTTCCGTCACAGGAATAGCTGGTCCAACAGGAGAAGAGCCTGGTAAACCAGTTGGAACGGTTTGGTTTGGTATTACCAGTAATAACTTTACCCATACGGTCTGTAAACATTTTTCTGGTAATAGAGAACAGGTGCGAGAAGCTGCAGTTTTACAAGCTTTGCAATTGATTCATGAAGCAATTGTGAAGGCTTAAAATTTGATTTTAATAGGGAAGTCCAAAACAAATCAGTTTCGGACTTCTTTTTTATGCGACTTTGCAGGACTTATACAGACAAATTGATAATTCAGAAGAAATTTGCTGCTCAAAAGCGGAAAAAGAGAGGTAAGAATTCAGACAAAATCCCTCTATAGAGTATATGTTTGACGTTGACATAGAACGTCTGTTCTTATAATATTCTAGTAACAAAAAGAGCAAGGAGTTCCCATGGCTAAAAAGTCCGTTTCAAAAGAGATTAAGGCTCGTACTACTGGTGATGAGAGAGATGAGGTTATCTCTTCAACTACCGCAGAAATCGAGAAAAAATTTGGCGCAGGCGCAATTATGCGTTTAGGCGAGGGTGGTCCTGCCTTTGATATTCAGGCTATTCCAACTGGCTCACTTGCTCTTGATGCCGCACTGGGTATTGGTGGTGTTCCTCGCGGTCGTATTGTAGAGATTTATGGTCCAGAGTCTTCTGGTAAGACAACTCTTTCCCTAGAAATTCTTGCAGAAGCTCAGGCATTGGGTGGCGTTGTAGCATTTATTGACGCAGAGCACGCACTGGACCCAGGCTATGCGGCTCGTATTGGTGTTGATATTGATGACGTTCTTATCTCTCAGCCAGATACTGGTGAGCAGGCTCTAGAGATCTGTGACATGCTTGTTCGCTCAGGCGCTATTGATGTTGTGGTTGTAGACTCCGTTGCTGCTCTTGTTCCTCGTGCAGAGATTGAGGGAGAAATCGGCGATTCTAGCGTTGGTCTTCAGGCTCGTCTTATGAGTCAGGCTCTCCGTAAATTAGCAGGCTCTCTTTCTAAATCTAATACGCTCTGTATTTTCATTAACCAACTTAGAGAGAAGATTGGCGTTATGTTTGGTAGCCCAGAGACCACTTCTGGTGGTAGGGCTCTTAAGTTCTTCTCCACTGTACGCATGGATATTCGCCGCGTTGACAGCATTAAGGTTAATGGAGAAAACGTTGGTAACCGTGTTCGCGTTAAGGTTGTAAAGAACAAGGTTGCTCCACCTTTTAAGGTTGCTGAGTTTGACATTATGTACGGTCAGGGCATCTCTAAAGAAGGCTCCATTCTTGATATGGCTGTTGACTTTGAGATTGTTAACAAGTCTGGTGCTTGGTTCACTTATGAGGGTGAGCGTCTTGGCCAGGGTAGAGAAGCTGCTAAAGCTTTCCTTACGGCTAATCCAGACCTTATGGAAGAGATTGATCACAAAGTACGAGTTGCTTGTGGTCTTGTATTTGATGAAGATTCCGAAGTTGGTACTCCAGTTGCAACGGAAGATTCTGCTGAATAATGTCAGAGATTTCTTGGACAATTGAGCTTCCACAAAAGAAACAAGCAGTTCTTGGTCAAGCAAAGCCCAAGGCAAAGATTATTTTAGAAACTGAAGTTGGAGGAACAGAGGAATTCTTTGTTCCTCCAACAGTAGCTCGAGCTCTTTTGAGTAAAGAGAAAGACGGTGTTTTTACCCCTTCTTCTCGAAATGAATTTTTGTATGAGGTTAAAGAGATTTCAACTCAGTGTATTAAAGCTCGCATTGAGGCGTTGATTGTAAAAAGGGACTACTCTACAGCTGAGCTCCAAAAAAAGCTCATGCTTGATGGCTATCAGAAGAATGTAAGAGACCCTGCAGTGCAGAGGGCTGTTGAAGTTGGTTTGATTAATGACAGTCGTTTTGCAGACGTCTATATACGTTCTAAAATTTCGCAAGGCTGGGGTCCTCTTAAAATTAAAACTGAAATTTCTAAAAAAGGAATTGAAGTTGAGACACTCCCTGGATGGCCTGACGCTTATTTTTCTGACGTGGATGAATTTGAAGTTGCGTATTCTTTGGCCCAGAGAAAACACCTATCGGGAAAAAATGATTATGAGAAGCTTGTCAGGTTTCTCGCCACAAAGGGATATTCATTTTCTATAGCGTCATCTGTTGCTAAAAAGATTTTGGATGAAAACGCCACATCTGAATGATTATATTTGCTTAGCTTATAAGTCTGTTGTATTGGTGTACTTTACTTTTCCTACCTGCTATTTATTGACAAAAGTTACAATGCTCTATACGATAAATATGCCGTGAATAGGCTCATTTCCGCTGGGCAACCAGCGTCACGTATACAGTAGGTATCTCATACATTTGATCTATCTCTGAATGTGGCATGACCAGCCAATGAATCCTGCTCATGGCGGGTTCTTTAGATACTGTTGTATCTAAAGTCTCCTGAACACTTTTGTAATCGCCATTTGAGGAGTAGGTATGGAATTAGCAGCAGTAGGCATTGTTTGCCTTCTTGTGGGAGTAGGCCTTGCATACGGCGTACTCTCTAACATTAGTAATTCAAAGATTAAAACTGCAGAACAGCAGTTAAAAGATGCTCAGACTAATGCAGATCGTATTGCTTCTGAAGCAGCTCGCCAGGCAGAAACAGTTAAAAAAGAAGCTGTTCTTGAGGCTAAAGAAGAAGTTCTGCAGCTTAAGCAGGCAGCAGAGGCAGATGAGAAAAAACGTAAAAGTGAGCTTCGTAGCATGGAGAATCGTATTCTTCAGCGTGAAGAGTCCCTTGATCACCGTACTGATGCACTAGAGAAGCGTGAGCATCAGCTCTCCAGCCTTCAGGGCCAGCTTGATCGTCGTAAAAACGATTTGGATTCTCTTGTTTCTCAGCAGTCTCAAGAGCTTGAGCGCATTGCAGCTCTTACAAAAGATGAGGCTCATGATGAGCTTCTATCTCGTGTTCGTTCTGAAAGTGTTCGCGATGAGGCTATGATTCTTCGTGAGTCTGAGCAGCGCGTTCGTGCACAAGCAGATAAAACTGCACGTGAGATTATTTCTACCGCTATTCAGCGTGTCGCTGCAGATCAGGCTTCTGAGATTACAGTAACTTCCGTCCATATCCCATCTGATGATCTTAAGGGTAGGATTATTGGACGTGAGGGTAGAAACATTCGTACCTTCGAGCAGGTATCTGGTGTTTCTCTTGTTATTGATGACACTCCAGAGACTGTAGTTCTCTCAAGTTTTGATCCAGTCCGCCGTGAGACCGCTCGTGTTGCACTTGAGAACCTCATTGCAGACGGTCGTATTCATCCAGCACGTATTGAGGAGCTCTACAAGAAGGCTGAGGCTCTTGTTAACGAGCGTGTTCTTGAGGCTGGCGAACAGGCTGCATTTGATTGTGGTATTCACGATCTTCATCCAGAGATCGTAAAGACTCTTGGTAAGCTTCGCTACCGTACTTCTTACGGTCAGAACGTTCTTGCTCACTCTGTTCAGGTTGCAGTACTTTGCGGCATTATGGCTGAAGAGCTTGGCCTTGAGCCTGCTCCAGCTAAGCGCGCTGGTCTGCTTCATGACCTTGGTAAGGCAATTGACCACGAGGTTGAGGGTCCACACGCTGTAATTGGTGCAGATCTTGCTCGTCGTCATGGTGAGCGCCCAGAGATTGTTCACGCCATTGAGGCCCACCATGCAGACATTGAGCCAAACACTGTTCTTGACATGCTTGTTATGGCTGCAGACGCTATTTCTGCTGCACGTCCTGGTGCTCGTCGTGAGTCTGCTGAGAACTACATCAAGCGCCTTGAGAAGCTTGAGGCTATCTCCAACGCACACGAGGGCGTTGAGCGTACGTATGCGATGCAGGCTGGCCGTGAGCTTCACGTAATGGTTGAGCCTCAGATGATTAGCGATTCCGAGGCAACTGTTCTTGCTCACGATATTGCTAAGCAAATTGAGGACGAGATGGAATACCCAGGACAGGTTCGCGTTGTTGTTATTCGCGAGTCTCGTGCTGTAGACGTTGCTAAGTAATTTATGGCAGCCACCTCTACTGACTTAACAGGTTTTGTCGCCTCCATGGGAGGTGAGCGCGCACTCCGTGTCGAGGAATCCCTCGGCGCGGGGTACGTTCGTTTACGCGTTGCAGAAGCAGAGCGTAGACAGGCAAAGCATGATATTCGTTCGGTAGAAGATATTGTTATCGAGCTCTTGCGTAATTCTCGCGATGCTGGTGCTCGTCACATTTATGTTGCAACGTCAAAAGAAGGTGCGCTCAGAACTATCACCATACTTGATGATGGTCAGGGTATTCCAAAAGACATGCAGGAGAAAATCTTTGAAGCTCGTGTAACTTCAAAGCTTGAGAGCATGCATATGGACCGTTGGGGAATTCATGGCCGAGGCATGGCTCTTTACTCCATCAAAGAAAATTGTGAATCAGCCCAGGTTGTGGCTTCTGCTCCGGGACTTGGTTCTGTTATTCAGATTGTGGTAGACACTACTAAAATTTCCGAGCGAGTAGATCAGTCTACTTGGCCAACTTGTGGTTTGAATGAGGACGGACTCAAGACAACCGTCAAAGGCCCCCATAACATTATTCGTACCTGCTGTGACTTTGCGCTTGAGGTTAAAGGCTCGTGTGAGGTAATGCTGGGCTCTGCTGCAGAGATTGCAGCTACTGCTCGTCGCAGAATTGCCCAGACGCTTGATATCGCTGACCTGCTATTTGTTGAAGGCTTTGAAAACGTGCCTGTTCTCGAGCGCTTCAGGGCCGCTGCGGATGCAACAGAGCTATCTGAAGTCTGTAAGTCTCTTGGTCTTTCAATGTCAGATAGAACTGCTCATAGAATTATTGTTGAGCAGATTAAGCCTTTGCGTAGTGTGTATGCACAGGTCAGCCACACTGTTGAACCTGAAGGGGTTTCTCGCGAAATTGATCTGATGAAAGACCACCGAGGTCTCAAGATGAGTAAGGCTGATATCAGCAGCTTTTCTCGAAAAATGGAGCAGAGTTTTGCTGAGTTGTCCGAGAAATACTACGTTTCTTTGACGACTGAGCCTCGTGTTCGTGTAAGTAAAAACAAGATTGTTGTGACTTTTGATATTGAGTCGCAAGAGTAGAACAAACGCACAATAATTGGAGCACTCATGGGTTTGCTTAAAGTTTCAAGTAAGTCTTCACCAGCTTCTGTAGCAGGAGCTATTGCAGGACTGGTTAAAGATAACGAGCCTGTTATGCTCCAGTGCATTGGTGCGGGTGCTGTCAACCAGGGCATCAAGGCTGTTGCCATTGCCCGCGGATTCTTGATTCCGTGTGGTCTGGACATTACCTGCGCTCCAACGTTTTCTGATATTGAAATTGCAGGGGAGAGTAGAACTGCAATAAAAATTGCCATTTATGTCCACACATTGTCTGCTCCTGATGCGCAGACGCCAGCTGTTAGTCCCACTGAGTATGACGAGGTACTTTAAGCATGATTGAAAATTCCGAGCTCGTAGGAAAAACGTATCACATCAAAACTTTTGGCTGCCAAATGAACTTGCACGACACAGAGCGTGTCTCTGGTCTGCTTGAGGCTTGTGGCTGCAATGAGGTTTCAGATACTGATGACGCGGATATTGTCATCTTCATGACCTGTAGCGTTCGCGAGAATGCCGATCAGCGTCTTTATGGTCAGGCTTCTGCGATGGTGAGCGCCCCAACGCCTCCATCAGGCAAGCGTATTGTTGCTATTGGTGGCTGTATTGCACAGCGTGATGGCGAGAAGCTCCGTGAAAAGGTTCCGGCCGTTGACGTTGTGTTTGGTACCAGCGCTCTTGCAAGCTTGCCAGCACTTCTCACCAGCGCATTTAGGGGCGAGAATGACCGTGTTGCTGTAGACACTTCTGAGGAGGGCAAGGGCTTCTCCACAGACCTGCCAAGTAACCGCGCTCAGCAGTATCACGCTTGGGTGCCTATCATGACCGGTTGCAACAACTTCTGCACGTATTGCATTGTTCCTTACGTTCGTGGTCGCGAGCGTAGTCGCACTTTTGAGGCTGTTATTGGTGAGTGCGAGCGCCTTGTCGCAGATGGTGTTCGTGAGATTACTCTGCTTGGTCAAAACGTTAACTCGTATGGTCGCGACCTTTACGGCAAGCCTCGTTTTGCAGAGCTTTTGCGTGCTGTGGGTCAGACGGGCGTTGAGCGAATCCGCTTCACCTCATCAAATCCAAAAGATCTTACTGATGAGACTATTGCGGCCATGAAAGAAACGCCAGCTGTCATGCCTCATCTTCATCTTGCGGTTCAAAGTGGATCTACGCGTGTTCTCAAAAAGATGAACCGCAGCTATACACGAGAAGAGTACTTAGACGTGGTTTCTCGCCTACGCGCAGCTATTCCAGGACTGGCGCTTTCAACTGACATTATCGTTGGCTTCCCTGGAGAGACTGAGGAAGACTTTGAGGATACGCTTTCTTTGGTCAAAGAAGCTGGGTATTCTTCCGCATATACCTTCATTTACTCTAAGCGTCCAGGCACTCCTGCGGCAAAATACGAAGATAACACGCCTCACGAGGTCATCCAGGAGCGCTTTGATAGGCTTGCAGAGCTTGTGGCTCAGCAGGCGCATGACGCTAACCAGGTAGATTTGAATACTACGCAGGCAGTTCTTGTTGAGGGAACTTCCAAGCGTGACAATACCGTTATGGTGGGACATAGCGAGAAGAACCAAACAGTTCACTTCAATCTGCCAGAAGGTTACTCGCCAGAAGAACTTATCGGCAAAATTGTTGATGTTCATATTGATGAGGCTCGCACCTGGTATCTGCGCGGAACCATGGAGTCTGATCCTCGATGAGCTCTCGTGGCTCGGTTATTTGCATTGTAGGCCCCACGGCTTCAGGCAAAAGCTCCTTGTCTGAGTTGGTAGCCAAGAAGCTTGAGACCTCTGTCATTTCTGTTGATGCAATGCAGGTCTACCGAGGCATGGATATTGGTACCGCTAAAACTCCAGTTGAAGAGCGAGAAGTTCCTCTTCTCATGGTAGATTGTGCCAACATTTCAGAAGAATATTCTGTCCAGATGTTTCAGGCGGCAGCTCGTGAAGAAGCTCATAAGCTTATTAAAGCTGGTAAAATACCTGTATTCTGTGGCGGAACCGGTCTTTATCTTGATTCGATTATCGACCAGATGGAGTTTCCCTCAGGGTCAATCGAGTCTCCTGTACGTAGTCGTTATGAAAAGCTTGCTCAAGAGCTTGGTGCTGAGGGTCTGCACGAATTTCTGACCACAAAAGATGCAGCAAGTGCAGAGCTTATCCATCCAAATAACGTACGACGCGTTGTAAGGGCTTTAGAGCTCTTGGAAGAGGGCAAGTCGTATGCTACTCATCATGAGGGTCTAAAGGCTCACACACCGTACTTTGACGCCCAGATATGGGGTCTTACGATGGATCGTCAGCGTCTTTATGAGCGAATAAACCTCCGAGTTGACCTTATGTTTGAGCAAGGACTAGTTGAAGAGGTTCAAACGCTTATTGAGTCTGGTCTCTCTGAAAATTGCACGGCTGGGCAGGCAATTGGCTACAAAGAGTTCTTTGCATACTTTGCTGGAAAGCAATCGCTTGAGCAAACGTGTGAGCTTATTAAGCAGCATACCAGGCAGTATGCAAAGCGACAGATTTCTTGGCTTAAACGAGACGGTCGAGTCAGGTGGCTTGATATGGATCAACTCACGCCTGAAGATGCGCTCGAGCTGATTTTTGCGCAGCATGCTGACGTACAATGCCAGTAGGACACATCAAAAACTAACGTATTTACCTTGTCTTAGATGGGGAGTCTATGGGTCGTTTTGTTCCATTTTCAACTGCTCCTAAAGTTGAACGAGCAATTCTTGTAGGCGTTGATTGCGGTAAAAGCGATTGGTCGCTTGAAGAATCAATGGACGAGCTTGAGCGTCTGACGCAAACTGACGGCGCTGAAGTCTTTATGCGTCTTACACAAAAACTTGATGCGCCCGTTCCTAAGACGTTTATTGGTAAAGGTAAAACCGAAGAGCTTGTTTCCCTGGTGAGAAACACCAATACTGATGTTGTCATCTTTGATGATGAGCTCACACCTTCTCAGCAATCCAATCTAGAAAAATTACTCGGCGAGCCGGTTAAAGTCATTGACCGCACAGCGCTCATTCTTGATATTTTTGGCATTCACGCACGCACCAAAGAAGGACGACTGCAGGTACAGCTTGCACAGCTTCAGTACGTACTTCCAAGGCTTCGTGGCATGTGGAGTCACTTGGTAGGCGAGCAAACTCGTGGCGGCATTGGTAGCCGATTTGGCCAGGGCGAAAGTCAGCTTGAGGTTGACCGTCGTCTTATTAGAAAGCGCATTTCAACCTTAAAAAATGAACTTAAGCAGCTCAGCCAAAGGCGAGAAGTTCAGTCAAAGTCCAGGTGGAATTCTGGAACGTTTAGCGTCTCTCTTGTTGGTTATACCAATGCTGGTAAGTCAACACTTCTGAATCAACTCACAGGCGCGGATGTATATGCAAAAGATGAACTCTTTGCAACTCTTGATCCAACTACCAGAGCACTTTCTCTTGATGAGGGCAGAAAGATTGTTCTTACGGATACTGTTGGATTTATTCAAAAGCTCCCAACTAATCTGATTGAGTCTTTTAAATCTACCTTAGTAGAGGCTCAAGAAGCAGATCTTCTTCTGTTGGTTGCAGATGCAACTGATAAGAATCTTTCTAAAGAAATAGCAGTTGTTCGTAGTATTTTAAAAGACATCGAGGCTGATAAAAGCAATCAGATTCTTGTTTTAAACAAGGTAGACCTACTTGATGACCAAGAGCTTCAAATGCTCAGAGCACTCTATCCAGATGCTGTATTTATTTCTGCTCAGGAAGGTATGGGCATTAACGGCCTTCTCCACAAGATTCAAGAAATAGCTAGCGCCGGCGACAAGGTGGTTAGTGCACTAATTCCGTTCAACAAAGGCGCTCTTGTTAAGTCTGTTCATGAGAGATGCCAGCTTTTGCACGAACAATATGTTGCTGAAGGTCTTTTACTCTCAGTAAAAGCCGATACGTATATGCAGGCACTTTTAGAGCCGTACGTGGTGTCAGAAGACGATATTCTGACTGACGAATAAGGCAATAAGTAGCAAAATTGGTTGATGTAAAAGGTAAATGAGAAGTGATTGTCTTCCCATCTCTGTTATGAGGGGAAGAGAGAACCTTTTCATCCAGTTGGGATATCCAGCTTCTTTAAACTGTCTGTTAAAAGCAGCACCACTTAAATACAAGAACAAATAGGGGAGTAACGGGTAGTAATCTCCTGATGAAAAAGATGGAGAAGGAAATCCAGCCCAGGCTAAATATGGTGTTTGGTATAACTCTTTAGGTAACGAGAAAACCATGTTGCCCATACCAATATGTCCTGTAGAAATTGGAATGCAAACAACAAAAATTAAAAGCAAAAGAATTGCTGCTGCATATCCTTTTAGTGGAACAGCGAAACGTGAAATAAGAGCTTCTACCAGGGTACATGAGGCCATACAAAAGAAGATTCCAAACGTAATGGGAGTATCAACTTTTGCAAAGGTAGTCGCTGCAAATATTGCTAATGCTACAAGGCCATATACTCCTGCACGCTTAAAAGAATCTTTAGAGAAGGTACACATACAACCAGCAATAAAAATAAAAGGATATGAGATTGATGGTATCCAGATTTGCATAAGCAGAGGTGTAAACCACGTAAGCTTAACGTGCGAAATAAAGAACAAATCATAGGTAAAGTGAAACAGTATCATTGATACCACTGAGATTCCTCGAATAGTATCAAAGAAAGTTACTCTACCTTTGGATTGTTCTAATTCCACACCCATACTGTGACTATGAAATTGATCTAATAAGTGCAGTAACCCTACCTAAAATGACAGGATTTTGTACGTAGATTGGCTCCATAAAGTCATTTTCTGGTTGAAGACGAATGCGATCGTTTTCTCTGTAGAACGTTTTAACTGTTGCAGAATCATCAATAAGAGCAACAACAATTTCTCCATCATGGGCATCTTGCTGCTCTTTTACAACAATATAATCGCCATCAAAAATACCAGCGTTAATCATTGATTCTCCACGTACGCGAAGAATGAAAGAGCTTGAATCTCCAACAATGCTTGTTGGAAGAGATAGAGATTCCTCAACGTTTTGCTCAGCAAGAATAGGTGTGCCTGCAGCAACACGTCCTACAAGAGGAAGACTAATGACATTATTAGCTACATCTTGCGTTACTGGAGCGAGCTTTGCTGCGTCAGAAGTGCTAGAAGCCTGGGGAACAATCTTCATAGTACGAGGCTTCTTTGGGTCTCTATCAATAAGGCCAAACTGCTCCAGGACCTTTAGATGCATATGGACAGTTGAAGGAGATGCAAGATTAACAGCAGCACCAATCTCTCTTACTGAAGGGGGATAGCCGTGTTGATCTGTGTAAGAACAGATGTATTCATAAATTGCTGCCTGACGCTTGCTGAGTTTGCCCTTTGGCATATGAGCCTCCTTTTTCTTTTTAGTAATAATACACGTGTTCTAAAAATTAATCAAACGAATGTTCTATTTTTTCTTGACACGAACAAATGTACTACATATTATTAGTACAAACGTTCGGACATGACTTTTTGTCCGGTGTATTAGATATAACTAGTTCCGTAAAAACTATTACGGAAGGAAATGATATGAGGCGTATGTATCAGTCAAAGATGTATCAGGTTAACGGCACTTCAGCACTTGCTTCTTATAAGCCTGCATTCAAGGTTATTGAAGGCGGCGCAAAGAAGGGTTCCGTTGCACCTCAGCTTGAGGAAGTCTCTTACGTAAAGACGCTGACTAACAAAGAGGCTTTTATTGCAGGTCTTATTGTTACCGCATCATTTATTCTGATGTTTGCGATTTCTTTCCTTCGTACAACTGCTCTTAATTCATTTGCAACATCTGTAATGGATAGCGCTTCACAAACAATTACCGTTCAGAGCAATGATACGTTGTGGTCAATTGCAGAGAGCAACCCAATTGAGGGCGTCTCTACAGAGCAGCAAGTAAGTTGGATTAGAGAAAGAAATAATCTCGATTCTTCTCTTTTAAGAGCTGGACAAACCTTAGAGATTCCTTCTGTATCTAAATAGTAAATATTTATGTAAATTTCTCTCAGAATTCTGTGTTGATAGCAGTCAATACCTCGTAAAATGGTATCTTCCTTTTATACGAAAAAAGGGGATTCCATGCGTTGTCCAAAATGCGGTCACGAAGAGTCAAAGGTTATTGATTCTCGCTCATCTGAGAATAACGATGCCATTAGAAGGCGTCGCGAGTGCATGTCCTGTAAGTTTCGTTTTACAACCTATGAGCGCTTAGAAGAGATTCCTATCACCGTTGTTAAGAAAGACGGTCACAAGGAGCCTTTTGATAGACAGAAGCTTATGAGAGGTCTTGTTGCTGCAACAGTAAAGAGAGATATCTCTGTTGCTTCTCTTGATCATTTTATTGATGGAATTGAGTCTCAGATTAGAGACAAAGGTCAATACGAGATTAAATCTGAAGATCTTGGAAGCATTGTGCTTAAAAACCTGGTTATGCTTGATAAAGTTGCATACATTAGGTTTGCTTCTGTCTATAGAGACTTCAAAGATGTTGATGAATTTAGCGCAGAATTAAGGAGCCTGAATTAATGAGCAATTTTGACATCCAGCTACCTATTAAACGCCTTGATCCTACTGTTGAGCTACCTTCGTACGCCTATACAGGAGACGCTGGATTAGATCTTAGAAGTGCTGAAGATGTTGATCTTGCTCCTTTTGAGCGCAAACTTATTTCCACTGGTTTAGCTATTGCAATCCCTGATGGATACGCAGGATTTGTTCAGCCTAGAAGCGGTCTTGCCCTTAAAAAGGGCCTTTCTATGGCAAATACTCCAGGCCTTATTGATGCTCATTATCGCGGTGAGCTTAAGGTTTGTGCCATTAACCTTGATAGCAAAGAAACTATTCATATTGAGCGCGGTGAGCGTATTGCGCAGCTTGTGATTCAACAGGTCCCTGTTGTACAGCTTGTTGAAGTTGATGAGCTTGATCAGACTGATCGCGGTACAGGCGGTTTTGGTTCAAGCGGCGTTCAATAATTTTTTATTTTGGTGATAAGCGCTTCAGCGCTTGCATAAAGGAAAAGCCTCTTTAGGAAGGAAGAGCTTAATGGAGAAGTTCTTTAAGGTAGCTGAGCGTGGCAGTAATCCCGCTCAAGAGTTTAGGGCTGGAATTACTACATTCCTCGCAATGGCATACATTATTGCAGTAAACCCAGCTCTTCTTGCTGCTGCAGGAGTTCCAGTTTCGGCAGCTATTACTGCTACCTGTCTTGGTGGCGGCATCATGACCATTTTGATGGGTCTGTTCTCTAACCGTCCACTTGCTTGCGCATCTGGTATGGGTGTAAACGCTGTTGTAGCCTTCTCTCTTACTCCAATTACTGGTGGAGATTGGCACGCATCAATGGCAGTTATCTTCATTGAAGGAATTGCTATTCTTCTTTTAGTTCTCTGCGGCCTTCGTGAAGCAATTATGGATGCAATTCCTGTAAACCTACGCCACGCAATCTCTGTTGGCCTAGGTCTTTTTATTGCCATGATTGGTCTCAAGAACAGCGGAATTATCGTTGCTAATGAATCCACCCTTGTTGCTCTTGGCGATATTTTCTCTCCAACCTTTATCGTTGGTGTAATTTCCATTGTTGCAACAGTTGTTCTTTACTCTGCTCGTGTTAAGGGCTCCCTGCTTATCGGCATCATCCTTGCCGTACTTGCTGGTATTCCACTTGGTGTTACCGCAAGCCCTACAGGCATTGTTTCTGGTCTTGATTTCTCCACCTTTGGTGCACCATTCTTGACCGATGGTGCTGGTGTTATGGGTATTGTTAAGGCTCTGACAACGCCAGTTCTTCTCGTCTTTGCATTCTCTTTGATGATGTCTGACTTCTTTGACACCATGGGTTCTGCTATGGCTATTGCTAAGCAGGGCGACTTCCTCACTGAGGATGGCAACGTTAAGGACATCAAGCAGATCCTCATTGTTGACTCTGCTGCTGCAGCTGCAGGTGGTTTCTTTGGTGCTTCTTCCATTACCACATTCATCGAGTCCGCATCCGGCGCTGCTGACGGCGGTCGTACTGGTCTTTCTTCTATTTTCACCGGTCTGCTCTTTATTGCAGCAGCATTCATTGCACCTCTCATTTCTATCGTCAGCTCTGCAGCAACTTGTGGTGCACTGGTTCTTGTTGGCTTCCTGATGATGTCTGAGGTTACCGAGATTGATTGGAACGATCTTCTTGAGGGCTTCCCAGCATTCATGGTTATCGCTGGTATTCCAATGACTTACTCAATCTCTGACGGCATTGGCTTTGGCTTCATCTTCTATGTTGTTGTTGCTCTTGTTACTGGTAACGTTAAGAAGGTTAAGCCTCTGATGTGGGTTGCAACTCTTGCGTTTGTTGCTTACTTCATCATTGCTAATTAGTTTTTAGTATTAGGGAAGCGCGTTCAAGATGGGGGTCTTGACGCGCTTCTTTTTTATTTGTGAATAGATTGTGTGCAATCTAATTTTTAGGGATAACTGATAATGATTGTCATCAGTAGGGTATAACAAAGCCAGTTACGATTTATACGATTGGAGCCAATCATGGCAGACGTTATTACTAAAGACCTTGTTATTGTTGGCGGTGGTCCGGCAGGACTTTCAGCAGCAATTTATGCAAAGCGCGCTCTTCTCGATACTGTTGTTTTAGAGAAACAGGCGGTAGGTGGCCAGGTCATCACCACTACTGAGGTTGAGAATTACCCTGGTATGCCAAACACTGATGGCTTCACTATTACCGATACTCTTCAGAAGCAGGCTACAGACCTTGGCGCAGAGATTGTCATGGCCAATGTCCTTTCTATTGTTAAGGATCCAGAGACTAACCTCTTCGTGTTGGAGACTTCTGAGGGAACCTATCACGCAAAGGCCGTCATTGTTTCTGGCGGCGCTAACCCTCGTCATGCTGGCTTTACCAACGAAGAGAAATTCACTGGCAAGGGTGTTTCTTATTGCGCTACCTGCGATGGAATGTTCTATCGCGGTAAGCAGGTATTTGTTATCGGCGGCG
>NZ_CAUUSI010000018.1:0-19574 GCF_963547875.1 Lancefieldella parvula
CAAACATTGTTGTTAAGCTTCCTATCTGCGCAGAGAGTCTTGCTGCTACCCATCAGCTTGCTTCTGAGGGAATTCGCGTCAACATGACGCTGATTTTCTCGGCACCTCAGGCTCTTCTTGCGGCAAATGCTGGCGCCCGTTATATTTCTCCATTTGTTGGTCGCTTTGATGACATCGGCGAGGACGGCATTGAGCAGCTGGGAACCGTTGTTTCTTGCATTGAGAACTATGCATGGGATAAAAACGTTGATCACACCGTAGAGATTATTACGGCTTCTGTCCGTACGCCAAACCACGTAACACAGGCAGCTCTGCTTGGTGCTGACATTGCAACCGTTCCATTTGGTGCTCTAAAGAAGTGCCTGAAGCACCCTCTGACCGACGCCGGTCTTAAGTCTTTTGAGGCAGACTGGGAAAAGGTTAAGGCTCAGCAATAAATAGTGATTGTGGTACGCCCAGCTTAGGTTGGGCGTACTTGTTTTGAGAGGATGAGAATGGGAACATCTGCATTACCCGAGCGCAACCTCACCGATGATGAGCTTAAGCTTGCAGCTAATACGCTGAGGCGCGATGTCATTGACATGCTCGAGAAAAGCAAGTCAGGTCATCCCGGCGGCTCTCTCAGTGCGGCAGATATTGTGGCTACACTGTTCTTCTCGGGAGTTATGAAGTACAACCACAACAACCCAGAGGACCATACCGAGGATAGGTTCTTCCTGTCCAAGGGTCACGTGGCTCCTGTGCTGTATGCTGCGTACCACCTGCTTGATTGGCTCCATGACGAGGATATGGTTACCCTCCGTCAGCTTGGTAGCCGACTGCAGGGTCACCCAGATTGCCACGCATGTCCTGGTATTGAGGTTTGCTCTGGCTCTCTTGGCCAGGGTCTCTCGGTAGCTGCAGGATGCGCTCTGGGACTTTCTATGGACGCTCTGGCAAGCGGCGAGCGCACCAAGAAGGTATTTGTCCTTCTGGGCGATGGCGAGCTGCAGGAGGGCTCTAACTGGGAGGCATGCATGTTTGCTGCTCACCAGAAGCTGGATAACCTCATTGCCATTGTGGACCTCAACAATCTGCAGATTGACGGCCACGTAACTGACGTGTGCTCTCTTGGCGATATTGACGAGAAGTTCCGTTCCTTTGGCTGGAACGTACTGCGTGTTAACGGTCACGAGGTCACTGAGGTGCGTCAGGCCCTTCTCGCCGCACGAGATGGTCGCGAGGCAGGAAACACCGCGCCTACCGTGGTCATTTGCCAGACCGTCAAGGGTAAGGGCGTTTCGTTTATGGAGGACAAGGCTTCCTGGCACGGAAACGCTCCTTCGGCTGAGCAGGCTGACCTTGCGCGAGAAGAACTTGATGCAGCAAGGGAGCTTCTTTTGATTGATCTTCAGGGTGAAGGTAAGGAGGTTGCCAATGTCTAGAGCAACTCGTGAGGCATATGGTCAGACTCTTGTTGAGCTGGTAAACGAGGGTCACGACATCGTTGCTGTTGACGCAGACCTTGCTGGCTCCACCAAGCTAGCCGACCTCCAGAAGGCCTTTCCACAGCGTATGGTTGACGTGGGAATTGCCGAGCAGAACATGGTTGGCGTTGCATCAGGACTTTCGCTTACCGGACGCACCGTGTTTACCGGCTCGTTTGCTGTGTTTGCAACCGGTCGCGCTTACGATCAGATTAGAAACACCGTCTGCGATTCCGGCCTTAACGTGAAGATTTGTCCTACGCACGCAGGTATTACGGTAGGAGAGGACGGCGCTACCCACCAGTCCCTTGAGGACATTGGCATGATGCGCGCTCTGCCTCAGATGCGCGTGCTTGTTCCTGCAGATTACAACGCTACCAAGGCAGCCCTCAGGCTTGCTGCCGAGGCTGATGGCCCCTTCTACGTGCGCATGGGTCGCCACAAGGTTGCCGATATCTATGACGAGTCCTTCAAGGGCGGCCTGCCTTTTGCAAACGTTCTGCGTGAGGGCACAGACGTTACGATTGCTGCCTGCGGTGTTGAAGTTGCTCAGGCACTTGCCGCAGCAGATTTGCTGGCAGAGGAAAAGATCTCTGCCGAGGTCATTGACGTGTTCTCCATCAAGCCTTTGGACGAAGAAGTTATTTTGGCATCTGCCGAGAAGACCCGTCATGTGGTAACCGTTGAGGAGCACAACGTGGCAACAGGCCTTGGAGCTGCAGTTGCCGAGCTTCTGGCTGAGCAGCTGCCCACGCCAATGCGCTTTGCTGGTATGCGTACCTTTGGTACGTCCGCTCCTGGTGACGTGCTGCTTTCGCACTTTGGCCTGGACGCCGAAGGTATTGCCGCTCGCGTCAGGGAGTTTCTGCTTTCGTAGCCTTTGTCATATTTTGATGGTGCAAGCGATTAAAGACGGGATGAAATTTGAAAGGAAACTCTTTAGGAGAGACTATTTATTCTCTTCGTCATAGTAAGGGATTGACGCAGGAGCAGCTTGCAGAGGGTATTTGCTCCCCGGTTTCTCTTTCAAGAATTGAAAATGGCCGCCAGATGCCCTCCAAAGTAATTCTCGACGCATTGTTAAGCAGACTTGGGGCGAGTACCTATCAACTTTGTGACGTTTTTTATCAAAGTGATTGCCAACGTAGCTTTAATGAGATTACAAGACGAGCAAGTCTGCTTATAGAAGCAGGTAAAATCCAACAAGGCCTATCCTTGCTGGAGGGCTTGAGTGAAAATGATGCATCTCATGCATTGGAGCGGCAGTCAGTTTTACTTATACAGGCAGCTGCACAACTCAAGCAGAACAAGAATCCTGAAGATTCATACGTCAAGTTACGTGAGGCTTTGGAGCTTACAAAGCCTCATATTGACCTATCTGATTTTCGACATGAACTTTTATCTCCTATTGAAGCTGAAATAATCGGTTTGATGGTTGTGGCACTTCAGCAAAAGGAAGCTCGTATTGAGGCTATTCGAGTGGGAGAAGAACTTGCAAGAAACCTTTCCGATCAGCAATCAAGCAGCAATGACTTTACGATTGTCCGCATCAACCTTGAAGTTAATATATCTTCCTGCTTGGATCTTGAGGGAAGGTTTGAAGAAGCTGCTCAGCATGCGTATCTGGCAAGAGATTTGAGTATTGAAAGCCATGAGCAGATACTTTTACCGGTGATTTTTTATTTGATTGGTCGGTCTGAATTCCGGAGTGGAAATACTGACAAGGCGCTTTCAATAATGCAGACGATTATTCCGTATATGGAACTTATTGGCCAACATGATAATGCGGAAATGGTGCGCGCTTTTGTTGAAGAGAATCTAAGCACTCAAAATTAAACCTAGGTGCTTAAAACCAAGTCTAAGCGTTCAGAGACAGTGAGCAAGGCAGCCTACATTTTTCATTACCAAAAGTTAAAATTTTTACGTGCCATGTTTATTATTTTGATACTTTGCATGGATACTTAACATTTGAGGTAATACAAGAATTGTCACGAGATGTTATGGATAGTCTCCTCTTCTTTCGAGATGATGTATTCATCAAAAAGAGGGGGAGGCGATACATATGACCATCATTGTTATTGTAGTCAAGCACTAAAAGTGCGGGATAGATACCTCTTTTAGATTTATTAAAAGAGGTATCTATCATTTTGTGATGGTCATTTAGATGATTTTCTGCGATTGGAATGGAATGAAAAATATAAAGCACCTTTTAAAGAATGTCGGCAAACGAAACGTGATTATTTTTGTACTAGTACAAATTGTAAGTTCTTGTGTCGTTGCCGGCGTGGCTCTTTTACTGAGCTCACTTCTCAATACGGTTTCTGAAGTCATTATTTCAGGAGATATTGCTCGGTTACTTGCATTTATAGGCTTGTGCTGTATATATGCTATAGCAACCGGTATCCTTCTTATACTACAGGGATATGTGCGCGCCCGCCTGGTTCGCGACACCGTAATTAAGATGAGAAATTCTGCCGTGAAGGCTTATTTGCGGAGAAAAGATGCTGTAAATATGAATGAAAACAGTGCTGAGTTTTTTTCTCTTTTAAGTCAGAATATGGATACTATTGAAAAAGATTGGCTTGGCGGACTGCTTGATGCATTTGCTTCGTGCTGCGAAATTACTATTGCAAGCCTCTTACTTTTGTATATAAATCCAATAGTGGCAGTTATTTCGATACTTGTTATGGCAATTCCAACAATCATTCCCGGAGTATTTACAAAACAACTTACTCATTGCCAAGAAGAGATCGTAAAAAATACGGTGTCGTATAACGGACAGATTCGTGATATATCGCTTGGATTTGATGTCATCAGGTCATTTCATAAAGAAAATAACTTTACAAATCGTCACTTACTGGTTGCGCAGCAGTTGGAAGGTAAGAAGGCACATTTATCTGAAGTTACATCTCTTATATCTGGGTTTGTTACAGCAATCTCAGTTTCATCTCAATTCATTATTATGGGTATAACGGGTATTTTCGCAGTGCAAGGATTTGTTTCTCTTGGTAGCGTTGTGGCTGTGACCCAGCTGTCCGGTCAGGTAATTGCGCCCGCTTCAACATTTGCTTCATTGCTTGGCAAAGTTAAAGCGGCCTATCCGGTTTTGAAAGCGGTTATATGCGACGATGAAGAAACTCCGTTTGACAATAAGGAACGGCACTATGATGTAGAGCATGAAATTGAGTTAAAAAATGTTACCTATAAGTATCCTGATTCAATTTCCGGAGTGTCTAAAATATCTGCGTGCTTTAAGGCTGGGAGGAAGTATGCGATTATCGGAAAAAGCGGGAGTGGAAAGAGCACGCTTTTAAAACTGATTTCAGGCCAGATAGAACCTCAGAGTGGAGATATTCTGATTGACGGTTCAAAAGATATTTTATGTGATCCGGCAATGATTCACCAAAATGTGTATTTGTTTGACGATACGCTAAAAAATAACATTACGCTGGGAAGTTCGTATTCGAGTGAGCAAATCGGTGAAGTTATTAAAAAGTCTGGTCTCTCAGAGGTAGTTGCAGCTCTTCCAAAAGGACTTGACACTCCAGTGGAAGAGAACGGAAAGCGCTTCTCCGGAGGTGAAAGACAGAGGATTGCTATTGCGCGAGCCTTACTGTATGGAAAGAAGTTACTGCTTGTTGATGAAGCTACGTCTGCATTGGACACACGCATGGCTACTGAGGTCGAGAATAACCTGCTTAGTCTAAGCGGAGTTACCATGATTGAGGTAACTCATCATCTCAATGTTGCACAACAATCAAAGTATGATGCCGTATTTGAAATGACTCCAAGCGGGTTTGTAGAGATAAAACAATAGTAGGAGCTCAATACGTTGAGGAGCACAACGTGGCAACAGGCCTTGGAGCTGCAGTTGCCGAGCTTCTGGCCGAGCAGCTGCCCACGCCAATGCGCTTTGCTGGCATGCGTACCTTTGGCACCTCCGCTCCTGGTGACGTGCTGCTTTCGCACTTTGGCCTGGACGCCGAGGGCATTGCTGCTCGCGTCAGGGAGTTTCTGCTCTCGTAGCCGCGCTCAGCTCGCTGCAATGGCAACGCTACAGGTCAGCGGCGCGTGCGGGCGCAACGACGGCAACGCTGCAGGTCAGCGCCGTGTGCGGGCGGTTCGCAGGTTGCAAGTGATTTCAACCCGGTATCTATTTCGTGTGGATACCGGGTTTCTTGTGCGGAAACGCTGCTAGTGGACGGGGTTCTCGCCAGGTGGGCGGTGCGAGTCCGGGTCGCGCGCACCGCGCGACCGCAACGCGCCGGGGCGAGCCTAATACGGACAGGAGTGCGCCTGATTTTCTCGCCATGTCTGAACGATTTGCCGGAAAAGTGCACCATATCTGAGCTATTTGCCGGTTTTTCTCGCCATGTCTGAGTAAATTTACTCAGACATGATGCAGCTTTTAGGCTCAAAATTCAGGGCCACGTAGTCTATCTTTTAGCCGCCTGATTTCATCAAAGAATCTGTAACTTTTGCCTAAAAATGTAAAAGAAACTGTGGATTTGCCTGATTTCTGCAAAGAATCGGTGTTGCAAATACAGATTCTTTGCACTTTTCAGGCGCGCGATGGTGAGAAGAGCACTTGACGAGAAACCCGTGCGCTCGCGTGGGACTTGCGGCACTTCTCGGCATGAAAAAGGCCTGGTACCGTGTGGTACCAGGCCTTTGTTTGTTGCATGTTAGCTCATTGAGTGAGCCGAAGCCGTGCTAGCTAGCACTTTGAGCTGCGGCTACGCAGTCGAAGCCGGATTAACCGAGGTGCTTGGTGATGGAAGCAGCTGCTACCTTACCAGCGCCCATTGCCAGAATGACGGTTGCAGCACCAGTTACGATGTCGCCGCCAGCCCAGATGCGAGGATCGGAAGTGCGGCCCTCTTCGTCGGCCTCAATGTAGCCCCACTTGTTGAGCTTGATGTCGCCGATCATCTTTGCGAATGGGTTAGCGTTAGTGCCGATTGCAGAAATTGCAACGTCGCAAGGAATGTCCTCGATAGCACCCTCGATAGGTACTGGACGACGACGTCCATCAGCGTCAGGCTCGCCGAGCTCCATCTTCTGGACGCGAACTGCGCAAACAGCGCCGTCCTCGCCAGCGACAAACTCGAGAGGGGAAACGAGAGGAAGTACCTCAACGCCCTCAGCCTTTGCGTGGTGCAGCTCTGCACGACGAGCAGGCATCTCTTCCTCAGTACGACGGTAAGCAATAATTGCGCGCTCAGCGCCAAGACGCTTAGCAGTACGGACAGCATCCATAGCAACGTTGCCGCCACCAAAGACAACGACGTTCTTGCCGTGCTTGGTTGGGGTATCGTACTCAGGGAAGTTGTTAGCCTTCATGAGGTTAACGCGGGTGAGGTACTCGTTTGCAAAGAAGACGTTAGGCAGGTTCTCGCCAGGGATGTTGAGAAGCTTTGGAAGGCCAGCGCCTGTAGCAATATAGATTGCGTCAAAGCCCTGCTCAAAGAGCTCTTCAGCATCGGTGATACGACCGACAACAGAGTTGAACTCAAACTTAACGCCCAGCTCCTGAAGGCCGTCAATCTCGCGCTTAACAACAGCCTTTGGAAGACGGAACTCAGGAATACCGTAGACCAGAACGCCGCCGCCGGTGAAGAATGCCTCAAAGACGGTAACGTCAAAGCCGTTACGAGCAAGCTCGCCAGCGCAAGCAATTCCGGAAGGACCGGAGCCTACAACTGCAACCTTCTTGCCGTTCTTTGGAGCGATTGCTGGCTTGGAAGCAAGCTCAGGCTGATCGCCAAGGAAGCGCTCGAGCTGACCAATAGCAACTGGTTCGCTGCGCTTACCCATGATGCAGACGCCCTCGCACTGGTTCTCCTGTGGGCAAACA
The DNA here is from genome assembly GCF_963547875.1 of Lancefieldella parvula. Taxonomy (GTDB): domain Bacteria; phylum Actinomycetota; class Coriobacteriia; order Coriobacteriales; family Atopobiaceae; genus Lancefieldella; species Lancefieldella parvula_D. Next base: position 7,324 of record NZ_CAUUSI010000018.1, read on the forward strand.
CGACCACAAACTGCAGGAAGCATGGAGGACTCACGGATGATATCAAGACCGCGACCAAACTCCTCTGCACGGATAGCCTCGATGAAGCGAGGAATGTTGATGTTTACAGGGCAACCCTGAACGCACAGTGGATTCTTACAATCCAGGCAGCGGTTTGCCTCTGCAATTGCCATCTCTTTAGTGAAACCCTTGTCGACAGGGCGGAAGTCTTGTGCGCGCTCTGCAGCTGGCTCTTCGTTGTCAGCTGTACGAGGTGCCTTGACGTTTGGAATGTAGCGACCGTTTACCTGTGGCATGCGCACCTCGTCTCCTCGTAAGCCTTGATGGACTGGCCTTCCTCGGTGAGGTAGGCTGCCTGACGTGCGCGAAGGTCGTTCCAGTCAACCTTGGTTGCGTCAAAGTCAGGACCGTCAACACAAGCAAACTTGGTCTCGCCGCCAACCTCAACACGGCAGCAACCGCACATACCAGTGCCGTCAACCATGATTGGGTTCAGGGAAGCGATGATAGGTGTGTCGTACTTCTCGGCAGTGAGAGTGGAGAACTTCATCATTGGAACTGGGCCAACGCAGAATACGCGGTCGACCTGCTTGTCCTGCAGAAGACGCTCGAGAGGTGCAGTTACAACGCCCTTCTCGCCAAGAGAACCGTCATCTGTGGTGATGTGGATGTGATTGTCGTCCAGAATGGAACGGAACTGATCCTCAAGCAGCAGCAGCTCTTTGGTACGAGCGCCCATGATTGCGTGGACCTCGCGGCCAGCTGCTACGAGCTGACGAGCAACAGGGAAAGCGATAGCCAGGCCAACGCCGCCACCGATAACTGCCCATTTGCCCTCGCCCATCTCGGTAGGCTCACCCAGAGGACCAGTGACGTCCTGCAGGAAATCACCAACCTCGTAGGTAGAAAGCATCCTGGTGGTCTTGCCGATTACCATGAAGATAAACTCGACCCAACCCTCCTCAGGATTCCAATCCGCAAAGGTAAATGGAACGCGCTCGCCACACTCATTTGCGCGAACCATCAGGAACTGACCAGCATGTGCATGCTTGGCCATCTGTGGTGCCTCGATGCGGAACTTGAAGACCTTCTCGGAGAACTGAGTCTTTTCGAGGATCTTATACATTCAGCGGTACTCCTCTCCTAACACAACAAAACTGCGAGTGAGTTGACGCGCCGCACTACAGCGTGCCTTCTGGCGAGAAGACAGTGGCAGGTGACGCATGTATCTCACGCATACGAGGTCTGGGTAACCCCGTATTCGCAAACAACATACCTATTGTACTATTTGCGCATGATTCAAGGCATGAGTAATTCATGAATGAGCATAAATATTTCGTAGAATGTTTTGCCTGCTAGCTGCGGAGGGTGGGCGAGAAGATCGGTGGACTCGCGATGTGACGACACGTGGCGACGGCACGGGGCGAAGTGCGGCGGAGCGCGGTGACCGTTAGCTGCGGAGGAACTGCTCTATCTGATCGGCGGCCGCCTGAGCAGTGACCAGGAAGTCTTCCAGGTTGTTTCCTTTGAGCTCGCGCAGAACATAGTCTGCCACCGGCATCTTTCCAGGAGGGCGACCGATGCCAAACTGCAGGCGCATAAAATCCCTGGTTTGGAGCTTGTTGGCGATGGAACGCAGGCCGTTATGCGAGTTGAGGCCGCCGCCTTCCTTGAAGTTGAGTTGGCCCTCTGCGAGGTCAACCTCGTCGTGAATAACAAGAATTTGCGCAGGTTGAAGGTGGTGTGCACGAGCAAGTTTGGAGAGGGGACCACCGCTGGTGTTCATGAAGTCCTTGGGTTTGGCCAGGAGTACACGGCGTTTCTCGCCAGATGCGGCTCCGGGAGCTGCGGGAAGAGTGATCTCCGCGACCTGGCAGCCCGCTTCGTTTTTCCAGTACGAAACGCCGTGGCGCTCGGCAAGGGCATCGACGACGGCAAAACCAGCATTGTGCCTGGTGCGCGCGTATTTCTCGCCAGGATTTCCCAGGCCCGCTACAAGCACAATTTTGTTACCGTGCATTAAATGCTCCTTCAGATTGCATTACGGACGATTATGATGGTAAGGGAAAATGACCAGTTCGACCAGCGTGAACTGAGCTCGCGGTTGATAGCCTAGCGGCGGCGCGCGGCGAACAGCGATCGGCGTGCGGCGAACAGCGTGCGGGACATGTGTCGTTCAATCGAGGTGCGGAGGCAAAATGAAGAAGATTCTGGTTACCGGATTTGAGCCTTTTGGCGGCGAGAAAATCAATCCTGCTTGGGAGGCCGTGAAGGCGCTCCCCGAGACTATTGGCGACGCACAGGTGATAAAACTGCACGTACCTGTCGAGTTTGGCGTTGGTGCTCAGAAAGTTATCGACACGCTTGAAGCGGAACGCCCCGAGATTGTACTTTGCGTTGGCCAAGCGGGTGGAAGAAGCAAGATTACGCCCGAGTTTGTGGGCATCAACTGGGCTCACGCGCGAATCCCCGACAACGCGGGCAAGCAGCCGCTCTCGCAGCGCATCATCGACGGCGCTCCCGACGCGTATTTTGCGTCACTGCCGGTAAACGCCATGGTTGCCGCCATGAACCAGGCGGAGATCCCCGCGGCGGTCTCGTACACTGCGGGAACGTACGTCTGCAACGACGTCATGTATCAGGTCCTTCACGCGCTGGCCACGAGATTCCCGGAGACTCGCGGTACGTTTCTGCACGTACCGTTCGCAACAGAGCAGGTTGTCGAGAAAAACGCTGCAGCTGCCGAGAAGGGCGCCGCCGAGAAGGCTGGCACTGCAGGTGAGAAGGACACTGCGGGCGAGAAGACCCGCCAGGTTCCAAGCATGTCGCTGGAGATGATGACTCGCGGACTGCAGGTTGCGCTGGAAGCGGCGCTTGCAAACGACGTTGACCTCGCGGATTCCGAAAGCGGAACGACCTGCTAGATTGCGTGCCGCATACAGTGCGCCTGCAAGTGCACGGGTTTCTCGCCGGGCGCGAGGTGTGCGGGGTTCGTGGGGCGCTGCGAGCGCACCGGGTTTCTCGCCAGGCGCGCCTGAAAAGTGTAAAGAATCTGTATTTGAGACACAGATTCTTTGAGAAAAACCGGCAAATTCACAGTTTCTTTTACACTTTTAGGCAAAAATTACAGATTCTTTGATGAAATCAGGCACGTGAAAGATAGACTACGTGGCCCTAAATTTTGAGCCTGAAAACTGCATCATGTCTGAGTAAATTTACTCAGACATGGCGAGAAAAACAGGCAAATCGCTCAGACATGGCGTACTTTTCCGGCAAATCGTTCAGACTTGACGAGAAAATCAGGCTCGCATGAGACTCGCCCCCGCGCGACCCGGGCTCGCGCCGCTCGCCTGGCGAGAAACCCCGTCCACTCCCAGCGTTTCCGCACAAGAAACCCGGTATCCACACGAAATGGATACCGGGTTGAAATCACTTGCGACCTGCGCTCGCGCTCGCGTGCGGCGCTGACCTGCGGGATTACAGGTTGAAGTCGCCGCCGAAGATGTCGGAGACTGGACGGTCGGTGTAGACAGCGTAGATTGCCTCGGCAAGCTCGTTTGCAATGGTAATCGTCTTGATCTTGGAGCCTTCCTGGTTTGCTGCTGGGCAAGGAATTGCGTCGGTGACCACGCACTCCTCGATAGGAGAGTTGTTGAGACGCTCAATTGCAGGGCCAGAGAAGATACCGTGGGTTGCGCAGACGTAGATATCACCTGCACCCATTTCCTTCAGCTTAACAACGGATGCGCAAAGCGTACCTGCGGTATCAATCATATCGTCGTTAACGATGCAGGTCTTGCCCTTGATGTCGCCAATGATGCCCATAACAGCACTTTCGTTATGGCGGGGACGGCTCTTGTGTGCAATAGCAAGGCCACAGTCAAGGTAATCAGAGAGCTTCTTAGCAGCCTTTGCGCGACCCATATCGGGGGAGACAACAACGGTATTCTCCCAGTCAAATGGCTTGTTCTTAAAGTAATCGCCCAGAAGGTAGAGAGCAGTCAGGTGAGAAACAGGAATGTCAAAGAAGCCCTGGATCTGGCCTTGGTGCAGGTCAAGTGTGATGACGCGGTCAACGCCAGCTTTCTCAAGCAGGTTTGCTATTAGGCGAGCGGTAATGGGCTCGCGAGCAGCGGCTTTGCGGTCCTGACGAGCATATGCGTAGTGAGGGATAACCACGGTAAAGCTGTTGGCAGAGGCGCGCTTTGCGGCGTCGGCAACAATCAGTGTTTCCATAACCAGGTCGTTGACGTTGACACCTGCCAAAGACTGAATGAAGAAGACCTCGTCGCCGCGGACAGACTCGTCAAAGCGAGCGTAAATTTCTCCGTTAGCAAACTTCTCGAGGAGAAGACCTTGTAGCTCTAGGTGAAGAATGTCTGCAACTTTACGAGCCAGTTCAGGGTTGCCTGTACCGGTGTAGAGCTTGATGTTTCTAGCAACTAATAGCGGATCACTCAGGTTCTCGAACATCTAGTCCTCTTTCTCAAGCTTGTGACGCCTCTGGGCGGCGTATCCCTCAACAATTTTCTGCTCAGAGCGCTCGAGTGCAAGCGCGTCTGCTGGTACATCCTTTGTGATGCACGAACTTGCCCCCACAAGTGCGCCATCACCAATTGAGACAGGTGCCACCATCATGGTATCGGATCCAACAAAGACGTTGTTGCCGATGCGTGTCTTGAACTTGTGGTAACCGTCGTAATTGCATGTAATTGAACCTGCGCCAATGTTGACGCCGGAGCCCATGGTAGTGTCACCAATGTAGGAGAGGTGAGGTACCTTGGAGCCCTCGCCGATAGTTGAATTTTTGATCTCAACGTGGGTGCCTGCTTTGGCGTGAGGCATAAGGTGTGTGCCTGGACGCAAGTAAGCGCGAGGACCGCAGGTAGCAAAGTCGTCTACCTGTGCGTTGATAGCTACAGTCTCATCGACAACAGCGTCGTTGCCAACAAGCGTATCGGTCAGACGAGTGTTAGGACCTACCACGCAATTCTCGCCAATTGAGGTCTTGCCGTAGAGCATAGTCTGCGGGAGAACCTCGGTGTCCATACCAAGCGTGACCTCGGGGCCAATCCAGACGGAGGTTGGGTCCAGCATGGTGACGCCCTGGCTCATCCAGTGCTCGTTGATGCGCTCCTGCATGATGCGGGTGGCAACGGCAAGCTCGGAGCGGGAATTGACGCCCAGCGCCTCTTTGTAGTCGTCAACGTGGACGGCAGCAACAGGCTCGCCCTGGCTGACGTAAAGGCCCACCATGTCGGTAATGTAGTACTCGCCCTGCACGTTGTCATTGCCGAGAAGATCGATGTTTGCGGTCAGCCTTCCGCCACAGAAGCAGTACACGCCAACGTTGCACTCACGCTCTTGCTCATGCTGCTCAGGCGTGGCGTCTTTGTGCTCAACAATGGCAATTACCTGGCCGTTAGAAGAAATGACGCGACCATATCCAGTTGGATCTGGGGGCGTCATGGTGAGTACCGTACATGCGTTGTGGTGAGCTTTAGTTTCTGCGACAAGGTCGAGAATAGACTGTGCGCGCAACAGAGATGCGTCACCGTTGATAACAACAACGGGTCCCTTGAAGCCACCAAGAGCATCCTTTACAACCTTGACGGCGTGGCCGGTGCCAAGACGCTCGGTCTGGGCAACATACTCAAGGTTAGGGAAGCAAGAAAGTGCAGATTTAACCTCGTCAGCGTGGTTACCAACAACCACAATGACGCGGTCAGCGCCAGCAGTAATTGCGGCGTTGACACTCCACCAAACAAGGGGTTTATCAAGTAATTTGTGCACAATCTTAGGGTGGTGGGACTTCATGCGCGTTCCCTCACCTGCAGCGAGGACAATCGCAGTAAGTGGCATACGTAAGCCTCCAAAGTACTTCGTATTACTCGATACGAGTGCGTCCCTACACAAAAGTTGCGTAAAAAATGGCTGGGGTAGTAGGATTCGAACCCACATTCCAGGCACCAAAAACCCGTGTCCTAACCGTTGGACGATACCCCAATGTAATCACTACGTTGGTTTTGTCCGCAACCCTATTAAGTGTATCAGCTTAGCGAGGCAAATGCTCCACAAATTGCATCAAGAACAAGAACTGCTAAAGTCTGCGCGTCTGCGGTAGTAAACGAGCCGTCTACGTTTGTTCCTTCTGGCAGCACAATCTTGATAGGGGAGCCCGTTGCATCAGCAGACTCAATGGCAGTGCGCAGTCTTGCTGGCAGCGTCTCGTTTTCTTCCATAGAAACAGAGCCAATACCAACCTGTCCGCGGGCGGGCATGCTTGGGGCATAAGCTGTGGTCAGAACCAAAATAGTGGCTGCATCAGTAGGGGAATCGGCGCGATCAATCATAGTCATGCCGCTTGCCTCAGTAGTTGCCTTAGAAAGGTTATAGACGCGAGCAGCTACGTTTCTAGAGATAGGATCTTCTCCCGTAATAGCAATGCAGGTGGTTTCAAGAACGTTGGCTGCGCGAGCAAAGCCCATAGGACCCTGTGGGTGAGGGCCTTTTGCCTGCTTGCCGGACCAAACGTGACGAAGACGCTCAATAGCGTCAAGGGTATCCTGAAACGCCATGCCATCAGCAAGTTCGCCGACGCTTTCCTGGAAGAGCTTAACGGCAGCCTCGGTGTGAACACCGTAATGGCCATCAACTTTTCCGCACGAGAAACCCAAGATGTTGAGACGCTCTTGCAGCTGACGCACGTCATTGCCGTGGAAGTTAGGAAGACGAAGGTAGAGAGTTCTGTCTCCTAGCTCATAGCCCTCATCGACCATGATTGCCCAGGTAGAGGCATCTACTTCTTCTCCAAGAGAAAGGTCATGGTCAAGCCTAAAGCGCGCAACGGCGCGAGCAGTTGACTTGCCAAAGGTGTGGCTTTGGCGCTCATCGTCTTCGATGGTGTAGCCAAGCTTTACGAGGCGTTCCTGAATGTCTTCAACGGCAGCACCAGTGCTACCAGGAGTAATAGGATCCATAATTACCTTTCTCGGTTCACAAAGAAGTCTGCCATAGACAAAAGTGTGTCGCGAGCGTCTTCAGTAAGTATCACGTTTTCAAGCACGTGCTTTGCCTCATCGACTAAGGCAAGAGCGTGCGCGCGGACAAATTTTATCGCATTAGCGCTTTCCATAAGCTCCACAGCGCGCTGAAGCTTCAAAGTATCGCCTGTATGCGCAGAAAGTATGGAGACAAGCTCTGTCTTTTCTGCTGGGCCAAGATGCTCAAGTGCGTAGACCACCGCGAGCGTGCGCTTGCCCTCAGTGACGTCTGACCTAAAGTCTTTGCCTTGTATTTCGGCATTTCCTACCAGGTTGAGAAGATCGTCTTGCAGCTGGAAGGCAAGGCCAACCTTGAGACCAAAATCTTTGAGTGCATCAAGCGTCTTCTGGTCGGCGCCGCCAATGAGCGCGCCCAGTACCAGGGGATATGCTGCGGAGTAGTAGGCGGTCTTGGAGAGCGCCATAAAAAGGTACTGCTCAGAGGTTACATCCCAGCGCTCGTTTTGAGCCCAGCCAAGATCAAGCGCCTGGCCCTCAAGGGTGTGCTCCTGCATGGCGAGAAGGGCGTCGATAACGCGAACTTTAAGCTGGTCAGAGAGGTGGTCGGCCACGGTAACGCGTCTGACAACATTGACCAGGGCAGAATCACCAACATTGATGGCAAGTCCGGTACCAAGTGTCTTGTAGAGGCACTTCTCGCCACGGCGCAGCTCTGATTTATCTGCGATGTCATCGTGGATAAGGGCCGCCGACTGGAAGTCCTCGATGGCGCAGGCTACGGGCAGAGCAGCTTCTGCCGAGCCTCCAACTGCCTCGGTGCCCAGGCAGCAGAGGACCGGACGCACGCGCTTGCCGCCGCCCGCGCTGAAGTGAGCGAGTGGCTGGTAGAGGTAGGTGTTCAGGTCCGCGCGGGTGCGCTCCGAGGGCGTTGCCGCTCCGGGCGTCGTCGCTGCCGCGGGCGAGGACGCTGTTGCGAGCGTTGCCGAGGGCGTTGCCGCTGCCGCGGGTGTTGCCGCGGGGAGACCGCGCATAATCTCTGCCTCGACGGCAGGGAGCTTTTGTGTGAGGTAGTCGGCGAAGTTCACGGAAATCCTAGCCGCGATAACCGTCTGGATTCATCGACTGCCACTTCCAGGAATCGCGGCACATGTCGGCAAGGTTGTACTGAGCCTTCCAGCCAAGCATGTCAGCAGCTTTCTGGCAGTCAGCGTAGTTGGTTGCAACGTCACCTGCGCGACGAGGCTCAATAACGTAAGGAATCTCTTTGCCACAAGCCTTTGAGAAAGCCTTGATAACGTCAAGTACCGAGCTACCGGTGCCAGTGCCCAGGTTGAAGATTTCAACGCCCGTGCGACCGGCCATCCATTTAAGTGCAGCTACGTGGCCGGAGCCAAGGTCGCAGACGTGGATGTAGTCGCGAACGCCCGTGCCATCTGGGGTGTTGTAGTCGTCACCAAAGACGTGAACAGCCTCGCGCTTGCCTACGGCAACCTGAGCCACATAAGGAACCAGGTTGTTTGGAATACCTGCAGGATCTTCTCCGATGAGGCCGGACTGGTGAGCGCCAATAGGATTAAAGTATCTAAGCAGGACAACGTTCCACTCTGGATCTGCGGTGTGAACATCGGCGAGAATCTGCTCAATCATCCATTTAGTCCAGCCATAAGGGTTGGTCGCGTTCTTCTTGGGGCTTTGCTCGGTCAGAGGAAGGCTATCTGGGTCTCCATAAACGGTTGCAGAGCTCGAGAAAATAATTGACTTGCAACCATGGTTTCTCATGACATCAAGAAGGGTGAGGGTATTGCCCAGGTTGTTTGTGTAGTACTCAATGGGCTTGGTGACGGACTCGCCAACAGCCTTGAAGCCAGCAAAGTGAATGACAAAGTTAATGGCGTGCTCGTCAAAGATGTGGTTGAGTGCATCTGCATCGTTGACGTCTGCCTCGTAGAACGAAAGGCGCTTAGCGTTTTCTTCTCCCACTATGGTTTTGATGCGATCGATAACCTTTGCCGAAGCATTGGAAAGGTCATCAACAATTACGGCCTCGTAGCCGGAATTGAGCAGTTCAACAACGGTGTGGCTGCCAATAAAGCCCGCGCCACCGGTGACAAGTACGCAGGAATTTTGTGGAATCAGAGCGTCAGACATATCAATCCTTTCGTGGACTTATATCGTCATAAGTATACGGCTTTTCTGCGTAGCGTTGTGCGGTACGAGCACACGGGTTTCTCGCCAGGTGCTGCTGCGGGCGCGCGGGGAGCGCGCGGGTTTCTCGGCAGGCGGGCCCTTCTGCCATTGCGCGCCTTTCTTGCCAGGTGCGCCTAAAAAGTGCAAAGATTCTGTATTTGAGGCACCGATTCTTTAACAAAATCAGGCAAATCCACAGATTCTTTTACATTCTTAGGCAGAAGTTACAGATTCTTTAAAGAAATCAGGCGCGTTCTAACGGGGTAGCTGTCTCCAAATTTGCGAGCCTGAAAACTGCATCATGTCTGAGTAAAACAGCTCAGACATGGTGAGAAAAACCGGCAAATAGCTCAGACTTGGCGCGCTTTTCAGGCAAATCGTTCAGACTTGGCGAGAAAATCAGGCTCGTATCAGGCGCACTCCCAGCTCGTCCCGGGTTCGTCCCAGTTCGCACCGCCCGCCTGGCGAGAAACCCGTCCACTCCCAGCATTTCCGCACAAGAAACCCGGTATCCACACGAAGTAGATACCGGGTTGAAATCGCTTTGCGACCCGAACGCGTCGCTGACCTGCGGGTTTGCCTTGGCTGCGCGGCGCTGACCTGCAGCGTTGCCGTCGCTGCACTCCCACCTTACTTGAAGTACTCGACGCCGCCCTCAATCAGAGGCTGGAACTGGTCGCCAGCAGTGAGCTCGGGGATGTTCTTGTAGAGGCCCGCACCGGAGCGCTCCGTGTGACCCATCTTGCCCAGGACACGACCATCGGGGCTGGTAATGCCCTCGATAGCCAGGACGGAGCCGTTAGGGTTAACGGAGAAGTCCATGCTTGGAGTGCCTGTTGCGTCAACGTACTGCGTTGCAATCTGGCCGTTGGCCTTGAGCGTCTCAAGCAGCTCGTCGGAGGCAACAAAGCGACCTTCTCCGTGGCTGATTGCAATGGTGTGGATGTCGCCAAGTGCGCACTTGGAGAGCCATGGCGACATCGTGGATGCAACGCTGGTACGGACAAGCTGGCTCTGGTGGCGGCCGATGGTGTTGAACGTCAGCGTTGGGCAGGTGTCATCCATGGGTCGGATATCGCCGTAAGGAACAAGGCCCAGCTTGATGAGTGCCTGGAAGCCGTTGCAGATGCCCAGCATAAGGCCATCGCGCTGCTGCAGAAGCTCGCGAACAGCCTCGGTTACCTGAGGTGCGCGGAAGAGGGCGCAGATGAACTTAGCAGATCCGTCTGGCTCGTCTCCGCCGGAGAAACCGCCTGGAATCATGACAATTTGGCTCTTCTTGATGGACTCTGCCAGCGCATTTGCGGACTCAACAATGTCCTGAGGTGTCAGGTTGTTAATGACCAGCGTGGTTGGGTCAGCGCCCGCACGCTCAAAGGCGCGCGCAACATCGTACTCACAGTTGTTACCTGGGAATACGGGGATGATGACGCGTGGGCGAGCAGGTGCGATAAGGGCTGGACCAGCATAGGAGTGCCGTGTGGATGCACCGTCGAAGCTGATTTTCTCTACAGCCTCGTCGGAGCCTCCGCGGTAGGGGAAGACCTCCTCAAGTGGGCGCTCCCATGCTTCCTGGAGCTCGGAGAGGTCGATCTTCTCGCCACACGCGCTGAAAGCGTACTCGGACGTGGTGACGCCCAGAGGAGCCACGCATACGCCGTCGACGTCGTCAACGGATACGCCGTCTGCCAGCTCAACGATGAAGGCACCGTAGGTTGGCGAGAAGAGCGCGTCGGCAGAAATCTCTGGGACCAGCTCAACGCCCAGCTTGTTGCCCAGGCAGCTCTTGAAGAGAGCCTCGGCCACGCCGCCGTAACCTGGCGTGGTAATGGCGAGTGCGCTCTTGGACTGGACCAGGGTGCTGACCAGCTTGTATGCGGTGAGCAGGGACTCGTTATCGGGGAGAAGGCCGCTCTCGTCGTAGGACGGGACAATGGAGATAAGCCTGTGACCTGCACCCTTGAACTCGTTGGAGACAATCTTGTCTACCTTGGTAAGGCCGGTAGCAAACGAAACCAGCGTTGGTGGAACGTCCAGGTCCTCAAAGGTGCCGGACATGGAGTCCTTGCCGCCGACAGCTGCAAGACCAAGGTTGACCTGTGCCATCAGTGCGCCAAGAAGGGCCGCTGCTGGCTTGCCCCAACGGTTTGGATTCTGACCGAGCTTCTCGAAGTACTCCTGGAAGGTGAGGTAGAGGTCCTGGTACTTAAAGCCGGTAGCAACCAGCTTGGAAACGGACTCAACAACAGAGAGGTAGGCGCCGCGGAATTGGTCGGCTTCCATGAGGTAGGGGTTAAAGCCCCAGGCCATGCCCGAGACCGTATTGGTCTGGCCCATAACAGGAAGCTTGGCCACCATTGAAAGGGCAGGGGTCAGCTGGCGAGCGCCACCGAATGGCATAAGGACGGTACCTGCGCCAATGGTAGAGTCAAAGCGCTCGGAGAGACCCTTGTTGGATGCAACGTTTAGATCGCGTACCAGCGAGTGGAGTTTCTCGCCAAGAGTTGTGCCTGCCCAGGTACGCTGGTAGGCAAGAGGCTTGGCCAGGCGCACGGTGATTGATTTAGGTGCGCCGTTTGAGGCGAGAAATGCGCGGCTGATGTTGACAATCTTCTGACCGCGCCAACGCATGACCAGACGAGGATCCTCGGTGACCGTTGCCACAATGGTTGCCTCGAGGTTTTCTTCGCGGGCGTATGCGCAGAACTGCTCGACGTCTTTTGCCTCAAGCGCAACGGCCATGCGCTCCTGAGACTCGGAGATTGCCAGCTCAGTGCCATCAAGGCCGTCGTACTTCTTAGGAACAGCATCCAGGTTGACGTCAAGGCCGTCAGCAAGCTCGCCAATAGCAACAGAGACACCGCCTGCACCAAAGTCGTTGCAGCGCTTGATGAGCTTGCAAGCGTCTTCACGGCGGAAGAGGCGCTGAAGCTTGCGCTCAACAGGGGCGTTGCCCTTCTGGACCTCGGCTCCGTCGCGCTCAATGGAGCCAGCGTCGTGGGCCTTTGAAGAGCCGGTTGCGCCGCCAATGCCGTCACGTCCCGTGCGACCGCCGAGAAG
>NZ_CAUUSI010000019.1:0-17861 GCF_963547875.1 Lancefieldella parvula
GATTAAGAACATATCGATTCTTCAGCAGAACCTACCAAAGCTGCGCTATTTTGTGCGCCAGGCCTAAAAGCCAACGCTAACACGCTGCAGAATCATAATCACCCGCATATGAACTGCCTCCCATTTCTTGGACATAAGAAATGGGAGGCAGTTCACATTCGTCGGGCGCTTTTTTATGCCGTTTACGGGAGTACATTTGGAACGCGGCGTGTGTACTGGTAAAATATTAAAAAGTTGATGAAGGAGGTATGTATGTCACTACGTCGTCATCTGATTAAAGGTTTGGGTTCAGCCCAAAAAATTGCGCTTGCTGCCAGCACTTTTGTCATGACAATCGCGCTACCCGTTATTGCAAAAGCTGATGTTATTTCTACACCAAGAATCGGTAGATCATCTAGCTTCTTAGCCATGGCTGCAGTTTCTACTCTTGTGGCAGTAATTGGCCTTATTATGATCATAAGGCGTCGCAGGTAAAACCTTGTCCACAACACAGCAGATTCTTCCCAAAAAAGAAGTCACTACATTTGCGTATGCACTTTGTCACTTTGTAGTTGACTTTGCTTGTGTTTCTTCGATGCTCTGTGCCGTAAGCCGAGTGTTGGGCGATTCTGGCCAGGGTTCGATGGAAGTTGTTGCGCTCAGTATTTTACTGTATGACATAGTTGCCTTTACCCTGCAGCTCCCTATAGGCATTGCGCTGGATCAGCTGGATAAGAACTCCTATGCCGCCTTACTTTCGTATGCTTTAGTGGGCGCTGGAGTTATTCTTTCGCTGGTCCCTATAGCCCTTCTCGAGTGGCCTGCGATTCTTTTGCTTGCGATTGGAAACGCGCTCTTTCATAGTGCGGGCGGACTGAGCGTCCTTAATATCTCGCAAAAACATGCAGGACCTTCGGGAATCTTTATTGCAACTGGTGCAATTGGAGTCTTTTTAGGCACACAAAGTGCTCAAATGGGAAGACTTCAGATTGCGTTTTCCCTGCTTGTGCTGTTGTTCTTATGCGCGCTTATCACGCTTGTAGTACAAAAGGTTAACAAGAAGTACTGGAACGTGCATAACGTTTCGTTTGATATTTCGGAGCTTTCATTCAATACATTGCTTGCGATTGTACTGCTGAGCCTTGTGGTGGCGCTGAGAAGCTATGCTGGCATGGTTATGGCATTTCCTTGGAAGAGTGAGATGCTCTTACTGGTATTAAGTATCCTTGGCGTATTTGCAGGTAAAGCACTTGGTGGAGTGGTTGCTGATCGTATTGGCTTCAGGACTACAGCTATCTTTTCGCTCATTGTTGCAGCCACCTTGTTTGTACCCTCATGGGAGATACCGGTTATGGGCCTTCTGGGTGTATTTTTCTTCAACTTTACTATGTCCATTACGTTGGCATCTCTGGCAAATATCTTGCCTAACGCAAAAGGCACCGCGTTTGGACTGGCCAGTTTCTCACTAGCCGTAGGTGCGTTGCCTGCGCTCGCAGGATTCCGTATTGAACATCCTGCGATGCTCTCTGGTATCAGTTTGGTCTCGGCACTTTCGTTGGGCGTAGGTCTTACGTTAGTCAAAGATTCCGTGGCTACAGGGCCATTTGGTCATGAGCGTATGTTCCAGGCGGCACAAGTTGTTGAGGCTGTAGAGGAAGATGTTCTAATCGCAGAGCCATCTGATCAGGTTGATGAGCTTGCGGTTCAAGACGAGTGTGTGGCTGAAGACTATCTTGTGGCTGAAGACAAACAAGCAGAAGGCTAATGGCATGGACGACCAAATATTTTTGTTGCCGTATTTGATTACCATTATTCCAATATTTGCGTTTTGTCTGATTCTGACTATTACTGTTGAGCTTATTGTCGCAAAATCGCTGGGCGTTAAAGACAATCAAGCGCTGTTGATTGTTGTTGCTGCTCAAGTGCTTACTAATCCAATTGCCGTTTTTATCACAAGCGCCCTTGTTGATGTGGTTGCTAACGACGTTCAGTACTGGGCGTGCGTCATAACTGTTGAGCTGGTTGTTATTGCTGTCGAAGGTCTCATTTACAAGGTAAAAAGAGTAAGCAACACCCCATGGACTCTTTCAATCTTGTCCAACCTTGCGTCAGTATCCGTAGGTATTCTCGTTCAAACACTTATATAAAAATTTAGCGAGAAACCCTTTGAATAGGAGGGGTTTCTCGCCAAATCTGGGTGATTTATGAGATGAAGCATTAATGGACAATTGCGATAAGAAGAGCTCCGACCATAAGACCAATGGATGTTCTGAGAGCCGCAAAGGCTTGCCTGTGCAAGAGCTTTTGTGCACGAGTTGCGCGAGCGAACTGGGCTTTTGAGGTGTTGAGTGTATGCATTGGTCCTCCTTTCTTAGTCCTTGTCTACTATATGTCCAAAAGTAAACTTAGGTAAACTCTTTAATATAAAAATGATGCAAAAAACCACGCCGAGGGTGAGTCCAATCATTCCTCCAGAAGAGGCGTCTAAGTAATAACTGCCTGTTATTCCAATCAAAACGCTGACCGTGGCAATGAGCGGAGAAATCCAGAGCATATGGCGCATCTGATTGGTAAGAAGCCTTGCGCAGGCGCCTGGAACAATAAGGAGAGAAACGGACAGAATTACGCCAACTGCCTGGAGCGATATGACAATTGCGAGGGCTAGGTCAACAAGCAAGAATGAAGTGAGTGTTTTAGTAGAAAGACCGATTGCTTGAACCTGCGTGGGATCAAATGAAAGCAAGGTCAGGTCCTTATTTTTAAGAATAAGTAAGATTGCAATGGGCAGACCAATACAAAGAACTTGCAGCATATCAGGAGTAGTGACTCCCAAAAGGTTTCCGAAGAGTATGTGTGAGAGGTTAATTTGGCTTGGAACCTTGGATATAAGAACTGTTCCCAGTGCAAAAAATGTTGTAAATACGATACCAATAGCAGTATCAGGGCGCACAATTTGGCTCTTTTTGACTTGTCCGACCAACACCACGGTAATGAGGGCAAACACCAGCGCTCCCACCAGATAGGGAAGTCCTAGCAGGTGAGCAATGACTACGCCCGGAAGAATAGAGTGGGAGATAGCGTCGCCCATAAGCGACCATCCCATGTGCGTGATCCAGCAGCTTAAAAGCCCGCATACTATGGCGGTTGCAATTCCGGTGATGAGGGCTCGCTGCATGAATGCGTATTGGAGAATGTCTACCTCAGGCATGGAGCACCTCCTCAATGTGGGTATCTTCGGAAATACCAAGGTTCTGCAGGAGGGCGTCTCCAGAAAGAATTTCTTTCGAGGGACCCTGCGCGGTTATGGTTTTATTGATGACCAGGCAGAGCGGGAATTTTTGCTGGGCCAAATTGATGTCGTGAATTGAAACGAGCAATGTTTTGCCTTCTTTACTGAGGTTATTGAGCTGTTCGGTGATGATGGTTTCAGAGCGAGCGTCTACTCCCGCAAACGGTTCGTCGAGAAATACCAGCTCAGCAGCTTGCGCTATTCCGCGTGCCACAAAAACACGCTTTCTTTGTCCGCCCGAGAGTTGGGCAAGTGGACGATCTGCAAGGTCGGCCAGGTTAACGCGTTCAAGTGCCTGGGCAACCAGCTCTTTGTCCTGAGTGGAAGGTATGCGCATCCAGCCCTGATGAACATATCTTCCCTGCATAACAACGTCTTTTACGAGCAGCGGAAACGTTGCGTCAATTGCCTCCGTTTGAGGGACGTAAGCGACTTTTCCCTGCTTGCGCGCCTGTGAAAGAGGTTGCTGACCCCAAGTAAGTGACCCCTCCCATGCGATGGTGTCCATCAGCGCTTTGAAGAGCGTAGATTTACCGGCGCCATTGACGCCAACAAGTGCGCAAAGATCTCCTGTTGAAAGCGAGAAATTCACGTCATAAATGATGGGTTTCTCGCGGTCTTTTTTCTCGTACCAGGCGCAAAGTTGCGAAACACAAAGATTCATCGAACAATTACCTTCCCATGAGACCAGATACGATTGCGTCTGCATCGTGTTGCAGCAGGTCAAGATAGGTGGGCACGGGGCCGTCGGCTTCCGAGAGGGAGTCTACGTACAAGATGTTCTTCTCGTCAGTTCTGAGAGTGGCGCCCGTCTCGTCGGCTACCTGCTGCATTGCCTTAGGACTGACCGTTGACTCACAGAACACCGCAGGAATTTGCTGGGCTTTTACGGTCTCAA
This sequence comes from Lancefieldella parvula, assembly GCF_963547875.1. GTDB lineage: Bacteria > Actinomycetota > Coriobacteriia > Coriobacteriales > Atopobiaceae > Lancefieldella > Lancefieldella parvula_D. The sequence continues at coordinate 4,167 of NZ_CAUUSI010000019.1, forward strand.
CGACCTTTGCGATCTGCTGCGGAGTGCCTTCGTCGGCCGCGTTAACGGCCCAGAGGTAGAGCTCCTTCATGTTGGTGTCGCGGCACAGGTACGAGAACGCTCCCTCGCAGGTCACAAGCGTGCGCTGGCTCTCTGGCAGAGTGCTAAGCTCCTCAATCAGGTGAGAGGAGATGTTGTCGAGCTCCTTTTTGTATGCGTTGCCGTTGGCCTCGAAGTCCTTGGCGTGGTCAGGGACAAGGTTGCTTAGCGCGCGGACGATATTCTCGACGTAGATTTTGCCATTTGCGGGCGACATCCACGCATGCGGATTGGCCTGACCCTGGTAGTCACCCTCTGCGATGGGGATGGCGGTGATGCCTTCGCTGAGGTCAGCGCGCTGAGCAGGCGAGTCGTCGACGAAGCGCTCAAACCAGCGCTCAAGACCCAGGCCGTTGTTGAGGATGAGCTGGGCTTTCTGTGCGCGCTTGAGGTCGTCGGGTGTTGGCTCGTAGTCGTGGATCTCGGCGCCGGCCTTGGTGATGGACTCTACCTGGCAGAACTCTCCCGCAACGCGAGAAGCCATGTCTTGGATGACGGTAAAAGTGGTCAAAACAAGGGGAGCCGAGGAGTTTGGGTTTTGCGCGGTGCTTGAGCTGGTAGCAGAATCGCGTGGGCCACACGCGGCGAGAGAAGCGATGGCTGCTGCGGAACTTGCGCTGAGCAAGGTCAGCGCTGACCTGCGGGTTAGGAGAGGATTGCGGGTAGCGTGCAGTTGTGGGTTTGCGACTGCTGAGATATGCGTGCAGTGATGTTTCATAGTCACTTCCTTAAAAGATATGAGAGCAAGTAGCTGCGGGGCTGAAAGCAAGAAACTGATAGCGTGAAGCCAAGAGTTAGGAGTTTGGAGCTACGAGCTCAACTGGTTTCTCTCCCTATTGTATTCCTAAAAGTTAGCTTTGTCTAACTTTTGAAATTTACGAGGAAAGAAAAATGGTTAGATTTGCAGACAAATGTCCAAAAGATTGAACATGAAATTTAATGTGTCATTTATGTCGCATTTTAAGCAAATTATTTTCCTTTGGCTTATTTACCATAGGATTTGTGAAACAAAAATAATTTTTCTATAGCAAATTATGTGAATATGGCTAGAATTTATTTTGTTTCCTAATGGTTTGTGCTCGTTAAAAAAGGAGAGAGCATGGCATTCGATTTTACAGGTAAGCTGGTTCTGGTTACAGGCGGAAGCGCTGGTATTGGCGCTGAGATCTCCAAGGGTATTGTTGCTGGAGGTGGACATGTAATCGTTTGCTCTCGTCACGAGGACACTGGTCGCAAGTTTGTCGAGGAGCTTGGCGAGGGTAACTTCTTCTACACAATGGACATTGCAGACGCAGAGGGCGTTAAGAAGACCGTTGCTCAGATTCTTGAGGAGTGCGGCGACGTCAACGTTCTTATCAACTGTGCTGGTCGCATCAGCTCCGTTCCTTTTACCGAGGTTGACGACAAAGAGTGGAACAACACCATCAACACCAACCTCACTGGTACTTACAACGTAACTCACGCTCTCTGGCAGCACTTTATTGACCGTGGCGGCGCTCGCATTGTTAACGTTTCTTCCGTCGCAGGCAAGATTGGCGGCGGCCTCCTTGGTACCGTTGCTTATGCATCTTCCAAGGCTGGTATGAACGGCTTTACCAAGGCTATTGCTAAAGAGGGCGGCAAGTACGGCATTTCTTGTAACGCAGTTTGCCCATCTTTCACCATTACAGATATGACCACTGCACTCTCCAACGATGAGGAGAAGTACAAGAAGGTCGTAGGCATCATTCCTCTTGGCCGTCCTGCACAGGCATCTGAGCCTGCACAGATGGTACTGTTCTTTGCTTCCGATGCTGCAAGCTTCGTCAACGGTGAGGTTGGCGACTGCGACGGCGGCATTGTAATGGACTAGGTGATTGTTGATGGCTACAAAAGAACCAATTTCTATTCAGCACCCATTTAAGGCACTGGGCCGTATCCCAGGTGCAAACATTCTGATTCCTCTGCTACTTGGTGTTTTCATGAACACGTTTTTCCCAGAGGTATTCCCAACACTCGGCAGCTTTACCGCAGCGATGACCGTTAAGGGCACGGCTGCTCTTGTCGGCGCTTTCATGCTGTGCGTTGGCGCAACTATTTCGTTCAAGAGTGCACCAAAGGCTGCACTTCGCGGCGCAATCATCATCATTTCTAAGGTTGTGTTCTGCGTTGCTCTTGGTCTTGCAGTTCTGTTCTTCCTGAACGACAACCTGCTTGGTCTTTCTTCCATGGTCATCCTTGCTGCTTGCTCTGGTGCAAACAACTCCATGTACGCAGGTCTGATGGCCGACTACGGTAACGAGTATGAGCAGGGTGCAGTTGCAATTACTACGCTGGTTGTTGGTCCTCCAGTTACCATGCTTGCTCTTGGTGCAACTGGCCAGTCGCCAATCAACTGGTCTTTGCTTGGCGCAGTTCTGCCAATTATTATTGGTATTTTGCTTGGCAACTTCTTCCCATCCATGAAGAAGATGCTCACAAGCGCTCTGCCAGCAATTATTGTTATGACTTTCTTTGCTATGGGAACTACTATGAAGTTTGATTCCCTCATCATGGCTGGTCCTGCAGGTATTCTGCTTGGCGTTATCTGCTCCGTCTGCGGTGGCTTTATCAACTACTTTGTTGATCGCGCAACTGGCGGAACTGGTATTGCTGGTGTTGCTATTTCTTCCTGCGCAGGTGCAAATGCACTTACACCTGCTGCTATGGCAGAGGCTAACCCAGCTCTGTATGGCGGAGCTGCTCTTGCAACAGCAAACGCACAGGTAGCAGCTGCAGTTATCGTTACTGCAATCCTGACTCCTTTGATCACTGGTTACGTTGCTGAGCACTTTGCTAAGAAAGACAACGCTTCCGAGGAAGTTGTTGAGGCTGCTTAATCGCTCTTAAAGTTTCAAGTTCAAAATCCCAGCACCTTCGGGTGCTGGGATTTTTTGTGCCTTGCGTGCCGTTGGTTTCTTGTAGAGACGCTCAAAGAAGGTTGATAAACGACTGATAAGTAGGCAGCGGATGCCTCAGATTCTTCGGAAAACGCTCGAATAAGTCTCCAAGTGGTAAAAAATCCGTTTAGTTGGGGTTTTCATTTTTCTGCATACAACGTTTGCCCAGATAAAAGTTTTTAGTGCGGTAAAAAATCGTCTTAACTGGGGATAAATCGGCTAATTTTCAATTTTCATCCCCAACTAAACGGGTTTTTTACCTTTTTAGGCACATAATTTAAAGCTCAAAAATTATGTATTCATAGAATTGAATATAATAATCTGGTTATGCAAAAAGGGTCAGAACGGAACGTTCTGACCCTTAACTTTGTTACTAAAAAGACTGAAGTTCGCTATTTTGTAAACGACACCTACTTAATCAGGACATTTCCCTCATAGCTGTCATGAACGTCCTGAGGTGTTACGCCCATGTGCTTCTTATAAAGCCTGCTGAAGTAGAACGGATCATTGTAACCAACCGCCTCGGAGGTCTCGCGCACAGAAAGACCAGATTGAAGCAGCTGCTGAGCATGGTCAAGACGCTTTGCAATGATGAACGTCATTGGGCGAACGCCAAATGTTTGGACAAAATTGTTGGAGAATCGCTGAGTGCTCATTCCACAGCGCTTGGCCAGGCCAGGAATGGTAATTTGATCTGCAAAGTGGAGCTCAATATACGTGCGAGCCTCGGCCATGCTTTCCTGTACTTTTTGGCTGTTGGTGAGCAGGAACATTGATTTGATGAGCTCGGTACCGTTGACAATCTGCGCAACACGGTTGTCCAGCGATGGGGTAGTGTTAAGTTTTTCCAGGTCAAGCGTCTTATCAAGAATGCGATCAAATCCCTGAGGATCAAATGCGTACGCATTGAAGATTGGGCTGCTGGTATCTCCCTGAACGCCATCATAGTAGATGTTTACGTGGTCAAACGAGCGACCGTAGAGTGTGCGGTACGTTACAGTCTGACCTGCAGGAGCGTGTACAACTGTGGATCCTTCACAGATGAATTCTTTGCTGCCAATAGTAATTTCAGCTGATCCAAACACAGGAATGATAAAAACAGAGTGAGCAAGCGAAAAAGTAACTTGGGAGTCAGCAATCTTCTGCTGGCGGTTGATTGAAAATACACTATACGTCTGCCGCGAATAGGTCTCTTTTAGCTCCTGCAGATTTGCCTGCATAGAATCTCCTCATTTCAAAAGCGCTCTAATGCGCCGAATATTAAAAATAACATGGAGAGTATTTTAGCCAGCAGAACTGCGATTGCAACCCCAAAATCAAATAAAATGCCATTTCAGGGGTTAAATTTTGATTAACGAGAAAGACAATTGCCTACGTAACTTTAAGAGAATGATTTGAAAAAGAACAATTTATGTATAAATTTTATCCATGCAAATCAAAGATATTCCATTTTGTTTATTTGCTTTAAACTGCCGATAAATAGCGTTTTTTGATACCATAAATCAGTTATGCACAAATGGATACTTCAGGTTAACTTTAGATACTGCAGACTTCATTTAGATGCCGTAGCTTTCTTTTAGCCTGCCATGGATTCCATTGGTTTTTCAGGTCTTAGGTTTTATTGGCTTCTGTAGAGTTTTCTCGTAGAAGTTTTCTCGTAGAAGGTTTGTATATGGAGCAGCTCGCACACGTTTTTTCACTTATCGTTCAGCCCGCATATGACTTGACCGGCAGTTGGTGGGCGGCAATCTTCCTTTTTACCCTTGCAACTAAAATCATCCTGATGCCTCTGGCGCTTTGGACGCAGCAAAATTCCATTGTTATGGTGCGTCTTATGCCCGAGACCTTCCGCCTGAAGACACGCTACTTCGGCGACAGAGAGACCATCGAGGAGCGCTCCAACGAGCTCAACAAAAAGGCAGGTTATCACCCGCTGCTGAGCCTTATTCCTTTGGCTATCCAGGTAGTCATTCTGTTTGGTCTGGTAGACGTCATCCATGGCATCACTGATTCCGGCGCTCCGGGTACAGAGTTTTTGGGCATGACCCCAATCATTGATGGTGGTATCACCTGGATTATGCCTCTCGCAGCAGCTCTGTCCTCGGTTGCTCTTGGCCTTGCATCCAACAAGCTGAATCCACTCCAGCGCGAGCAGTCTCGTGCCGAGAAGAACACCACAAACGGCCTCTCTATTGCAATGTCGCTTGTACTTGCGGTTTACGTTGTTTGCGGCATGGCATTCTACTGGGTTTGCTCAAACCTTCTCTCAATCCTGGTTCAGATTGTCTGCAACATTATCATTGACCCTCGTAAACAGGTTGACTATGACGATCTCAACGCTGCTCGCGACGAGTTTGAGGCAATGGACGCAGCAACTAAGTCCACTCACAAGTGGTTCCAGCGCGATCCTCATGCTGCTCGCGAAAAAGAGGACTACAAGCGCTTCTTTGACACCATCGGCAAGCACTTGGTTTTCTATTCTGAGTCAAGCGGCTTCTACAAATACTTCCAGGGCGCCATTGAGTGGCTGCTGACAAACTCGGACATCCGCATCCACTATGTCACCTCAGACCCTAATGACCAGGTCTTTGAGCTGGCAAAACAGCAGCCTCGTCTGATTCCTTACTACTTGGGCCAGCGTCGCCTCATCACGCTCTTTATGAAGCTCGACGCCGACGTTGTGGTTACCTCCCTCGGTGACCTGGAGAGCTCGTACATGAAGCGCTCCTACGTGCGCAAAGACGCTGAGTACATGTACATGTGCCACCACATGACCTCCATGACAGTCACCTCGACGCGCAACGAGTACACCTACTACGACGACGTCCTCTGCGTTGGTCCTCATCAGCAGCACGATCTTGAGCTGGTCGAGAAGTACTATGACACCCCATCAAAGAGAAAGCCTGCTATCGGCTACGATCTTCTCGACAGGTCAATCCAGAACTATAAGAAGCAGAATCTGGGTCAGCGGAAACCTGGCGAGAAACCCCTGTTGCTGATTGGTCCTTCGTGGCAGTACGACAACTTGATGGATAGCTGCCTTGACGGCCTGCTTGAGCAGCTCATGGGCCGTGGCTGGCGTATTGTGGTTCGCCCACACCCAGAGTATTTGAAGCGCTATCCCGCCCGTATGGAGGAGATTCTTGCTCGCTACGCTGACGCAGACCCAGAGGAGCTCTCCTTTGAGACTGACTTCAGCTCCAATACTTCGGTTCTCTCAGCTGACCTGCTGTTTACTGACTGGTCGAGTGTTGCCGAGGAGTTCTCGTTTACCACGCTCAAGCCGTCGGTCTTCATTGATACTGCAATGAAGGAGAATAACCCTGACTGGAGCAAGATTCATTCGGATCCATGCGACATTACGCTGAGAAATGAGATTGGCCGCAGCTTTGATCCTAAGGACCTCTCGGGCCTGGGTGATGCGGTTGCGCAGATGCTTGAAGAGACCGACAGCTGGTCGCACAAGATTGAAGAGATTCGCAACAACATGATCTTCAACCTGGGTCACGGCGGAGAAGCCGCAGGTAAGTTCATCCTCGAGCGCGTTTTGGCTCACCAGGAGGAGGACGCTGCTGAGGTTGCAGACGACGCTACTACCAAGAAGAACGCTGCTGCGGACGCTGCAGACGACGCTGAGAAAAGCGACGCCGTCAGCTCCACTAAAGACGCCACAAAGACAACTGATGAGGACGGTGTTTCTCGTGACTAAAACAACAACTTCTACCATGAGAAACTCTTGCAGCTCCGCTATTCAAAGCCGCGCGTCCTTCCTTCATGGAGCGTTTTTTGTCGCAGTACTGACGTTTGCGTGGTGGGCTCTTCTGCCTGCAATAGCACAGGCTTACGTTGACCCATCGGTTATGACCTACACCATCCAGGCGCTGGCAGCAGTTGTAGTTGCACTCTCTGCGGTCCTTGGCGTTGCGTTTAGGCGCTCTCGTAAGGTGCTCTTCCGTCTGCTTAAGATTGATGAGAACGCCAATAAGATTGTCGAAGGCAAAGTTCACAAGGTTGACGCCAAAGGTGCAGAAGCTGCAAACGTTCAGATGAAAGAAATCCTTGCAGCAGAAGCTGTTCGTCTCAGGGAACAAAAAGAGGGAACCCTCAAACCTAAGGGTCGTATTGGTGTCGCATTTCTTGTCTCTTTCTTTACTGTCTTTACTATCTTGGTCGTAGCCCCACTTGAGCTGGTGGCAAGCAATGCGCGAGACCTTTCTTTCAACCTCAACGATGTTGCAGGTCCCGTTATTATTGCAGGTCTTATCCTTACGATCATTCTTACAGTGCTTCTATCACTCCTGCGTAAGCGTGTGTTTAACGTTGCCGTTGCATTTGTTGGCGCCGTCGGTGTGGCGTCATACGTTCAGGCAGTATTCTTGAACGGTGGTATGCCACTTGCAGATGGTCACGAGGTTATTTGGTCCAACTTCACAACCCAAATGATTGTCTCTGGCCTCATCTGGCTGGCAATCATTGCAGCTGCAGTGACCTTCTCGCTCCTAAAAGCACGTCAGCTTAGAACAGGTCTTCTGGTAACCGCAACCGCTCTTATCATTGTCCAGACAGTGGGCGTTGCAAGTCTCTGGGGTCCTGCAATCGCAGCGTCGATAGATGCTCATGCCGAAAACCAGCAGGTTATCGCAACGCGCGAGGGCCTCTACAACGTTTCCTCCAAGAAGAACGTCGTGGTGTTTGTCCTTGATACTACCGACACCGCCTTTGTTCAGAGACTCTACGATGAACGTCCAGAGACATTTGCCGGTTTAACAGGATTTACGTGGTATAGAAACTCTGTAGGTTCTATGATTCCTACTCGATATGGTGTGCCATCGCTGCTTTTTGGAACACGTCCTCAGCCTGGCGAGAATTTCAACGATTTTGTTTATAACTGGGCACAGAGTGATCAGTATCTCAGGGATATCCAGAATGCTGGATTTGAGGCTGGTCTGTACACCGACCAGCTCAATTACAACCGTTATAGAGGAACAGCTCAGAAGTATTCCGTTAACTACCATCCACCTGTTGGTAGGGGACTTGATAATCAGCTGGATGTTTTTGGTGCGCTGCGCATTCTCTATAAGACGGCGTTCTGCAGGGATATGCCTTGGGTGTTTAAGCCTCGTTTCTGGTATTACACCGAGGATCTTAATATGCGCATGCGCAAGTCAGTCAACATGGACGAAGTTGATCTCTCTTCACAGCCATACACCGAGGATGACCTTAAGTATTACCAGGAGCTTCAACACTACGGACTCTCGATTGACGACAGCGCTGGTCAGAATGGTTCATTCCGTTTCATTCATCTGTTTGGCTCTCATCCACCTTACACGCTTGATCGCAACGTTGAGCGCACTGAAGATCCAAGCAAGCAAAACGTTGACGAGCAAACCATAGCGGCTTACAGAATTGTTGAAGCCTACATCGCTGAGCTCAAGCGTTTGGGAGTGTATGAGAATACGTCTTTCATCATTACCGCTGACCATGGTGATTGGTACTTGACGGGCGGCGATATTCAGACACCTTCTGCTCCAGTCATTATGTACAAACCAGCTGGTCAGACTGCTGAAGAGGCGGCTCAGCCTATGCAGATTTCTGACGCGCCTGTCTGGCACTACGACATTTTGGCGCAGACGCTGAAGGACATGGGCGTTGACCAGCAGACGCTTTCTAACTACACCACGCCGCTTGATGAGGTCCACGAGGGAGACGTTCGTCCTCGTTACTACATCGAGACCATTTCAAATGGCAAGCGAGACATCTTTGTCAGGGAGTTTGTCATCAATGGCAATGCTAATGACATGAAAGACTGGAGTCTTACGGGCAACGAATGGCCTGTTGAACCATGGCATGACTAAGCTGGGTGCTTTGACGCGCCTGGCGAGAAACCCGGCGTGCCCACTGCCGAGAAACCCGGCGTGCGAAAAACACATCTATTTACTCGCAAAAAGCTCGCATTGGTGGTGTTACCTACGAATTTAATGCAAGGGGTGAAGCGCATAAAGCACTACCAGGAAACATTGTCCCTAAAGCATATAAGCCACTAGTTGAGGCTGCGTGATGACTATGAACAAGAAACATAAATGGCTGCCTCTAAAGATTATCTCTATAGTTCTGTTTCTTATGGCCACTGTCTTCCTCTTGTGGAATGCATTTGCTACGCCCTACCCATGGGCAATTGACTCACTTCAGCAAAAAGCGGTAGAGCGGTCCACACAAGAAGCTATCAATACCGCCAGGCAAGAAGGAGACGGCGGAAAGCCTTACCTCAAAGACATCGACTATATGAAGCTCACGCTTGGCAGTTGCTATATAGGAGTAAAACCAGAAACCCGGAACAACCTTATTTGGGAGATTCGATATAGAGATAAACCTGTGGGATATGTCATGCAAGAGCTTGGAACTTTAAGGTTCTCCGCTCTTGCCGGCAATTACGAGTCCTTCAAACTCGTGGATTTGGAGGAAATTTCTCTTGACGACTACAAGGAAGTAAGAGACGGCTCTGTAGAACTTGGACCTTTTGAATGGAAACTTCCCTTCGGTTGGGTAACGGTTGATGGACACAAAGCGTACCGACAAATCAACGGCTACCTTTTTTCACATGGGCTAGCAATAGTTGATGACTACTATTATGAGTTCGATGAGAATGGATATCTCATAAAAGCGATAGGTCCGGCACTGGATTCAGAAACCGAAAATTAAGTGATCCCGCAACCCATACGCATAAAAAGCCTCCCATTTCTTATGTCCAAGAAATGGGAGGCAGTTCACATGCGGGTGGCTTTTTTGGTGACTAGTTATAGGAGCGGCTCTGTGAAGAGAGCTTGCCTGCGACCTGGGATTACTGTGGCAAAATCCAGCTAGGAAGGCCGTCAGAGAAGATACGTGCAAGTGGATACGCTTCTTCAATGGTTAGCGCTGCAACAACGTGATAAGGGCCCTCTGCTGATGCATCAAATATCAGCGCAAGGGGTTTCTCGCCATCAGAGGTGGGAAGTGCAAGGTAGATGCAGTGCTTGGATGGATTGTAGAGCTCAACGGCCATGCGCCATCCGCGCTTTGCAGCTCGCAAGGCGTTTTGCACCAGAGGCGAGTCATCATCAAATCCACGCTCGGGATCAAAGAGCAGGGGAGTGTGAGTTGAGACAGGTAGTGAGAAGTCAGCATCGGTGTGCATGAGCTGCTGCTCGTTCTTTCTGTAGACGTACGCTGCGGAAAGGCAAGCCTGTGCTGCCTGTAACGAAGGCGCGTCGCTCAGATAGGTGGTGGAAAGTGCGCTCCAGTCGGAGACAGGAGCCTCGTTCATAACCACGTCAACAGGGTTGATGGGCAGCTGCTTTGCTGCAGCAGGAAGCTTTTCCCACGAAGCAATGGCAGACTTTGGCAGTCCACGAAGCACATCAACTGTCTGATCATGCAATTCATCTGCGGAAATGCTGAGCTCCAAAAGCGTCCAGGGACGCAGAGCTCCGCGCTTAGATTTGCGAATGGTAGCGGTAATAACCTCGTCAGTCTGCGGTTTCTTGTAACGCGTGTTAAATGTGAACGTGCCGCCCTTGGAAATGAGAGCGCGAGAAGACTCGGCAAGTTTGAAGTCTTCTTCTAGTTGCTTGAGAACGTTGGCATCAACGGGAGCCATCTGATACAAAATGCCGAGAAGCTCGTTGTTGACATGGACGTCTTCCTCAAAATTGGCAGGGTATGTTGGGGTAGGGACAGGAGTTTCATCCTGATTGATTGCCTGCGTAGAAGTTTGGGATTCAGAAACTGTAGTGCTAGAGACAGAACTTGTTGCATTCAGTGCCTGTTGCAATACTGAAGGAGCGGCCTCAAGCGTCTTCTCTTCATCGGAGTCGTCGTAGGGATTGTAGGTAACGGTAAGCGAGATGGTAGGCTCGGGCACTACAGGTTCAGGCACTGTCAGCTCGGCAGCTTTAGGCTCTAGAGCTGGTGTTTCGGTTTCGACAGGTTCTGGAGCGGTATCATCGGTTCCAGCGGGCTCTGGAGCAGCGTCATCGGCAGATTTTTGCTGGAGGTCTTCTTCAGGCACCTCAGCACAAGGCGTTGCTACAATAGGCGCCTCAGCAGCAGATTCCTCTGCGATTGGTGCTGTTTCTGCAACAGACAGTTCCTCCGAGCTCTCTACGACAGGCACCTCCTCTGACTCCGTCGACTCTTCCTGGGCAGGAAGCTTCTCAACTTCAGGTTCCGCTTCAACTACCAGGTGTTTTGGCTTGAGCGCGCGAATGGACTTTGCTCCACGGCGGCGTTTCCAAGGTTTGCCGTTGTTTTGCGCCTCGACGTTTTTCTCGCCAGCTACAAGGGCAGCCTCAAAGGTGTCAAAGGTCAGAAGAGTTGCGTAGACGTAGCCTTTTTTGAACGCAGTGATTTTGATGAAATCGGGGCACGCCTCCATGAGAGCGCGGATGTCGTCAAAGCCAAAATCCTGCGGTGCAAGGTCGTCTTCAATGAGCACACCCTCAACGGTAGAGAGGGGAGTCTGCTTAGAGACGCCAATGGTTGCTTTGAGTAGTTTATACAGGTAGAGAGCGTGTTCTTGTTTTATAACAGCCATGATGCTCCTGAGATAGTAGTTAGTGGACTACATACTACTCGATTTTGAACAGACAAAGATACTGATTACGCACAGAAAGTCGCAATACGTAGCGAAAAAGCGAGAACTGGACTGATAGAATAAGGCTAGATTGAAGGGAGCTTACATGATTGGTCGTTTTATTAAGAGAGCTGCAGTTAGAGCTGCAGGTTTAGCAATTACCCAGTATGCCGCAAAGGCAGCACTTCAATCCGAGGCTGGAAGAAAGCTGCTTGCTACAACGGCTTCTAAGGCTGCTAACTTAGCAGGCAATATCGCAAAAGAGCAGATTACAGCTGGGTTTAATGCTCATATTAGGCCAGCACTGCCAAGCGGCGATGCTATTCAGTCGTCAGTCGCTCGTGCTCAGTCTGCGCTTCGTTCGGCTCAGACCTCTGTTTTGGCTGCTCAGGCACAGCTTCAGTCTAATCTAGAGAATCGTTTTTCTCGCCCAAAGAACAAGCTTTCAAAGCAACTTGCAAGCACTGCAGAGTCGCTTGAAGAGATGGGGGAGACCCTGGCCGAGCACCAGGATGCTGCCGCAGATATCGCAGTTGCAGATGTTGCTGAGGAAATTGCTGCTCAAAATGGACAGGATTCTGACGCTTTGTTAGTCTCTACCAAAAAACGCAAGACGCTCAGAAACGTTGCTATTGCTGGTGGCGTTGTGGCTGGTGCTGCTCTTGGTTTGGCTGCATACGGCGCTTATTCTATTGCTCCTCGCAAGCAAAATGATCGCCTGCTCCTGGAGCGCTGGCACGAGATTGCTCGTCATCGCTATGCTCACCGTGGCCTCTACAACAACGAGGCAGGCATTCCAGAGAACTCCCTGCTTGCTTTCCGCGCAGCTGTCGAGAAGGGCTTTGGCTCCGAGGTTGATGTCCACCTGACGGCAGACAACAAGCTGGTTGTTGTTCACGATTCAGCACTTGATCGCCTCTGTGGCGTACAGAAGATTGTTGAGGAGTCCACTCTGGAGGAGCTTCGTGGTCTTAGGCTTCTTGCTACTGACGAGCAGATTCCAACATTTGAGGAAGTCCTTGAGGTTTATGCATGGAGCGGTTCCGGTGAGCTACCTGCACCTTTGATTATTGAGGCTAAGACACGCAACAATAACGCTGAGCAGCTGACAGAAAAGATTATGCAGGCTCTTGATCTTCGTCCCGTTCGTGCATGCATCGAGAGTTTTAATCCTCGCGTTTTGCAGTGGCTGCGTCAGAATCGTCCCGAGATGCTTCGTGGCCAGCTCTCAGAGAATTTCCTGGTTGATCGTCAGACTAAGCACATGAACATTGCTACGCGAGCCGGCGCTACAGCTCTCTTTGGTAATTCTGTTGGTCGTCCAGACTTCATTTCTTACAAGTTTGAAGATCGCAAGAACCCCTTCGTTAAGCTGGCTTGTAATACCATGGGTGCACACCTGATTACCTGGACCGTTAGGAACGAGGAGGACATGATTGCCTCCGAGCTCGAAGGTGCACCTGTCATTTTTGAGGGATTTATCCCAACTCCTGCATCGCTGATCAACTAGCTTTTTAATTGGCGAGAAGACCAATTGGCGAGAAGATCGCCTTGCTAGGACTTTGGTCAAGACAGCAGCCAGGAGTACGTCCAAAACTCTATGTCTATCTGGGACTCCACGGGTTTCTCGCCCGCGGAGTTTCTTGTGAAAAGTTCCTTAAGATTGTTGTATGAATATATGTACATATATCAATTTAAAGAGTAGACTAGGTATAACAACAACCCAAGGAGGAGCTATGAGCTCAAAGACAAAGGTGAAAATTGCTCGCATTGTCTGTTCTGCTGTTTTGCTAGGTATTGCTTACGCGGTTGAACACGCATTTGACCTGCAGCTCTGGCAGGCACTGTTGCTTTACCTGTTGCCTTACGCTGTTGCGGGATACGATGTTGTTCTAGAAGCATGGGAGAGCATCACTGAGGGCGAGTGCTTTAACGAAGACTTGCTCATGACCATTGCTACTGTTGGTGCCTTGCTCATTGGCTTTGTGCCTAACGGTTCTCCTATGTTTGATGAGGCCGTCTTTGTCATGCTGTTCTTCCAGGTAGGAGAGGTGTTTGAACACCTTGCTTCCGATAACAGCAAGAAGT
>NZ_CAUUSI010000020.1:0-16002 GCF_963547875.1 Lancefieldella parvula
ATTCGGTATTCGGTATTCGGTATTCGGTATTCGGTATTCGGTATTCGGTATTCGGCAACCAAACAAAAACCAGCTCCCCACATACGCGCATGAAGAGCTGGTCATTTACTAGTAGCACTTGCCTCGTTGTCTTACGATTCCTTTGGCTGCGTCGAACTGTCCTCAGTGCCGGCGTCAGAAGGAGCGGAACTTGGCATACCAAGCAGACGCTGCATCACCATCTCTGGACTGGTCTCACTATAACGAACAAGTGAGGTGATGCGCTCGCGCATGTGGTACTCGTGGAGCTCATCCTCAAGCACGCGAATGCGTTCACGCAGCTCATCGATAAGATCGTCCTTCTCGAGAGCTCGTTCGCGCATGTCAAGAATGCGCACAACACCAGCAAGGTTGATGCCCTCGTCCGTCAGCTTTGAGACAAGATTGAGGCGGTCAATGTCCGCGCGAGAATACAGGCGCGTGTTGCCCCTGGAACGGCCGGGGTTGATCAGGCCCTTCTGCTCGTACACGCGAAGCGTCTGCGGATGCATGCCCGTGAGCTCGGCCGCAACGCTAATCATGTAGAGCGGCTTGTTACGACCGTCATCCTTCTTTCGAGCCATTACCGCTCCTCTCGGTAGCTGCGCTCGTCGGCATCAAGCAACGCCTGAAGAGCGTCTCGCTCCTTCTTGGAAAGTTTTGTTGGAACCTTGACGTCCACCGAAACATACAGCGCTCCGCGAGTCGCAGGATCTTTTACGCGAGGAGCGCCCAAGTTCTTGAACCTGAACGTTTTTCCGCTCTGTGTACCTGCGGGAACCTTGAGTCGCACCGTAGTTCCGTCAGGTGTTGGCACGTCGACCGAAGTGCCCAAAGCTGCCTCGTAGATGCTTACTGGCAGCTTCATGCGCACGTCAGCGCCATCTCGCGAGAAGACCGGATGAGCTGCAACGTTGATGGTAACCACAAGGTTGCCTCGTGGACCGCCATTAACGCCGTACTCGCCATGCTTCTTGTAGCGCAGCTTCATGCCATCGTAAGCACCAGCTGGCACTTTGATGGTCAGCGACTGCTCCTCACCAGTTGAAGGCACGCGATACGTTGCCTTGCGAGAAGTTCCCTTAAATGCCTCGTCAAACGATACGTTTACGGACATAGTAAGGTCACTACCTGCAACGGGACGGTTTGCTCGCCCGCCAAAGATATCGGCAAAGTCAAAGCCGCCAGCTCCCGCGCCTGCGCCGCCACCAAAGCCGCTAAAGAAATCGGCAAAGTTGGCGCCGTTTACGTTGGTGGTATAGGTGAACCCACCCTGACGACCACCAAATCCGCCTCCAGGAATGCCGCCAAATGCGAGCATTTGGTCATACTCCTGGCGCTTCTTATCGTCAGAGAGCGTGTTGTACGCTTCCGAGATCTCCTTGAACTTGGCCTCATCGCCACCCCTATCAGGGTGGTATTTAGCTGCAAGTTTTCTAAACGCTTTTTGAATATCAGACTTCGAGGCGTCGCGCTTCACGCCAAGAACGTCATAAAAAGTCTTACTACCTGCCATTCAGCACGGCCTCCTCTCTAAACTACTCTGCCTTACTCGGTTGCGCCATTTGCGGCAGCACCGTCTGTGCCGTCTGCCTCTGCGCCGTCAGCAGCTTCTGGCTCAGCTGGGCGCTTTGGGCCGCCGTGGGTAACAACAACCATTGCAGTGCGAATATCCTTGCCGCCCATACGATAGCCCTTTTGGTACACCTGGGCGACGGTCTCATCATACGCCTGGGTATCCTCAATCTGGCTCACTGCCTGGTGAGATAGAGGATCAAAGGCTTCGCCCACAGGATTGACTACCTCAACACCCTCTTTGTTCAAGACGTTTACGAGCTTATTACACACTGCGGAGACGCCCTCAACAAACTGCTGAGCTGCAGGGTCGGTCAAGTTGTCCGCGTGCTCAATAGCGCGCTCCAAGTCATCAATAACAGGGAGAAGGTCAACTACCAGCCTCTCTGTTGCGCGCTGGCGCTCATCAAGACGCTCCTGAGCGGTACGACGACGGTAGTTATCCCAGTCAGCCTGCAGGCGCAAGAAGCGATCATTTGCCTCAGCTGCCTGCTGCTTAGCTGCCTCAATCTGATCAGAGACCGAGTCCAGCTCGTTCTGCAAACGGTCACGTTCCTGAGCTGCACGCTGAGCGTCAGCAGCAATCTCTGCCTCAGCCGTCTCTTCTCCGCGACGAATTGCCTCAGCAACCATCTCTTCTTCGGTCATCGGACGGCCTGCGCCAGCCACGCCAGCTGCACCATCTGCTCCGTTGGCAGCGGACTCGTTGCCATCAAGCGTCTGACTTGCGGAACCATCACCCACAACACCGACGGCACCTACGGTTTCATCACCGTTATTCTCGTTATCAAAGGAAGTGCCAACCTTGTTCTGATCTGCTGTTGTCACTGCCATCACCTCCCTATGTGTAGAAGGCGGCCAAACGTTTCCGCCAGCCGCCTCCGAGTCATATCACATTGTCTACCAGCTGCTGCACCAAGTTACCCAAGCGCATGTGCCGAGAAACTCAGATTAGTTCTGGTTCTTATCGTCGTCGACAACCTCGTAGTCTGCATCAACAACATCTGGCTCAGAAGGGTTGCTTGCTGCGCCGTTGTTACCAGCGGTCTGAGCCTGAGCGTCTGCGTAGACAATCTCTGCGAGCTTCTGACCAACCTCGGTGAGCTTCTCGCCAGCCTTCTTGATTGCCTCAATGTCGGAGCCATCAAGCGCAGTCTTTGCCTCAGCAACTGCCTCTTCAACAGCCTTCTTCTGATCCTCAGGGACCTTATCGCCAAGGTCTTTGACGGTCTGCTCGGTGCTGTATGCCAGGGAGTCTACCTGGTTGCGGACCTCAATCTCGTCCTTACGCTTCTTGTCTTCCTCGGCGTGGGACTCTGCGTCCTTAACCATGCGGTCAACTTCGTCGTCGGACAGAGCGGTGGAGCCAGAAATGGTAATCTCCTGGGACTTGTCAGTTGCCTTGTCCTTAGCGGTGACCTTCAGGATGCCGTTTGCGTCGATGTCAAAGGTAACCTCAATCTGAGGGATACCACGCTGAGCAGCAGGAATACCGGTAAGGTTGAACTTACCAAGGCTCTTGTTGTCAGAAGCCATCTCGCGCTCGCCCTGGAGGACGTGAATCTCAACGGAAGTCTGGTTATCAGCTGCAGTGGAGTAAACCTTTGTGCTGGAAGTTGGGATGGTGGTGTTGCGGTCGATGACCTTGTCAACAACACCGCCAAGGGTCTCAACACCCAGGGACAGTGGGGTTACGTCCAGCAGCAGGATGCCGGAGACGTCGCCGGTAAGAACGCCGCCCTGAACAGCTGCACCGTCTGCAACAACCTCGTCTGGATTGACGGACATGTTAGGCTGCTTGCCGGTCATGCTCTTGACCAGGTCCTGAACAGCTGGCATACGAGTGGAGCCGCCGACCAGAATGACCTCGCTGACGTCGGAGAGCTGAAGGCCTGCGTCCTGGAGTGCCTTTGTTACAGGAGCCTTGCAGCGGTCGAGAAGATCGCGAGTGATGCGCTCAAACTCTGCACGAGTCAAGGTGTAGTCAAGGTGCTTAGGACCAGATGCGTCTGCAGTGATGAATGGCAGGTTGATCTGTGCCTGCTGAGCGCTGGAGAGCTCCTTCTTAGCGTTCTCTGCAGCCTCCTTGAGGCGCTGAAGTGCCATTGGATCCTTGCGGAGGTCAATACCGTTATCGGAGTTGAACTTGTCTGCAAGCCAGTCGATAACACGCTGATCCCAGTCGTCGCCGCCCAGGTGGTTGTCGCCGTTGGTTGCAAGAACCTCAACAACGCCGTCTGCAAGATCAAGCAGGGAGACGTCGAAGGTGCCGCCACCGAGGTCGAAGACAAGAACCTTGTGGTCTTGGTCCTTCTTGTCCAGACCGTAAGCAAGTGCTGCTGCGGTTGGCTCGTTGACGATACGCTGAACGTTGAGGCCAGCAATCTTACCTGCGTCCTTGGTTGCCTGACGCTGTGCGTCGTTGAAGTATGCTGGGACAGTGATGACAGCGTCGGTTACAGGCTCTCCGAGGTACTTCTCGGCATCTGCCTTCATCTTTGCAAGGGTCATAGCGCTGATCTGCTCTGGAGTGTAGTCAACGCCCTCAATCTCGACGACTGCACGACCGTCGGTGCCAGCCTTAACCTTGTAAGGGACAGTCTTAATCTCAGACTGGACCTCGTCAAACTTGCGGCCCATGAAACGCTTGATGGAGAAGACAGTGTTTACAGGGTTGGTGACAGCCTGGTTCTTTGCTGCCTTACCAACAATGCGATCACCGTCAGCACGGAAGCCGACGACGGAAGGAGTTGTGCGGTCTCCCTCTGCGTTAACGATAATAGTTGGCTCTCCACCCTCAAGGACAGCCATAGCTGAGTTTGTAGTACCCAGGTCAATTCCAAGAATCTTACCCATTGTGAATCATCCTTTCCTATGTACGTGTTCCGTTTGGCGAGAAACCCCACAGGTAGATGACCTGAAAAGGGGCACAAGCTAACCGTGAACACATACCGTGTTTCTGCTTTACAGTTTTGCTTATACCCCTATGTCTGACTTATATACATAATCTAAGTCAGTTTGTAGTAGATTTTTTTATTCCCTCGAATCTTGTATTTGTGAACTAAAAACATAAATTAAGCGAGTTTTTATTGTGTCTTTTCTTACCCATCTGTAATCATCTTTATAAATGATAAGATTAAAAAGATTCTCTTTTTCTGGCGATATCTCTGCAGTTTCTAGACAATAGTATTCATCACTTTCATATACAACAACCTCTACAGTATTGTCTCCGTCAATATATGATTCAAAATTCACTAAATATTTATTAGATACATTTGGATTACTACAGCCAATTAGAGTTGACAAGGTACCAGTCATTAACGCGAGAAACAGCAAAAGAACAATCTCACTTTTAGTAATTAAATCCTCTATAATATCCAATATATTATTTAATTTTATGTTAAAAACATTATTTAAAATATTCTTATATGTATTTTTATCAACTAAATAATAAATTGGAAATGCTATATATAAAACAAGAAATAATACTGGGACAAAAAGGCGCATAGGAGCCATGATTACTTCATTACTAAAAATAACTTTAATGATATTAGGGCAAAGAAAAATAGCAAAATTAATTATCAAAAACAATAAAGCCATTATCCCTAAGTCTTCAAATAAATAAATTACTTTTTTATTTTTTAAAACTCTTTTTTTACTATATAATTTATTATATAAAAATATAAAAATTCCGATTGTGAGTAGAAATATACTTAAATATACAATTATTATTTTAAATACTAATTCTAAAATTAGGAAAAAGATACAGAGTGAACAAACTCTGAATGGTTTTGAACTAGCGATGTATTTTATAAGAGTAATGCTAATTAATAATAATATGACAGAACCGGTTCCATAGATCATTACTAGAGGAAGTTGACCTCTCCAGTCTGGAAAGAAAGAAGAACTAACGATTCCATATGCTAACATTCTCCCGTACTGATAGGGATAATATATTATTGTAAATATAAGTGTGCAAATCAACGCTAATGAAAATTTTCTTCTTTTTTTAATTTTCAAAAAGCCCACACCGAGATGACTGCTATAGAATTTCACTTCAACTCCAATTAAATTATTCAATTAGATATCAGCTACTCTCTATTTAACTTTAATACTTTTTGAACGGTTTTTAGATTGAAATCACTTTAAAATACAAGTCAAACTGATTTCGTTTAAATAATCTTTAACTTTCTCCATTTCTCCGTCATTAATTTGCCTAATGAATTCAGAACCAATAACTGCCCCATCAGCGCCATTTGAAAGTACCTCTTTTATACCCTTATTGTCTTTGATGCCAAATCCTACAAAAGCGGGTAAATCGGAAAGCTTTCTTAGCCTTTTGATCGTTTCAATATACGCATGCTGACTTGATAAGTCTCCCCCTGTTTTGCCCGCGGCAGAGACCACATATGCAAAATGAGTAGATTCATTGATGGCTTGTTCCATCTCTAAGTCCGACATAGCTTCAGAGAATATTCTTACAATTCCTGAGTAATCATTACGAGTTTGAACGCCATCAACACAAAGAACTGCGTCATAAATCCAATATGGCAATTCTTTAACTTTAAAATTTTCCAAACCTTCTGCATAAGTCATAAGAACAATGCGTGAGGAAAAAATCTTCCTGACTTTAGATAGCTCTTCTTTAACAATATCAGTATTCAACATTGGTAATGTTTGCTCATGTGTCTTCTTGATTGTCTCACCATCCATAAAAGGATTACTTACTGGCAATCCAATCTCAAGACATCCGATACCGTGTCCTTCAATTTCTTGAAGGACACGGTAAAACATTTCCCAATTTGGGTACCCCAGCGGTAAATACAGCGCCAGTTTTCTTGCCAGTTCATTGTGCTTATTACTGCTGGAATACTTTTGCATTAGAGATCCTTAGAATGGAAGGGCATGGAGAATAAAGCCAAGAAGCGGACCATATACACAATAGTCGGTCTCAGAGAGAATGCGCATAATTGGCTCATAAGAACCAACAAATGGCAGAAGCAAGGCCTGGCCAAAAATTAGGATAAAACCATTGGCAAGAGAGCCAATTACCGCGCCTCTAGCGCCACCATGAGCATTACCAAAAATTGCAGTTGCTGCACCAGTGAAGAACGTTGGAATAAGCGCTGGGAAAACAATAATTGGATATCCAACTGCAGCAAGAATTACCATACCTACTAGTCCAGATAACAAGCTGCAAAGGAAACCAACAATTACGCAGGTTGGATAGCCTGGGAACAGCAGCGGAACATCCAGGCCAGGTTTTGCTCCAGGGATAATCTTATCTGCAATACCGTGGAATGCTGGAATAATCTCTGCAAGCATCATTCGAACGCCAGTAATAATAACGGTAATCCACATGCCAAAGCTAATACCCTGAAGGATTGAATAGACCAAGACGTCCTGTCCTCCAGAAATATTTTCCATAACCCATGTAGGATCTGCGACAATACTTACGCAAAGGAACAACAAAGTCATTACCAACGTTAAGGCAATAGTCATCTCACGGAGGAAAGCAAACTGCTTTGGAATTTTGATCTCTTCAAGATCGTGCTCCTTGTTACCAAAAGCTTTTGCGAGATATGTAGAAATCAGAAGACCAGTAGAGCTTGAGTGAGCAAGGGTAATCTCTTCTCCACCCTTAACTCCCTTAATGCAGTGATTGACATATGCGCAAGAGAAGGTCATATAGCAACCAAGAAGCACTGATCCAACTGCCACAATTCCCCAAAAATCAAGAGGTGTATTGTACTTAAGTAGGGCAGCAATCAGACCTGCGAAGAAGAATGCAACATGAGCTGAAAGATGAACGAACTTAAATTTTGTAAATCTTGCCAAAAGCAAGTTAATCAAAAAACCGAAAGCAAAAATAAGAGAGAGCTCTGTGCCTAGGTCGGTCATATATTCAGCACTAGCAGTACCAATATCAGTAGCAGGAACAGAACCGTTTCCGAAAGCTTTTCCAATCATTGTTGCCAAGGGCAAAAGCGCCATTCCAAGCGTTTGTCCTCCAACATTGACCATTGTGAAGCCAATCATCGCCTTAATTGCAGATGGAAGAAGCTGGCTCCATTGCCTTTTCATTGCAATCATTCCGATTACAACGACTAATCCAATGATAAATACCGATTGGCTTAGATAATGATTGACGATATAAAGAAAAATCTCCATGACACTATCCTTCCATCTGATTAATGTGCTGCATTAGCTGCTCTTTTAGATACGCCTTATCCATCATGTTATCGATGCGAATTATTGGAACAGAGTTATCCCTCAGTGCATCAGCAAAATCTGATGTGGTAATAATCAAATCATATGCAGAAGGATCTACAGAGCCGATGTCGGACGCATCAACAGTTCCATCAATTCCTTCGGCATCTAAAATTTGCTGGGTAAAGAGCCTCATCATCATGCTACTTCCAACACCAGCACCACATACTGTTACAACCTTGATCATAATTGCCTACCTCCTACTTGTAATTGCAATTACTTCAGCAGCTTTGTCTGCCTTTAATATCTTTTGGACATTTTCTTCATCACTTAAAAGTTCTGCCAAATCTGCAAGCGCGTTCAAGTGGGTTTGATGATCGATTGCGCAAAGAGCAACCACTAGCTGAACAGGGTCATTCTTTGGGTGACCAAAATTTACTGGCTGCTCAAGGGTAATAAGCGAAAAGCCAATACCTAGAGCGCCTTCTTCTGGTCTTGCATGAGGCATTGCGATGCCTGGGGCAATAACAATATAAGTGCCGTTAATTCGGACATTTTCTATCATTGCCTCAATGTACTCTTCCTTTGCAACACCTTTCTTAACTAGTAATCTTCCAGCCTCTCTAACTGCATCATCACTATCTTTGGCACAATAATGTGTCTCAACTAAGTCTTCTGTAAGGACCTCTTCTAGCATTGGGAAATACCTCTCTTCTTTATCTTGTTTAGGTAAAAAACCTAAATACTCTGCAAGTTTTCGCTTTAAGACCTCTTCATCAGATTTACTGAGAGAAACCGTTTGTGAAACAATAGACGTAATTTCATCTGGGGAAATAGTTCTTTCGCTCACTCTGAGAACATTTTCTATTTTTCTTTGATCTTTTAAATCAAACTGAGGAGAAACTTCAACAACCTTGACGTTCTTATACGTAAAAGGAAACGTGCTGACAACAAAATCAACACTGTTACTTTCCAGCCATTTCTGTGCTTCATTCGATCCAAAAGTTCCAAGTACTGAAACCTCGTACTTTGACTCTAGCCTTGAAGACACTATTTCAGATGTAGCCACACCGGCGTGGCACACCACGATAACCTTAGGTCTTAATTCGACGGGTCTTTTTGTTCTCTCCTGGGAAGCCATGAAGAACATAGTAAGAAATGCAATTTCGTCATCAGAAAAGGAGACTGAAAGTCCTTTTTCCAAAATAGAAATTGATTCAGTTGTTGCTCTATATAAGTCTTCAAACTCATTTATCACATACTCCAAAAGCGGATTGTATACTGCCTCTCCACTTACAGCACGCCAGTATGCAGGCCTTAAGTGATTGAGTATGCTTTCAAAAAGTTTTTCGTCATTAGCAAAATTTGATGGCGTAACCAGCTGATCCATTCTATCGATGAATTCAGAAACTAAAATTCTCAACCTGATCCAGTTTTCAGAGATGTAATCACTCATCCCAACAACAGTTGATTCTCTAAATTTTGCTGAAAGAAAATACAGTTCATCCTCTGTAATATCTTCACCATAAAGTTCTTTTAAATTATCTACGCATTTATTTACTGCACCGTATTCAGGACTGCCCAGCAAATCTGCTTTATCAATGTTGCAGGAAAAGCCTAGAAGCTTATTCCCCTTAAATCTAGCAATGGATACAAGCATGTAAGCAATTAACTTTTGCTGAGCATTTTCCGAATATTCAACTTGAAGACAATTTGATATTTCATCTATTGAACTTTTTATTTGATTGATTTGTTCACCATCCTGCTCGCTTATAAATGCATACAGATATGGCCAATCTTTTGTTAAATTATCAGCAAAAAGACCTCTTATCTTGAGCTCATCGCCTGTGACTGACACGCCTTTAAAAGGAGTGGCATCTAAACAGATATAACTTCCAATGAAGCCCTTTTTAATTTCATCCAAATCTCTTTGGATAGTATTTTTTGAAACCCCAATAGCTTGCTGAAGCTCTGAAATCGATATGTCTTTTGCACTTAAGACGATAAGATTGAGAATAACTCGTCTTCTCATTTCTGGATCAAGATAAAAAATATCGTCTTTTTTCACCAATTCTGAAAACTCAATTTCAACTGGATCTTCATACGTCAAAACGCCTCTAACATTTTGAATTGAAGCGCAACCTTGAGAAATCAGGAGTTGGTTTAAAGTTGATAGGTCTTTATAAACAGTTCGAGAGGTTACATTGTGCTGCGCCGCAAATTTCTCAACAGAAATCTGTTCAGCTTCCCGGCACAATATATTAAATAAATTTTCCACTCGACTTTTCATTTTATTTCCACCTCATAAATAGGTTATATGCTGTTTCAAGACCGAACAAATATCATTTGATTCATCCACTTTGAAGCAAATGGGAAGCTCCTTATATATCAAATTATTAATCATTTTCTATTTATCTTGCCTTTTAGCTGATAACAATAAGGCCTCGATGACTACTCATCGAGGCCTTATTCCCTTAGACTAAAATATTTGTTAGAAAGCCTTATCCCAGCAGGGTATTCCTACCGTAAGCTTCGCGCCAAGCAACGGAAAACTCATCAACAGCGATCTTTGTTCCTGGATGGTCAATCATAGTAAATACAACCTCTGGCGGAACGGTTACCGATTGAATACCGGCAGCAATAAGAGCATGAACCTGCTCAACATTCTTGAAAGACGCTGCAATAACCTTAGTGTTCTCAAATCCCTGAGTCTCAAGCATCTGAAGCAGATCCAGTACCTGGCCAATGCCGTCACCGTAATTACACATACGGTTAACGTAAGGAGCCAGGTAATCTGCGCCATTCATTGCTGCAAGGAATGCCTCATCAGCAGAATAGATAGCGGTTGCAAGAACGCCAAGACCCTCAGACTTAAGCTGCTTAATTGCCTTGTATCCGTTATGAGTGACAGGAATCTTTACATAGGTGTTCTTTGGACGAAGGCTGCAGATGTAACGAGCTTCCTCAAGCATCTGCTCATAGTCAGTTGAAACAACCTGAACAAAAAACTTCTGCTCTGGGCGAAGGTACTCAACAAACTCCTTAATAACCTGCTCTGGTGTCTTACCACTCTTGGTAATAATCGAAGGGTTAGTTGTAACGCCCTCGATGGTCAAAAGTTCATCGAGCTGTTTAACTGCCTCAAGATCCGCTGTGTCCAAAATAAATTCCATGCTTAACTCCTTTATATATTTCGACGATTACTCACCGTGTCGAACCACTTTTAAACCAAAGCTTTTATACACGTTCTCGATATCGGAAAGTTCTTTCTCCGTAATTAATTCACTATCTGCACACTCATATCTCATTCCTAAAGATTCATATTTTCCTTCACCTAACTTGTGAAATGGCAAAAGATCAACCTGCTTAATCCTATGTGCACAAATTACCTCAGCATTACTTTGTGCGTTTGCAATTGACGCAGTATATCCAGGGATAAGTGGAACGCGCGCAATTACCGTTGCTCCGATCCTCACAAGTGCACGGATATTCTCGTCCCTTACGTCTATATCAATGCCAGTAACCTCAATACTGCGCTTTTTATCAGCAAGCTTGAAGTCAACCAGGAACACATCACAAACACGTGCCAGCCTTTCAGCATCAACAAGCGGAACAGCAAGTGTTGTTTCAAGTGCCGTATTAATGCCTCTATCTTTACATCCCTGCAACACGTCCATAACATATTCTTGACGCTTACTACCTGCAAGACATTCTCCGCCGGAAAGCGTAATTCCCCCATCGCTCTCGTCAAAGAAGACCTTGTCTCTTGATAGCTTATCAACGAGGATATCTACTCTGTGTTCAGTGCCTTCAAACCTTTTAGCGCCGGTTGGGCACTCAGAAACAGGAGTATCACAAGGGCATCCATTTGCATCCAAACGACCATCTTTCCTAACTGAACAGCCAATGCACAGACTCTTGTGAAAAGAAATCTCCTGCTCAAAGGAAAGATTCTCTGGGTTACAGCACCAGGGACATCTAAAAGGGCATCCTTTTAGAAAGGCAACCGTACGTATTCCTCCACCATCATGGAGAGAATATCTCTGGATGTTAGTGACTATGTCGCTCTTATAGCACATGTTCCGTCCGGTTGATGATGTCATCCTGGATTGCCTTAGACAGCTCAACAAACATAGCACTGTATCCCGCGACACGAACTACCAGGTTCTGATACTTCTCAGGATGCTGCTGTGCATCAAGAAGCGTTGCGCGATCCACAACATTGAACTGGATATGCTGCAGGCCAAGGCGAGAAAAACTACGAAGATATGCAGAAAGCTTCTTTAGGCCTAGCTCTCCCTGAAGTACGGAAGGAGAGAACTTAACGTTGAGCAGGCTGCCGTTGGTGTCCAGCTCGTTTTTAAGCTTGCTAACCGACTGAAGGCTCGCAGTAGGACCGTTTTTATCGCGACCAACCATTGGAGAAAGGCCTCCGTCAGCAAGCTGCTCACCTGCAATGCGTCCGTCTGGAGTTGCACCGCATGCTGCGCCTAATGGAACATGAGCAGAAACGGTGTAGCTGCCAGGTTGGAAGAATCCACCGCGAACGTTCTGGTACTTCTCGACTTCTCTTCCGTAGAACTCCAAGAACTCAGAGCCGAGAAGGTCAACCTCGTCATTATCGTTTCCGTACTTTGGATAATTATTGATGAAGGACTGACGGATCTTCTCGTCACCCTCCGCTGACCAGTTGCGTTTCAGAAGCTCAATAAGCTGCTGATAGGTCATAACAGGCTCAATGGAGTTACCGTTTTCGTCCTCTCCAAAGACGACGCGCTTGATAACAAGTAGGGAGTCTGCAAGATTTGCCGTGCCAACGCCCTGAACGCCAGATGGATTATAGCGAGCGCCACCGTCGGTGATGTCGTGGCCAGTCTTAAGGCTGTCGTGAACCAGGACAGAAAGAAGCGGGGTTGGTGAAGTCTCTTTGTGTGCCTGATCACAAACGTTGCAGCCGTCAACCATTAGGCCAACGTACTCTGCAATAGTCTCTTTTACAGCACGCTTGAGGTCGTCAAAAGATGCAAAGCCCTCTGGGTTGCGCTCAAGAGTAATCTCAAGGCAGCGAACCATATTGAACATAGAAATATCGTGCAGACCATACATTCTTCCTGGGATAGAGAGCTCAACACAGCCCACAACCGCGTAGTCACGAGCGTCTTCCTCGGAAACGCCGCGAGACATAAAAGATGCAATATTAACTTCGTCGTTAAAGACCTGAGGAATTCCGTCGCCCAGACGAATGATTTCTCCGGATTTCTCCAGTAAAGACTCCGGAGTGTCCTTATGCATTCTCAGTGAAAGGTTAGGCTGTGGCAGTCGGGTGTCTTTCTGCACGTCAAGCAATAGATAAGACAGCTCGTTGATACAGTCGTTTCCCTCACTGTCAACACCGCCAACTACAAGGTTAAAGCCACTTGGGAATCCCGCGAAGAACTGTGCGGAATCGGTGGAGCGCAGGAAGACGATAGTATTTGTCTTGAGATAGAAGCACTGAATAAGCTCACGTAAGAACTCTGGGTTTTCGCCTGCAGCAAGGCTTGCCTCATAGAATGGCACAAGATACTGATCCATGCGTCCCAGTGAAATGGAGCTTGCGTTGCTTTCATGCTGAAGCACGAGCTCGGTAATCCAAGTGAGCTGCAGAGCGTCGTAGAAATCGCGAGCTGGCTCAGTAGCAATGTGATACAGAATCTCTGCAAGACGTTCAAGCTCCTGGGCACGAGTCTCAGAAGGAGCGCTTTCTTTTGCCTGTAGAACCTCTGCCTCATAGCGTCGTACATAGGCAATAGTTGCCTTGAGCACGATAACAGCCGCTGCATAGAAGTCATTCTCGCTATCCTGCGCAAGCTTTTGCTCAGCCTCTGCAAGAAGTGCACCAAAGCCGTTCTGTAACACCAGAGGGAAATCGCAGATGATGTGGCCTTGGCCCTTGTCAGTTTGAGCAACTGAGAAAATGCGAGTCTTCTGTGCTTCAGCAAGGTTCTCTGCAAGATGAGCCTTGTACCAGTCATTCAGCGATTTATTTGTCCAGAAAGGATAAAGCACCTCTCTGTAATAGGCCTTATCTTCCTCGGAGATTTCAAAGCGGTCCTGTTGTCTGGATGGGAATTTATCCAACTCATCCAGGATCCAATAAGGAGACATCTCTGGAGAAACTACACCCGCTCGAGGCGTGTCTGTTCTATTGCCAACAAGAAGGTCGTACTCATCAAGAACAATCTTGTGGTTCTCTAGCAGATACTGAAATGCCTTTGCGCGTCTAATAACAGGAGACTCGCCCTGTGTTTTTTTGTAACTCTCCATATAAAGACGGGCGCGTTCCATAGTCACCTGGCGTGGCTGAGCAAACAAGGAATCCTTAATAGCTTGCGTGCGCTGAGATAACATTAACTCCCCCTTAAAGTTCGAAATTACCATTGATTGTATTTTGTTTCTTCCTTATTTTCAATTGTTTCGTATTGAATTTTTAGATTTCCGAACAAAACAATAATAATGAATACCGTCTATCGTTATTTATAGGCCGTTCACGGTAAAGTTTACTGACATATTGAATATATATTGACGCGTTTCAACTCTATTTCTATATTATTTCGGTGAAATCAATACACAATAATACGGAGTCAAGGCGTTATATACGCTAAAGCAATAAAGAATCATTAGTAAAGGAGAGCCTAATGGAAGCTAAAGACTCAACAAGTCAGGCTAAAAAGATTCAGCAATACCTGATGAGCGGTGTTTCGTACATGATTCCTGTTGTAGTTACAGGCGGCGTTCTCTACGCTGTAGCTGCAATGCTTTCAATGAACACCATTGCAACAGAGAGCGCAGTCAAAGCATCAAACATTGTTGTTGATGTGCTTAGCCAGATTGGTGGCGTCGGACTTGGCCTTATGGTTCCAGTTCTTTCTGCATTTATCGCATTTGCAATTGCTGATCGTCCTGGCATTGCTCCTGGCCTTATCTGTGGTCAGCTAGCAGTTAACGTTGGCTCTGGCTTCATTGGCGGCATTATTGCCGGCCTTCTCTGCGGCTACCTTGCTGCGGCGCTTAAGAAGGTCAAGCTGCCAAAGGCAATGCAGTCCCTTCTTTCAATCATGATTGTTCCAATCTGCACTTCTCTAATTGTCGGAACAATTATTATTTGCGTCATTGGTGCTCCTTGCGCATGGCTTCTGACCACTCTTACCGTTTGGCTTTCTAGCATGAACGGTACAAGCGCTGTTGTTGTTGGTGCAATTTGTGGCGCTATGATTGCATTTGACTTGGGCGGCCCAATCAACAAGGTTGCATACTCCACTGGTGTTGCTGTTGTTGGTACTGAGGTTCTTGCTGGCCACAATGCGCAGTTCTTTGGCCCTATTGCAATCGCTATCTGCCTTCCTCCAATCGCAGCTGGTATTGCTTCTTATGTCTTCAAGAAGAAGTTCACCGAGGCTGAGCGCGACGCTGGCATTGGTTCCATTGTTATGGGTATGTGCGGCATTACCGAGGGTGCAATTTCTTACACCACCGCCGATCCAGCACACATGATGCCAATCAACATTATTTCAAGTGCTATTACTGGCGCTATTGCTGGTGCTCTTGGTGTCTACTGCAATGCCGCCTGGGGCGGTCTGGTAGTTCTTCCTGTCACTTCTGCTGGTACTTATCTGGTTTCCCTTGCAATCGGTATCGCAATTTATCTTGGACTGGTTGCAGTGTTCAAGAAGGACATCACCGAAGAGTCTGCTAAACCTGCAGCAGCAGACGACGTTGATATTACTATCGAATTCTAAGGAGCATTCATGAAGATCTTAGCTGTAACTGCTTGTCCATCTGGTGTTGCTCACACATATATGGCTGCTGAGGCACTGAAGAACGCTTGTGCAGCAGAGCAGATTGAGTGCAAAGTAGAGACTCAGGGCTCCATTGGTGTCGAGAATGCTATTACCGCTGAGGATCTTACAGGCGCAACAGCAGTTGTTCTTACCAATGATATGCCTATTAAGGATGTCGAGAGGTTTGCTGATCTTCCAAAGATCAAGCTTCCTGCAGCAACTGTTATCAAGTCTGCTCCTGCAATTGTCGCAAAGGTTAAGTCAGAGCTTGGCTAATCTGCACAGAAAATAATTCAACAAGCAATATAAGAACCCCCGCTTGATTTGAACTGCGTCCCAAAACTTGGACGAATTTAATAAAGAGCTAGGCCTCCAAGGA
>NZ_CAUUSI010000021.1:0-15789 GCF_963547875.1 Lancefieldella parvula
GCCTTCTTTTGACGAGAAGCCCGTTGATGTTGCTATTGCACTGCTTGTTCCAGATTCTGCGGATATGGAATTTGCACTATCGCATTGCGACAGCGCATCCAAAGTATTCTGATTCCGCACAATCCACCTCACTTTACCTCTGCATTTAAATGTTTCTTCAGCAGAAGCACTTAGATACATTCTGATGTAAAGATAGCACACAATGCTTTATTTTCTGACTTGGTTTCAACAAATTAAAGATGTAATTTAAATCTTTTATACTGGACTTTTTTACTAATGAAAAAGCCCTCCGAAGAGGGCTTGAACATGCAATGGCGGGATATGCGGGGCTCGAACCCGCGACCTCCGACGTGACAGGCCGGCGCTCTAACCAGCTGAGCTAATACCCCGGACGCCTTGTTGCGAATTGAAATAATACAGGGAACTTTTATTCTTGTCTAGCGTTATTTCCAACGAATTTGAAAATTTTGTTGTAAAAAACCGCTTGGCGAGAATAACCGCAGGTCAGACAAGTGAACACTCACCAGAAATCCACAACTTCCTTACGACAAATTCTACTGAAGGGCAACGCTAGTGGTGTTTCCCGTGGAATCAGTTACCTTAAGCGTGGTTCCATCAAGCGTAGCTGCAGTGATGGTTCCGTTGCCGCCAACAGCCTTGCCGTCCTTATCGGCAATAAGGGTTGGAAGCGAGCCGTCTACCAGGGCACACGCCACAACATCCCAGCCAGAATCGCGATTCTCTGGAACCAAAATGGTGTCGTTAAAAAGAATCAGGCTGGTAGGAGTTCCCTCAACCTCAAATAGAACACTCTTAGTTCCCGAGTCACTCGTACGAACAACAGCAGTTTTGCCGTCGCTTTGCTTCTCCAGGGAGTACTTCATGCCGTGGAAGGTAACTGAGCCGTCAACTGCCTGCTCATCCTGCTGTTTCTCGTCAGCGTAGGCGGACTGGGTCTGCTTTGGCTGCTGGCTCGCAGATTCACTCTTAGTGCTTGTAGCGCAACGAACAATAAAGAACAGAGCAGTGAGCGCGACAATAGCTGCGACCACCAAAATGATGACCGATTTTCTATTTGGAGGTTCTGGCGTGTTGTCGGCCTGTCGTGGGCTCTGAGGAATTTGTGCGCCCTGACCAGCACGAAGCGTTGAAATATTCTTCATGTCAACCGATGAAGCCTCAGGGGTCTTCTCGCCAGATGAACTTGTTCTCATGTGGTTTGCCATGCTTAAACCTCCCGACGTGCCTCAATTGCACGTCCCAATGTTACCTCATCTGCGTACTCAAGGTCTCCGCCTACGGGAAGTCCGCTTGCCAATCGGGTAACCGTCATTCCAAGCGGGTTAATGGTTCTGGAAAGGTACGTTGCGGTTGTTTCTCCCTCAACGTCCGGATTAGTTGCCAGAACTACCTCGGTAACGGTGCCGTCGGCCAGGCGGGACAGCAGCTCGCGCACGTGGAGCTGCTCGGGGCCAATCTTGTCCATAGGCGAGATAACGCCGCCCAGAACATGGTAGAGGCCATGAAACGCACCGGTACGCTCGATTGCCGAGACATCCTTAGGCTCGGAGACCACGCAGATTTTACTGCGGTCCCTGGAAGAATCCAGGCAAATATCGCATTCGTCGCGCGTTGCGTAGTTGAAACAGGTAGGGCAAAAATGCACCTGCTGCTTAAGCTCCAAGATAGCCTGCGCCAAACGGCGAGCCTCCTCGGAATCAACCTCTAGAAGATGGTAGGCTATGCGCTGAGCAGACTTTGGACCAATGCCTGGTAGTCGACCTAACTCGTCAAGCAAACGCTGCAACGCACGACCATCATTTGTGGTATCAAACGCCATGGATTAGAACAGTCCTGGGATATTCAGTCCGCCAGTTACTGCGCTCATCTGGGCAGATGCCTGAGACTCAGCAGACTCAAGAGCATCGTTTACGGCTGCCAGAATCATGTCCTGGAGCATCTCGATATCCTCAGGATCAATTGCCTCAGGATCAATGGTGATATTAGTCAGGCGCAGGTCGCCGGATGCGGTTACCTTAACAGCACCGCCACCAGCGCTTGCAGTTGCCTGCATAAGAGAAGCCTTCTGCTGAGCTTCCAGCAGCTGCTCCTGCATTTTACGAGCCTGAGCCATCATCTGATTGCGGTTCATGCCGCCCATGTTAAATCCACCACGTGCCATATGTTCTCCTATCGTCATATCTATTTTAGACAAGTTGCGCTTTTTGCGCTGGCGCATGAGAAGCCATGCACCAAAGCGTCATATCGCGAGAATATCGCGAGAAGTTCTAGTTATTTGCAGGGTCTACGGGAGTTTCGGCATCCGAAGGGATACCTGCGTCCGAAAGAGCACCTGCGTCCGACTTCTTCTCTACCGACAAAGAAACCGCTGGTCCAAACACCTTCTCAAGCATATCCGCCACGCTGTTAAGCTCTGGTGGAAGTGCTGAGCGAGCAGCAATGTCCTCTGGCGAAGCTGGTGCTGGAGCTGGAGCCGGTGCTGGAATTGGCTCGGGCTCAGGTGCTGGCGCAGGTTGCGGCGCGGGTGCTGCAACAGGTGTAGGCGTAGGTGCAACTGGAGCCGCGGGTGCGGGCGTAGGCGCGACTGGAGCTGGAGCGACATCTTCAGCGGAATCGTCCAAAACCGCAGCTACATCGTCATCACTGTAAGGAACCTGATCGTAGTCAAGAGCCTCAACGGGAGCTCCGCCAGACGCAGGTTCATCCCAAGGCATTGGATACGACGACTCAGTAGAAGGAGTGGGAGCCGCAGGTGCAACGGGAGCCGGAGCCGGAGCTGGGGCTGGAGCCGCGGGAGCAACTGGGGCAGGAGCCGGAGCTGGAGCCGCAGGTGCAACGGGAGCTGCAACCGGTGCTGGAGCTGGAGCCGGCATCTGAGCTGCGCGTTTTTCTCGCGAGATTGCCGTTGCAGCGAGGCTCGACTCAACATATTTGATGCGGCGCGGACCCATGACCTGGGCAACGCAATCTTTTACAAACTCGGAAACTGCTGGCGCACTGAGCATCCTCATTGCAAACGAGGAGCCCTTGGGCAGCGTAACTACCAGCTCAGAGCCATCATCGGACTCAAGCGTTGAGCTGACCAGCAGTGCTGCATGAGCGGCGTTCTTAGACGCACAAACCTTGCCGAATTCTTTCCACTGCCTGACGAGAAGTGCGTCTGCCTGGTCAACTACCTTTGGAGCAGGTGCAGGTTGTGGCGCAGGCGCTGGTTGCGGAGCTGGTGCGGCCGCGGGTGCTGGTGCAGGCTGCGGTGTTGGAACTGGCACAGATGCAGGCACAGCGACTGGTGCAGGTGCAGGAGCCGGAGCTGGAGCTGGCGCTGGGGTTGCAACTGGAGCGGAAGCCGCCGCTGGTGCGGGTGCAGGGACGGGAGCCGGCGCGGCAACAGGAGCTGGCTGCGGCGCCGGAGCCGAGACATGTGCGGGAGCTGCGGGTTTCTCGCCAGCTGGAGCTGCAACAACACCGTTTGCAAGCTGCTGCTCAAGAACTGCTACCCTATCTGCCAGCGCTTCCAATGAAAGCTCCGTATTAGGTCGTGCCAGCTTGGTAAACGCAACCTCCAGGACAAGTCGCTGATTCACGGCGGTGCGCATCTGATTTGCTGCGTCACCCAGAACAGTCAGAACTCTGGAAAGCCGGTCAACCGACCCAAAGGCCTGAGCCTCTTTGGTAAGCTGCTCGGTTGATGCGGTGGAATTTGCCAGCGCTGGAGAATCAACGCCTACAGCTGCGGCAATGTAGAGATCTCTTACGTGAACGGCAAGCTCGCGCGTGAACTGCAGCAGATCTTTACCGCCTTCAAACAGCGTGTTTACCGTGGTAAAGAGCGAGGAAATGTCGCGCTGAGCCAGAGCCATCGCAGCATTGTTAATAAGAGAGCCGGACGACTGACCCAAAACGTCTCGAACCGTCTGCTCAGAAATAACGCCGCCACCATAAACGGAGAGCTGCTCAAGAGAAGAGAGGGCGTCACGCATGCCACCGCGCGCATGACGAACAATAAGATCAATAGCTGCGTCTTCGTAGGTAAAGCCCTCATTTTTGCAGACGTTGACCAGATGTTCTGCCATCTCGTCAGCAGCAATGGAGCGGAAGTCAAAGCGCTGCACGCGGGACAGAATGGTTGCAAGAATTTTCTGAGGATCGGTGGTACACATGATAAACGTCACATGCGAAGGAGGCTCCTCCAACGTCTTGAGCAGGGCATTAAATGCCGCCGAGGTAAGCATGTGCACCTCGTCGATGATGTAAACCTTGCCCTTGCCGCGCACGGGGGCGTAACTAGCGCGAGAAATAATCTCTTCTCGTACGTTATCAACGCCGGTGTTAGAGGCAGCGTCAATCTCAAAGACATCTGGATGTTGACCGGCAGCAATCAGCTTACAGTCCTCACAAGTGCCGTCGGGCAGGTGACCAGGAGCCTCGTGACAGAGGATGGCCTTTGCCAGCAAACGAGCCATAGTGGTCTTACCTGTGCCGCGAGGTCCGCAGAACAGATATGCGTGGCTAAGCTTTTGCTCCAAGACCGCTCGCTCAAGGGTGCCAACCACATGCTTCTGGCCAACTACCTGCTCAAACGTTTGCGGGCGATACTTTGTATACAGTGATTCCATTCGTCCTCCGACGGCAGATTTTTCACTTTCAAGTATACCCTCTGAGTTGAGAGGGTTTCTCGCCAAACAAAAACGGGGCAGCCGAAGCCACCCCGATTCTGTACTTTGCGGTCTTTGCGCGAGCAAATACCTGCTACTCTGCAGCCTCTTCGGTTGCAGGTGCCTCGGCCTCAGCCTCAGCCTCTGCAGCTGGTGCGTTCTTTGCGAACTCAGCAGCACGCTTTGCCTTCTCAGCAGCCTTAGCCTCAGCAGCAGCCTTACGAGCAGCCTCCTGCTCAGCAGCCTTAGCAGCCTTTGCCTCCTTGGCAGCCTTAGCAGCCTCGAGAGCAGCGTTTGCTGCGCCACCGAACTTATCGGCGAAGCGCTGGACACGTCCACCAGTGTCGACAAGCTTCTGCTGACCCGTATAGAATGGGTGACACTTGTCGCAGAGGTCAAGACGCATCTCTGGAACAGTTGCGTGTGTGGTCCAGGTGTTTCCGCAGGTGCAGCGAACGGTGCACTCTACGTACTCTGGATGAATACCTTGCTTCATGCAGGACTCCTTACATCGGCCCTGGTTTCCGACCAGAGCAGGGGTGTCTTTATGAGCACGTGCTCAATCAAGACAATAAGTTGAAAAAGTATAGCAGAACAACACTTTTGTTGCTAGAAGTACTTGGCGAGAAATTCACATTTTGTTCAGACAATTCTTGTGCGCGACAACTTTTGAGAAGCCCTTGATGCGCTAAAATCCAATGCAACATACAAAGCCAGTCTGGAGCTCTTCGGAGGCATAATGTTTTTATCGATTGATGTGGGTAACACGCAAACTGCCATTGGTTTATTTGACAGCGAAGGCACTATGGTGCGCGGCTGGAGAATGCCTACTGATCAAAGCGACACCTCCGATATTTTGCACGGTCGTCTCTTCACGTTCTTCCAGAAAGATGGACTGAGTCTAGACGACGTTGAGGCGGGTGGACTTTCGTGCGTGGTTCCTGTTATCACACGTGCTTGGCAGCGCTGCTTTGAGCTGCTGCTTAACAAGCCGCTAACCCGCATTAACGCGCTTTCCACAGATAAGATTCGCTTCAATATCCCCCACCCCGAGCTTGTGGGTGCCGACCGCGTAGCAAATTCCGTTGCCGCAACTGAGCGCTATGGCTATCCAGTTATTGTGGTTGATTTTGGCACCGCAACCAATTTGGACGTTGTTGATAAGGACGGCGTATTCCGCGGAGGCGCTATTTCACCAGGTATTATGATCTCTGCAAACGCTCTGTTTGCGCGCGCAGCTAAGCTCTCTAGCATTCCTATCAAGGCTCCCGAGACCGTCTTGGGCAACACTACAGAAAGCGCTGTTCAGGCAGGTATTGTAGTAGGCGCAGCTGCTCAGGCAGAGGGTCTGGTTGCCAGAACACTCAAAGAGCCTGGTATTGAAGGCGCAACCGTTATTGCAACGGGTGGCCTGGCAAATACCGTCAGCGAAGCAACAGATGTCTTTGACGTGGTTGATCCGCAGCTTACTATGCGTGGCATTTATCTGATCTGGAAGCAGTCCACTCAGGCTGCAGAGTAGCTGGCTCCGCAGCTGCAGTGCAGCAGTTAGATTGACAGCTAGAGCAGCGGTTAAATCGCTGGCACAACAGAGGCTTCTTCCTCACTTACAAGGATTTCTTTACCGTCCTGGTCAACAAGGATGGCATGACCCCACACGTCAATGCCGCCAAATCGAGCGGTCAGTGCAACGTTACCACTGGGGTATACCTTATTGACCTGCTGTCCAAGCAGAGGAACCATATCAAAGTAGTCGCTCAAGATCAGTGCGATTGGCCCCGCAAAGCTCCTTGCGCGTTTAACCTGCTGCTCCCATGCACTTACGCTCTGAACCACCAATTCAGAGACCTTATTAGCGAGAAGTTCTGTATTGCCCGCAACGCCAAACGCTGAGCTCAGCGTCTTGACGTCTGCTGCGATACTCACCACAGCAAACATGCCCTCGTGATAGCCAGCAGCAGCCTTAATTGAGGCCACTACCTGGTCTTTATAGCAGATATCGTAAGGCCAGCAGATACCAAAGCTCTCATCTTTTGCACGTAAGAACTGACAGACTCCCAGTGCAACAACGTATGGAACTGCCGGCACGTACGGCATCGAAACCCCAAGACGTACGACCGTTGCAACCTCAAAGGGCTTCTCGCCAGCTGATATGGATGCTGATACCGGCGCGCAAGCCGATTCGGAGCAGTCGTCTTGGCCAGATGCAGCACATTCCTGCACGTCAGAGACGCGGAACACAAACTCACCCGTTTGTGCGCCACCACGTGCCAGTTCCAGAGCTTCCTGTGCTACTCCCACGTAATGACTCCCAAGTCCTCAGTTACGTGACCAACACGCTGGTCAGGAGGGGCAATCTCCACGCCGCCGTGCGAGAAGAAGCGCACAGGATCGTGCATCAGGTCCTCCATAGGAACAAGCACGTAATCGCGCTCGCCCATGCGTGGATGAGGCAAAGTGAGGTGTTTACCTGCGTGTTGTTCGCCCTCAACCCACAGAAGGTCGCAGTCGATAGTGCGAGGGCCATGGCCCTCCTCGCCCTTCTTGCGTGTGCGGTTTAGAGCGTTCTCTACCTCAAGCAGCTTGTCCATCAGTACCAGCGGATGGAGCTCAGTTCTAATCTCGGCAACGGCGTTTACCACGGGCGTAGCAATGCCGTATGCAGGCTCGGTCTCGTAGGCGTGGCTGAGAGAAACAACACAGGTCAGCGGAATCTCATCGATGAGCTGCGTTGCGCGGGCCAGATAACCCACACGGTCGCCTACGTTGGAGCCAAGCGCCACAAATCCCTGACGAGGGTCGCGCTCGGTCATAGCCCAGTAGGCGTTGATAGCCTGAGCGGTTCCCGCAACATCGTGAACGCGCAGGATACGAGCGCCGTTGGTGATTGCGGCAATGCAAATTGCATGCGTAGCTGCGTCGCGCTGGGTAGCCTCAGTTACGCCAGAAACAGCGCCGACAAAACGCTTTCTGGACACGGCACAGAGCAGTGGATATCCCATAGAAACCATCGAGCGAGTAGCACGCTGAATAACAACATCCTCGTCGGCAAACTTGTCAAAACCCGGACCTGGGTCAATGCAGATGCGATCCTTGGAAACGCCAGCGCGCATCAAACCGCGAGCTTGGTCACCCAAAAAGCCCATAATCTGGCGCATAATAGGCGCCTCTTCTGGCAGGGTAAAACGACGCTGCGAGCTCAGCGTGCGTGTCTCGGCTCCTGTAGCCGCAGCTCTGGCAGCTGCACTGCCTGTAGGGCGAGAGGGGCGCATGTCATCCAGCTGTACCTGTTTGCGCTCAACACGAGCTCCAAGGCCGTCCTTATTCCAGTGCATTACAATGCAGCCGCAGTCAGACTCCGCAGCTACGGCAACCATTTCTGGATCGGTGAAGCCGGAAACGTCATTGATGATTGATGCTCCAAGGCGGACGCACATCTTTGCTACCTCGGCGTGACGTGTGTCAATGGAAACAATTGCGCCAGCAGCTACCAGTGCACGCACCACAGGCACTACGCGCTCAGCCTCTTCTGTAGGCAGAACAGGCGTATGACCTGGTCGAGTAGACTCTCCCCCAACGTCAATGATATCAGCGCCTTCATCCAGCATCTGTAGACCGCGCGCAATTGCAGCCTCTGGATCAAAGTTCTTTCCACCATCAGAGAACGAATCTGGAGTGACGTTGAGAACACCCATGATTCTAGGACGCGCCAACGAGATAGTGTGAGTTCCACATTGCCAGGTGTTGTAGCTTTGACGAAGCATGAATCCTCCTTGCCAGCTATGAATGTTTCTATTGTAGCGGTATTGACGGCCACTAGTCGTATACCATGGATTTATTGAAAGTTTATTGCCGCAAACGCACCGCTTGGCGCCGTAACTGGAGCGTGGAACGCGCGTCACTCGCGGCTACTGTGATACGAATCCACTGCGACCCAAACTGCCAGGTCACAGTATGAAAGAGGAGTTATGAGCCAAACTCAAGAGTACAAGCTAATTTCCTGGAACGTTAATGGTCTGCGCGCCGTGCTCAAGAAAGAGCCTTCGTTCACGGAAATTTTTGAAACCATAAACGCTGATGTATTTGCCCTTCAAGAGACTAAGCTGCAAGAAGGCCAGGTTGAGCTTGATCTTCCCGGCTACGTTCAAACCTGGAACTACGCAGACAGAAAGGGCTATTCGGGCACAGCGGTTTTCTCGCGAGAAACCCCTTTACAGGTGATTCGTCAGATCGGATGCCCTGTTGCTGACGACGAAGGTCGCGTGTGTGCGCTGGAGTTTGAAAAGTTCTGGTTTGTGTGCGTGTACACGCCAAACTCAAAAGACCAGCTTGCGCGCTTGGACGAGCGTCTTGAGTGGGATCAGCACTATCGCGAGTTCTTGGCTGAGCTATCTGAGCAAAAACCAGTAATTACCTGCGGCGATTTTAACGTTGCACACAACGAGATTGACCTGAAGAATCCTTCGTCTAACAGACAAAACGCAGGCTTTTCGGACGAGGAGCGTGAGAGCTTTACCAAGCTGTTGGACGCAGGCTTTACCGATACATTTAGGTATCGCCACCCCGACATGACCGGCGCTTACAGCTGGTGGAGCTACCGCTTCAACGCTCGCAAGAACAACGCCGGCTGGCGCATCGACTACTTCCTGGTCTCCGATCGCATTGCTGAGCAGGTCAAAAGCGCATCCATCTTGAGCGAGGTCTACGGCAGCGACCACTGTCCCGTTGAGCTGAGCATTGAGCTGTAGATCGCGCGGATGGCGAGAAGACCGGTCTTCTCGCCAGGGTTGCCTCATGATGGCGGCCATGATTAACTAGAGTTGTCGATTGAGATTCAAAGGAGCACGTCATGCGCATTACTTGCGACGTTCATACTCA
Source organism: Lancefieldella parvula (assembly GCF_963547875.1). Lineage (GTDB taxonomy): Bacteria > Actinomycetota > Coriobacteriia > Coriobacteriales > Atopobiaceae > Lancefieldella > Lancefieldella parvula_D. The sequence continues at coordinate 9,555 of NZ_CAUUSI010000021.1, forward strand.
CAGTCTGTACTCGAGGCACGCCTATTCAACCGTTGAGGAGAACGTTCGTGCAGCTTCTGAGCGTGGCTATGAGCTGCTTGGAATCACCGACCACTTCTCGTCCATGCTGTATGACCAGCAGACCATTAAGAACTTCCAGTTCTATATGAACACCGCCATTTGGCCAGAAACCTGGTACGGCGTCAGGCTGCTGCATGGCGCTGAAGTGGACATTGTTGACCTTGAGGGCAATCTGTTTGCCTACGATATTACGTTTGACCAGGGCATTAATGGCGATAAACTCCGTCAACCCCATATTCTTGGCGAGCACATCCTGGGTACCTGCGATTATGCGGTTGCTAGCATCCACAGCAAGCAGTGGGCGGCCGGCACCTCACAGAAGCAAATTACCCAGATGTATGTAAATGCCCTAGATAATCCACATGTTTTGATTCTTGGTCACCTTGGCCGCAGTGGTTTAAATTTTGATGTTCCGGCACTGGTCAGAGAGTGTCGCGATCGCGGCAAGCTCATCGAGATGAACGAGGCTACACACGACGAAGGTCAGCGTGAGGTTGCCATTGAGCGTTGTCGCGTGATCGCAGAAACCTGCGCTGAACTGGGATGTAAGATTTCTTTTGGTTCAGATGCTCACATTGCAACCCGCATTGCTGATGCACACTCCGTTATTAAGCTGCTTGAAGAGGTTGATTTTCCTGAGGAGCTTATGGCTTGTCGCGATGCCCAAACGTTTTTGGGCACCATCGCTGACGCTAAGATTCCAGCCTCTAAGCAGGGATACTAAGTCAGACACGAGCACCGCAACTAAGGCGTCGCGCTGTTCGAACGGCCGCAGCTCACAACAACATTGCATAAAGAAACAAAGCCACGTTTCCGCGCGGCTTTGAACTGCCTCCCATTTCTTGGACACGAGAAAATAGGAGGCAGTTCAAAACACACCTAAGTCGGATAATCTGTTAAAAAGACGTATACATTACGCTGAAAATACCTCAAACGTGCAGAATATCGTCATTAGATGTGTAAAATGCCCTCATCTGAGCAGATTATCCGACTTAGGTGTGTTCCTTAGGTGCGGAATTTACCTATAGTTAAATATTTTATATGACGCTATTCATTTTCAAGCATATTAGATGAAGTTTATGCATAAAGATGTATATCGGGTAGTGCGACCGCCTAGCTGCCTGGCTATCTTAATTAGAAACATGTCAATTCTTTAGCAGAACACAAGAAAGCTGAACTATTTTGTGCGCCAGGCCTAAAAGCCGGCGCTAACACGCTACAGAATCATAATCACCCGCATATAAACTGCCTCCTATTTCTTATGTCCAAGAAATGGGAGGCAGTTCACTTTGTCGTTTGCGGTCGATTGATTTTCTCGCCATTGACGGCTGGCTCTCTTCAGGTGATCTTCTCGCCTGTTGCAGCGCTTATTTCATTGCAGCAAGAGTCTTTTCCCAGGCAGCAAGCGAGTCCACGCAGGTCTGGTACGCAACGCAGTAGCTCACGCGCAGCCAACCTGGGCAGCCGAACGAGTCGGATGGAACAGGCAGCAGCTCAAACTGCTTGGCCACATCGCAGAATGCTTGAGCATCTCCACCAGGGGCACGAACCCACAGGTAGAATGCACCATCAGGCTGGATGTACTCGTAACCAAGCTTGGTGAGGCCATCGGTCAGAACTTCTCGATTCTTTGCATAGGCCTCAACATCAGCTGGCTCATCAACACAGTCGATAATGACGCGCTGGAAAAGCGCTGGCGCGCACACAAAACCCAGCAGTCGAGCGGCACCCGCGCAAGCTGCGTAAATCTCCTTCTGCTCCGGATTAGAAGCAGGAACCAGCACCCAACCAATACGCTCGCCAGGAAGTGAGAGGGACTTGGAGTAGGAATAGCACACAATGGTGCGCTCGTAGACGTCAGGAACCCAAGGGACCTCAATGTTGCCAAAAACAATCTCGCGATAAGGCTCATCGGAGATGACGTAAATGTCAGTTCCCAGCTCAGTGGAGCGTTTGCGGAGCATATTGGCAAATGCATCAAGGTTATCCCTGGTATACACAGCACCAACAGGATTGTTTGGAGAGTTGATAATCACCGCACGAGTCTTAGGCGTAAGAGCTGCACAAACGGCGTCAACATCAATCTGGAAGGTTTTCTCGTCAGCCAAAACCTCAACGCAGGTAGCCTGAGCGTGGTCAATCCACACGCGGTACTCTGGGAAGTATGGAGCAATAACAATAACCTCTTCACCTGGAGAAACAATGGAATTGAGCGCCATAGAAACGGAAGCTGCAGCTCCGCAAGTCAAGATGAGATCGCCTGCCTGAGCTGCGTGATCTCCAAAGCGACGTCGGAGCGACGCAGCAATTGCCTCCCTGGCCTGGGGAATGCCGATTGCAGGTGTGTAGCTGTGGACCTGCTGTGGAGGCAGCTGCATGGCGGCCTCGATAGAGGTACGAACAGACTCAGGAGCAGGCACGGAAGGGTTGCCAATCGAGAAATCAAACACTTTCTGAGCGCCAATCTCAGCACGACGCTGCATCGCATAACCTGCAATCTCACGGATTGCAGACTTTTCTGATCCATATGCAAGACTTGTCTGATTGACCATGGTTTCTCAATTCTCTCGAAGCCTACAGTATCTACCTGGTAAAACGTTGGTTGGAGGCATGGATGACGCTGTGGTACATATGGCCTCACACAACCTTTGATAGATAGCATATTGGGCGAGAAGATCAATCTTCTCGCCCAACTTTAAAAGTTTTAACAAATTTGTATCTATTGCACGGTCTTGCGGCAAATTCCACAGAGCAGACCGCGTGGCCGCAAGTTCAACCGCGTGGCTTGACCGCGTAACTTCACTGCGAGCTTGACCGCGTAACTTCAGCCTATTCGTACACGCAAGGCTTCAGAACGCCAACAAATGGCAGGTTACGGTAGCGCTCTGCATAGTCCAAGCCGTAACCAACAACAAACTTGTCGGGTACGTGAGTGCCCACGTAACGAGGATCAATAGCTGGACGCTTGCCTTCAATGTCCTTGACCAGGAAGGCAGCAATCTCAATGGAAGCGGGGTTACGAGACTGGAGCATGCGGACCAGGTAAGAGAGGGTCAGGCCGGAGTCCAGGACGTCCTCAACGATGATGACGTGGCGGCCCTCAATCTTGGTATCAAGGTCTTTTACAATGCGCACGACGCCGGAGCTCTTAACACCGTCGCCGTAGCTGGAAACAGCCATAAAGTCGATGGAGAGCGGGCACTCAATGGCACGCATGATGTCGGCCATAAAGACAACAGCTCCGCGAAGAACAGCAATGACCAGGGGGTTCTTGTCCGCGTAGTCACGCGTAATCTCCGCACCCACCTTCTTGACGATGTCCTTGATGTCCTGTTCGTCAAGTAGAATCTCTTCAATATCAGGGTGAAGCTCCGCCATTACTGGCTCCTCTCAAATGGCTTATGACCAGAATAGATGTTCAATTCTAGCAACTGTTTTGTATCTTGCGTACATTTTACTCGTTCATCGGGACGAATTCCCGAAACCCACACTACATGTCCACGAATATTTGTGCGCACAATAGGCATCATACTCCTGGATTCAACGGGAACGCCTGCCTCGCCCAGCAGGTCAGAGATCTTTTTTGACTGCCCATGCATGCCCAGGGGTTGCATAGTATCCCCTGCCTCGGGTCCCGAGACCCACAGGCTGCCGCCGTGAACCGGATCTACCCCACAGGCGCGTGCGTCGAGAAGAACCGACTCGCCCAACCATTCCTGGCTATGCGCAGTTGCATAGGACACGACGTCAAAGCCGTGCTCCACAGGGAGAATGCGCGCCGAAAGCACTCGGCCGTCTGCCAGCTCCAGTGTTCCCGGGACCGCAAGGTGCTCGCCAAACGTTGCTGCAGCAGGCGACGCAGCTGCGGGTTCGCCGTTGGCCGCGACCGCAGCTGCCGCGCCCGTGTCCGCGCCCCTCGCGGCGCTCGCAGCGCCCGCGCTCCTCGCGGCGCCCGTGAACGAGAACGTCACGGTGCCCAGACGAACACGCGCCTCAAGGTTCTGCGGCAGGTTGGCCACACCAACTCCCGCAGCAACCGCTTCAAGCACGACATCTACGTGTCTGAACTCTAGCCAAGCCTCAGGGATTAGTTGCCGAGCCACAATCCTTACCACGCGACGGGCAATCACCACGTCAGTAGAACTCAGCTTCAACGCGTCAAGTACCAGCGAAGACTCGCTCTTGCGCAGCGTAATCTGCCTCAGCTTGCGAGCGGCCTTCGCCTCAAGATAATCGTCTTCGTCAGTCATCAAATCTGCAATTTTGCACACCGTTTGCACCAACATCGGGTTTCTCGCCTTAAGAAGCGGAAGCACGTTGTGGCGCATATACGCACGTAGATAGTGGGTGTCGGTGTTGGTAGCATCCTCGTGCCAGTCCAGGCCGCGAGCCTTCAGCCAGTCTTTGAGCTGGTCATGCGTGTAGTCGAGCAGCGGACGATAAATCAACCCGCGATGCCTAGGAATCGACGCCAGGCCGCTCATGCCGGACCCGTGCATCACGTTCATCATGAACGTCTCCGCGCGATCGTCAGCCGTATGTGCTGTCAAAATCTTTGCCTTCTGACGAGAAACCCCCTGTTCAGCGCAAAGTTTTTGAGCGAGTTCTCGCGCAGCGTCATACCGCACCAGACGACCAATTTCTTCCACGTTGCCGTCACGTTCCTGCGCAAGCTTTGCTACGTCCACGCGAAGCACGGTACAGGGAATGCCCAGCGAGTCGCAAGTTGCTTGAACAAAGTGCTGGTCAGCGTCTGCGTCTTCGCCGCGAAGCAAATGATTTACGTGCAGTACATGCAGGCGCTCTTGTGCAACGCGCGCGAGACCTGCGCCATCGCCAAGGTCAATCGGTTCCGTTGCCGTCATGTGAAGTAGCGCCATCGAGTCGGCTCCGCCCGAGACCATAAGGATAACGGGTGCAGCTGCCTGACCACGTCGCGAGTTCTCTGCCTGGCCTCGGCGCGAGCCTTCTGCCTGGTCTTTTGCGACGAGAGTGTTCTTTTTGTTGAAGTATGCGTGTACGGATGGCACTTAGCACCAATTTCTGTCCGGTGTGTTTGTTACAGTTATACCCGAAAGTTACTCAGTAGAAAGAAATTCATGAATCCCACGTTTCGCCTACATATTCTTGCGAGCGGATCAAAGGGCAACTGCAGCCTGCTAGAAACGCCTGATGGTCTCATTATGATTGATTGCGGAATCTCTAGAAAAGAAATTCTGCGTCGGTCTAAAGAACTGAACGTTAACCTGTCCGAGCTCGTAGCTATCTTTATTACGCACGAGCACACCGACCACGTCTCGGGTCTTTCGGTAGTCAGTAAAACTTTTGATGTTCCCGTATTCGCTACAACAGGAACTGCTGCCGTACTTTCAAGAAAGCCCTGTTCCAACGTCACCTTTACCCTTGTTGACCAGGCAGGTTCTGTCCATATTGATGCCGCTCCAGACATTGAGGTAAGCACCTTCCCCACCTCGCACGATGTTTGCGAGCCTATGGGCATGCGCTTTGATTATCTCGCTGGTCCTGATAGACGCATCGTGGACTCCGTGGGCTATTGCACCGACACGGGTATTTTGACGCCCAAGGCTCTCGAGTGCCTCTCTGACGTGCGCATTCTTGCTATCGAGTCCAACCATAATGAGCATATGCTGCTCACAGGTCCTTATCCGTACGTGCTCAAACAGCGAGTCCACGGAGACTCCGGTCACCTGTCAAACGAGTACACTGCGCAGGCGTTGTCGCAGCTCGTAGGCCCAAATACGCGTTGCGTGGTTGGCATGCACCTCTCTCACGAGAATAACCGTCCAAGCGTCGCCGTGAAAACACTTGCAGAAGCAGTTGGCGCGCAGCCTCTCAACGACGCGTTCACCGAGGCGCAGACTCCCGACGGCTCGCTTGTCGTCTGCGTAGCTAGTCAAGATTGGCCAATGTCGCTGTAGCTGCGCGTTTGCGCGCTGACACGCCGCGCGTCCCGGGTTCCGCGCCCCAACAGCACGCCCCAGGCTTGCGACAACAAAAAAGCGAGAAAACCTTGGAGCTCCAAGATCTTCTCGCTATGCGAGGTGCCTGTAATCGGGCGTTGAACAGGCACGTCTAGCCGTACGCCCGGCTGCAGCTATACGTGCCTGGCAGGTCAACTACCAGGCACCTTACTGCCTGAGCAGCAGCTTGACTG
>NZ_CAUUSI010000022.1:0-14075 GCF_963547875.1 Lancefieldella parvula
AAAAAGTTCTGAAAATTCTACACGTTTATGTTTAATAAGAGTTGTCATCTTAAGTTCTTTCCTTAATTTGTGCATAAGACGCTTTACTTTCGGCACTTGTCAAATCAAGCTCATCAAGCTTAATTTTAACATCTATATGCTTGTCGACATCGAGTTTGGACAAAAGTGCTACCGTCTCAACGTGCTTGGTATGAGGGAACATGTCCACAGGAGTCACGCGCTCAATGGCAAACCCGCTGTCGAGAAGAACCTTGAGATCTCTGGCTTGTGTCACAACGTTGCAGCTCACGTATACGATTTTCTTCTGAGCTAGCTGAGCTGTTGCCTTAAGGAAGGTGGGCGTTGAACCTGCACGAGGCGGGTCAAGAATAATAACGTCAAAGTTCTGACCTTCTTTTGCTAAAGCTTGCATGTAGCGAGTGGCATCGTCGCAGATAAACTCAGCATCAAGTTTATTGTTTCGAGCGTTTCTGCGAGCCATCTGAATATTGTTTTCAACCTGATCAACACCAGTGAGCAAGAGGTTGATGCCCTGAGCTTCGGCGGCGTGCGCCAAGCAAAGTCCAATGGTTCCTGTGCCGCAGTAAGCGTCAAGAACTCGCAGGTTGCTGGCTTGAACAGAGGTTGCTGCTTGCACGGAGGCGTCGGTCAGCGTAGTGCTGTCCTGCGCAGTGCTGCCCTTCTCGGAGCCAGAAAGTGCACCGTCGATGGCCAACTGATAGAGAGCCTCAGTTTGCTGAGGGTTGGTCTGGTAGAAACTGGTTGGGCCAATCTCAAACGTGCAGCCCAAAAGCCTATCGCTCATAGATGTTGAACCCCAAAGCAGACGGGTTTCTCGCCCCAAGATTGCGTTGGTGCGCTTCTGGTTGACGTTCAAGAAGATGCTGGTCAGCTCGGGGTGCGCCTTACGAAGCGCAGCAATAAACTCCTGCTCATGAGGCAGGTGCTGGCCGTTGACCACCAGTACCAGCATGACGTCGTTGGTGGCATATCCGCAGCGAACCACGCCATGGCGAAGTGCTCCCTTGCCGCGATCCTCCTGGTAGGCGTGAATGTTGAACTGGCCGGCAAGATAGGCCACGTCGTTGAGGATAGCGCGAGCTCGACCATCTTCTACCAGGCATTCCTTTGAAGCAATAATCTTGTGCGTTCCGCTTGCGTAAAAACCGGAGCGAACCGTGCGGCCCTTGCCCGGAGCAAATGGCGTTGCCGCCTTGTGGCGATACGCCAGAGGCTCATCCATTCCGCGGATGGGCTCGATAGTTACGTTATTGATGCTTGCCAGCGGGGCGAGAAGTTCTTCTACCTGCGCTTGCTTGCGCTTAAGTTGGATAGGATAGGGGACCGAAAGCCATTCACAGCCTCCGCAGCTACGCGCAATAGAGCATGTTGGTGTCTTGTATCCCATAGTTCCTCTCCAAATCTTGGGTTACTACTATACCGTTTGCGGGCTTAAATGGCACGTTGAGGGGATTGTTGTATCTAATATGTTTCATTTTTTGTATCGTTTCCCGTTTGTCTAGAAAACCGTTAAGCTAACAGGCACAGTATTTTGGCGAGACAAAAGAGGTGGACTATGGCTCTCATCAGCAAAATTGGTATTATCGGCGCTAATCATGTTGGCGCACATGTTGCAAACGCCCTACTTTACCAGGGACTTGCAACTGAGCTCTACATTAGCGACACAAATGAGGTCCTCTGCAAGGCTCAGGTAAACGACCTGCTGGACGCAATGCCATTTTATCCACACCCTGCTCGCGTCTATGAGCTTGATGACCGTTATGAGGAGCTTGCTGGTTGCGACATTATTGTTAATGCTGCTGGCCACATTGAGGCTGCAGCAGGTAGTCGTGATGGTGAGCTCTTCGTCACCACTGACGAGGCCAAGAAGTTCGCTAAGCGCATTGCAGACGCAGGCTTCGATGGCGTTTGGGTCAACATCGCAAACCCCTGCGACGTTGTTACCACTGAGCTCCAGTATCTGACCGGCGCTGATCCAAATAAGGTTATCGGCTCCGGTACCACGTTGGATTCCGCTCGACTTCGCCATGCGCTTTCCGGCGCTACCGGCTATCCAGCATCTTGCATCAACGCTTGGATGCTCGGCGAGCACGGCAACGGCATGTTTGCTTGCTGGTCGCACGTTTCCATTGGCTGCCTCACCCTCGACGAAGTTGCAGCTCAGACAGGCAAGACCTTTGACCTCCCAGAGCTTGAGCAGGCTGGTCGCATGGGCGGATACGTTACCTACAGCGGTAAGCAGTGCACCGAGTACTCGATTGCAAACGGAGCTGTCGAGGTCATCAAGGCCATTGTCCACGACACCAAGCTGATCACGCCAGTCTCCACGCTGCTCAACGACGTGTATGGCGTTTCTGGCTTCTACTCTTCACTTCCTGCGGTTATCGGCGCCAATGGTGTCGAGAAGGTCTTTGTGCCCGAGCTCTCCGACTCCGAGATTGAGGCATGGCGCAAGTCTTGCGAGCATGTCAAGGGCAACATTGAGCAGCTCGGCTGGCTTGAGGTAGACGCTCGCATTGACTAGCGTGACGCACGCCGTGCTGGTCGTGGCTGCGAGTCAAATCGCGCTGCAAGCTGTGACCAGGTAATAGTGCACACCGAACACACCTTGGGGGCTTCTCCCGAGGTGTGTTTTTGTGCAACCGAGCTATTCTCCACCATCTTTTGATTGCCTCTAGTTATGAGCCTGAAAACCGCATCAAGTCTGAGTAAAACAGCTCAGACATGGCGAGCAAAACCGGCAAATAGCTCAGACTTGGTGCACTTTTCCGGCAAATCGTTCAGACATGGCGAGAAAATCAGGCTCCATAAGAGTGCTCATGAAACTAACCTCGGATTCAAAAGTTACGTCACGAAAGGTCTGCCTGAAAAGTGCAAAGAATCTGTGTTTGGGACACAGATTCTTTGATGAAATCAGGCAGAATCCACCGATTCTTTGATGTTTTCAGGCAAACGTTACAGATTCTTTGCAGAAATCAGGCGCGCTTAGTCCAAGCCTTACAGATCGGTTACTTTTCTCGAAGAGACGAACTTCTCGCCATGCGCCGCATCAAGCGTTTTTCTCACCGCTCACCTCTCGCCGCGCGCCGAGGCCAACAAAACTACCGCCTTACCTGCGATTTTTGAACAACATTTAAATAAAAATTTCTATTGACTTGTAATCAATGTGATATCACAATGATGCCAACAGAAAGCTCATTGTCACAAAGGAGATCTTATGAGCACCGAGAAAATCATTAAGTCCAAGAGTGGTTGGCTGTTCCTGCTGATTACCATTGCTCTTTTTGCAGTTGCAGCCCTGTTTTTGGCTAATTTTGTACTCAGCGCTATCGCTGCAGACAGAAATCCTCGCCTGGACCCATCGTTCCCAAGCATCATTGGTGCGCTGGTATTCTTCTTTGCAGGTTTGTTTGTTTCGAGCGGACTATTCAGTCTTCAGCCTGGTCAGGCAAAGGTTTGCGTGCTGTTTGGTAAGTATATTGGCACCGTTAAGGACGAGGGCCTTCGTTGGGCAAATCCTTACTACGCCAAGACCCTTTCTACAAACGTGGGTGACCTCTCTTCTCTCGCTGCAGGCGTTACTCCCAGTGTAAACGTGCACACCTCCATCATTTCCACTCGTGCTCGCACGCTGAACGGCGACGTCCTCAAGGTCAACGACCGCATGGGTAACCCAATCGAGATCGCAGAGGTTGTTGTTTGGCGCGTGAGCGATACCGCAAAGGCTCTTTTTGACGTCGACGACTACGACAGCTACGTTACTATGCAGGCAGAGACCGCGCTTAGGCATGTCGCGAGCATCTACAGCTACGACCACATGGAGGACGAGTCCGAGTCCAACACCGCAATTACTCTGCGCTCCAACATCGAGGAAGTCTCCGAGGCGCTTCAGTCTGAGCTGAGCCGCAACCTTTCCGTCGCTGGTATCACCGTTGACGACGCTCGCCTCACGCATCTCTCCTACGCTCCTGAGATTGCGCAGGCAATGCTCCGCCGCCAGCAGGCAGAGGCAATCATCGCTGCACGTAAGAAGATCGTCGAGGGTGCCGTTTCCATGGTTGATATGGCTCTCACCCAGCTCTCCGAGAATGGCGTCGTTGAGTTTGACGAGGACCGCAAGGCTGTCATGGCTTCCAACCTCATGGTTGTTCTCTGCGGCGAGTCCGAGGCTCAGCCTGTGCTTAATACCGGTTCCTTGCAGCAGTAAAGCATGGCGAGAAACCCATGGCACCTCGCAAACAATATCCACTTCGTGTAGCTCCAGAAGTCTGGGAGGCGGTTGAACGCTGGGCGCAAGATGACATGCGTTCAACTAACGCTCAGGTAGAATGGATTTTGCGCGATGCTCTGAGAAGGGCAAAGCGCTCTCCAAAAGTTCAAGACACTCGTGTGAACAAGATAGATAAATTGGAAGAAGGAAACTAACATGGCCGACAATATTCCACAGCCACCTGTTCCTAACGCTCCCGTACCTCCCGCTGCTCCTGCTGCTCCTGCGGCTCCCGCCGCGTCAGCCGCACCAGCCGCACCTGCAGCTGCCGCTGCGCCTGTGTCTGCGGCTTCTCCCGCACCGGCCCCAGCCCCAGCAGCCCCAACACCAGCGGCTCCTGGCGAGGTTGTTCCCGTGTTGAGCGTCCAGCACTTTACCAAGAAGTATGGCTCCAAGGTAGCTGTTTCTGACCTTTCGCTCGACGTTATGCCTGGCGACATCTACGGTTTTATCGGCCACAACGGCGCAGGTAAGACCACGCTTATCAAGTCTATCGTTGGTGCTCAGCCATTTGAGGGCGGCGTCATTTTTGTGGATTCAAAGAATGTGCTGGTTGACCCTGTTGGCTCAAAGCAGGTCATCGCTTACGTCCCAGATAACCCAGACATTTACGAGTTCATGAGCGGCATTAAGTACCTCAATTACGTCAGTGACATCTTTGGCGTTCCTGCAGAGAACCGCGTCGAGCGCATTACTACGTTGGCCAACCGCTTGGGCATCACTGATTCCCTGGCAAATGCTATTGGCAGCTACTCTCACGGCATGAAGCAGAAGCTGGTTCTGATTTCCGCCCTGCTCCACGAGCCAAAGCTCATCATTTTGGACGAGCCATTTGTTGGCCTGGATCCAGCAGCAAGCTTCGAGTTGAAGAAGATGCTGCACGAGCTTGCCGACCGCGGATCTGCCGTGTTCTTCTCGTCACATGTTCTTGAGGTTGTCGAGAAACTCTGCAATAAAATTGCAATTATTCGTCAGGGCAAGCTTCTTGCTGCAGGTAAAACGGACGAGATTCGAGGCAATGCTTCTCTTGAGGAAGTCTTCCTTGGTCTTGAAGCTGGCGCTCCTGGCGTTTCTGCCGAGATTGCTCAGGATATGGCTACTACAAAGGACGGTGCCGCTGTTCAGCCAGTCATTCCTGGCGCACCTGTAGCGGCTGCACCCGCCGCGCCCGCAGCAGCACCAGCAGCACCCGTCGCACCTGCCGCACTAGCAGCACCAGCCGCACCTGCAGCCCCAGCCGCGCCTGCAGCACCAGCAGCACCTGCAGCGTCCGCCGCACCTGCAGCGCCCGCCGCACCTGCGGCTCCAGCAGCACCTGCAGCACCAACCGTGCCTGGCGCACCAGTGCCTCCAGGTGCTCCAGTTCCTCCCTCCTTCCCTAAGGAGAACTAGTCATGGCAAACAATGTTCCACAGGCTCCTCAGCGCCCCGATGTGCCTGAGCAGAACCTGCAACTATCAGGAGATGTCTTTATTCCAGCTCAAGTAAGTGCTGGTCAAGTTCCTGTTCTCGATCGCTCTGAGCTCAAACTGCCTTCCAATCTCAAAGTGTTTTGGATGCTGCTTAAGGTTCAGATCACCATGATTTGGACTACGCAGGTTATAGGTGCTCGAAAGAATTTTGAGAAAAAGGTTGGCGCAAACGCTCTGCCTATTGTCGGTGGTATTTTTGTAGTTGTTGGCACGCTCTTCATGATGGTTTACATTTACGGCATTGCTACAACTCTAGCCATTGCTGGCTTCACAAGGCTGCTTCCTCTGGTAGGAATTCTTGTTGGCGCTCTACCTGGTATTATTTTGACGTTTGTAAAGGCCAATGGCGTGCTTTTTGCGTACAAGGATTACGACTTTATCATGTCGTTGCCAATCAAAAAGAGCACCATTATCTATTCTCGCGTAGCTGCTCTTTATGCTGCAGAGGGTATCTGGTCTATCACCATTATGCTGCCAGTCTTTTTGGCTTACTTTAGCTTTGAGGCAGTCACGCTTCCACGTTTGATTGGCGCTTTGTTTGCGCTTCTTCTTGGACCTAACCTTGCAGTTTCTGCTGCAATTCTCTTGGCTTTTGCGGTTGCAGCCCTTGCTGCAAAACTGCACTTTAAGAACTTGGGAATGGTCATTGGCGGCGTTTTTGGCCTTTTCTTTATGGTCGCGTATCTGTTCTTTATCTTTACGGTATCTTTCAACGCGGACAAGTTTGTCCCAGGTGTGGTGGATAACTTCCGTGATACCGTCTTTAACGTTGCAAGTTCAGTTGGCGTAGTTTATCTTCCATCACTGTGGATTGCGGATTTCTTTAATTCTGGTTCCCTTGTTAGCTTCTTGCTGTTTGCGCTGGTCTCTGTTGGAGCTCCTGCGGCAATCGTGGCAATTATTTCTCGCTTCAACGACCGCATTAATGCGCTGGTAAGCGAGGATAAGGTTCAGAAGAAGTTCACTACCAAACAGATTTCCACCAAGTCCGCGACGCCTTTTGTTGCTCTGATTAGAAAAGAGATTCAAACCATCACGGGTTATCCAGCAGTCTTTATAAACATGCTTTTTGGCTGCTTGTTGATGGTTATTCTCGCCTTTATTTCTCTGTTCTTTAGCACGTCGTCTATCGTGGCCTACTTTGTTCCTGCATCCGAGGTTCCGCGCTATCTACCTTTGGCAAGAACCATCTTTGGCATGGTAACCACCTGGTTTGGCACCTCGATGTTCTGCGCTGCCAACTCTGCTGCCATTTCATATTCGCTGGAAGGCCGCTCAAACTGGCTGATGGCAACTATGCCTGTATCTTCAAAGCAGATTTTTGGCGCAAAGATTGCCGTGAACATGCTTTACGTGCTCATCTTTAGTGTTGTGACTCAGATTTTCTTCCTGATTCCTGGTCACATCACCATTGAAACGGCGTTGAGAAACGTCATTCTGCCGCTCTGCATTGTGTTCCTGGTGTCTAACGTTGGCCTGGCCATTGATATTCGCCGACCAAACTTTGACTGGACTTCTGTCATCGATATCACCAAGAGAAGCCTTTCGGTCACCGTATCTTCTCTTGCGGGCACGCTGGGCTCCATGTTTGTCATCGGTGGAACGTTCATGATGATGATTGTTCCGGTTATCGAATCATTTAGCTCGTCAACGGGCGTGATTAACGAGACGCTGCCAAACATTATCTTTGTCACGCTGTCGCTGGTGAACGCAATTATCGGCTACCTGATCTTTAACAACACCGTTCACCGAGGAGTTAGAATCTAACTTTTGTGATGCGCTGCGTCGGCCCCATGGAATTCCATGGCATCTACCTGCGGTAACATCACAAATTCTTCTGTCGAGAAGAAACTTTGAGGCACCCACCGTATGTCGTTTATCGAATGGTGGGTGTCTCTTTTTGTGCTTTGCGGTACGGTAGGGTGGCTAGAGGTTTTCTTGTTCGGTAAGTAGCAGGAAGGGCCGAGGCATATCGCGCTAGACTCGGGCGCGTACTATCGGCTGACCTTCTCGGCTGCTTGCCGCAGTCAGAGGAGGCATCATGGCCGAAAAAAATGTTTCTAAGGTAAAGAATGTGGTCCTGGTGGGCCAAGGTGGCGTGGGCAAAACCATGCTTGCCGAGGCAATGCTGCATCTGACGGGTGCAACCACTCGTTTAGGCGGCCACGCAGGCACAAAGCCCACGCTTGATTACGATTCACAAGAGTCAGAGCGCGGATTCTCTATCTCTACTACTATCGCACCAATTACCTGGGAAAATACACGCATTAACGTGCTTGACGCACCGTGCTATCCTGACTTTGTGGGTGACGCCTATTCGGCAATGAGCGCTGTTGAGACTGCGCTGTTTGTTGTTGATGCAGCTAGTGGACCTGGCACTATCACCACCAGGCTTTGGTTTGCTGCCGAGGACCTGTCTCTCTGCCGTGCACTGTTTATCAACCGCCTGGATCGCCCTGATGCAGATTACGAGACCGCGATGGCTATGCTCCAGGATCGTTTTGGCTCCTCGCTTGGTGCAGTGACCATTCCCATGGGTTCTGGCGAGGCATTCTCCGGCATCATTGACGTTGTCCATCAGAAGGCTCGTAAGCTGGTAGACGGCAAGCCTGAGGTCACCGATATTCCTGCCGAGTTCCAAGCAGAGGCAGAAGCTGCCCGCGCCGCTCTGACCGAGCTGGTTGTTGAGGCCGACGATGAGCTGATGATGCGCTACCTCGAGGGCGGAGAGATTACGCAGGAAGAGCTTGAGGGCCTGCTGGGTAAGGCCCTTATGGAGCGCATTTTTGTTCCTGTCTTCTCCGGTTCTTGTGTCCGCGAAGAGGGCGTTATCTCCCTGCTTGATGCAGTTGATGGCTGGTTCCCAACTATGTCAGACTTTGGCCGCATTCCGCTGGTGAACGGCGAGCAGCTTGATATTTCCCCTGATGACGAGCGCCCCGTTGCGTTTGCCTTCAAGTCGCTGCAGGATCCACAGAACGGCAAGCTTACCTTTGTAAAGGTGCTTGCAGGTACTGTTTCTGCAGGTTCCGAGCTTATCAACGCTCGTACACGCAAGCCCGAGCGCCTTTCTCACCTGTATCGTATGTGCGGCAAAGACACGGCTGACGTCAGCACCGCTGCAGCCGGCGACATCGTAGTAGTTCCAAAGCTCGAGGCCATGACGGGCGACACGCTCTCCGTTACCGGTAAGGTTGAGGCTGCCGCGTTCAGGTTCCCCAACTCCCTGTATCGCACGGCTATTGAGCCTGATGAGCGCGGTACCGAGGGCAAGCTCTTCGCGTTCCTGGAGAAGGCCGCCGACGCCGATCCAACTCTTAAGGTTGAGCGTGACGAGGACACCGGCCAGACCATTGTTTCTGCAATCGGCGAGGCACAAGTAGCCGTTCTTCTCGAGCGTCTTGAGCAGCGAGCCGGCGTTTCCGCACATAAGGTTGCGCTTCGCATCCCATATCGCGAGACGATCCGTCGAGTTGCAAGCGCTCAGGGTAGGCACAAGAAGCAGACCGGCGGCTCTGGCCAGTACGGCGACTGCTGGCTGCGCATCGAGCCAAACCCAGATGCAGGCTACGAGTTTGTGGACGAGATTGTTGGCGGCCACATTCCACGCGGCTTCATCCCCGCTATTGATAAGGGTGTCCAGGAGACCATGCGCGAAGGCGTTTTGGCTGGTTATCCTATGATTGACGTTAAAGTTGCTGTTTACGAGGGCTCTTACCACCCCGTCGACTCCAACGAGATGGCATTTAAGACCGCTGCTCGCATTGGTTTCCAGAAGGCTGTTGACCAGGCAGAACCCGTTCTCTTGGAGCCTATGGCTCACCTGGAGATTACCGTTCCAGACAGCTACGCAGGTTCCGTCATGGGCGACGTCTCCGCTTCCCGCGGTCGCGTTGAGGGAATGTCTTCCGGCACCGGCGTTTCCGCTGGTGAAACCACCATTAAGGCCACGATTCCATACGCAGAGGTTACTGATTACGCTACAAGGCTGAGGTCCCTCTCGCGTGGAACGGGCGAGTACACCGTTGAGCTGGCAGGATATGAGCAGGTGCCACACGACATCCAGGCTCGTCTTGCTGCCGAGTACGCCGAGCGTCGCGCCGCCGGCGAGCGCTAACCTGCAGGTACGTCGGGCGCAGCACGCGCCGCGAGCGCGGCGCCGCAGGTAGATAATGAGTTTCAAGCAAGAACCCTCGCATCTTTCAGGTGCGAGGGTTCTTTGCGTTCCTGTAATGCGGTTGGGCGCCGGCTTTTAGGCTTGGCGTACAAAATGGTGCAGCTTTGCCTCGCCTCGCTGAAGAACTGTCATGTTTCTAGTCAAGATAATCGGACGACTGGGGCTTATTGTTTGACATTTAGAGAGCACCAATACCCGGTATACATTTCTATGCATAAACTTCAATTAATATGCTGAATAATGAATAGACATATATAAGGAATTTAACCATCGGTAAATTCCGTATCTAAGGAACACACCTAAGTCGGATAATCTGCACAATTGCGGGCATATTACACACCAAATGAAGATATTCTGCATGCCTAGCCTATTTTCGGCGTCATGTATACGTCTTTTTGACAGATTATCTGACATAGGTGTGTTCGGCCATCAGCAAAACAGTGCAAGTAATTAATGATGTTGCCCGTACGATATGGTTGACCGCGGATACAAGCTTCTAACGTGCCCCACTTACTCATGTGGCTTATTTTACGCCCGTCAGTATCATGTATTGCCCATCTGGGTACGTATTTGAAACAAATCAATTAAAGAAAGGTCGCACATGTACCTAGAGAATATCAATGGACCAGAAGACGTAAAGAAGCTGGACGCAGAGGCTCGTGCGGTACTTGCGCAGGAGATTCGCGACAACTTGTTGGTCATGGAGTCAAAGCACGGCGGCCACTTTGGTCCAAACTTTGGCATTGTCGAGGCAACTATCGCGCTTCATACCGTGTTCAATTCGCCCGTTGACCATATCGTTTACGACGTCTCGCACCAGACGTATCCCCACAAGATGCTCACCGGCCGCAAGCAGGCATACATGGATCCTGCGCTTTACGACTCGGTGTCTCCTTACACTGATCCCGCCGAGACCCCGCACGACCTCTTCAAAATCGGCCACACTTCCACGTCAATCAGCTTGGCGCTTGGCCTGGCAAAGGCTCGCGACATCATAGGCGGCAAGGAGAACATTATCGCAGTTATCGGCGACGGATCCATGTCCGGTGGCGAGGCGCTTGAGGGCTTGAACGTTGCCGGCGAGCTGAACAGCAACTTTATCATCGTCTTCAACGACAATCAGATGTCCATCGCCGAGAATCACGGTGGCATGTACGACCAGTTTGCTGAGTTGCGTCGCACCAACGGAGTTGCCGAGAATAACCTCTTCAAATCGATGGGCCTGGACTACCTGTATGTCAATGACGGTAACGACATCGAGGCTCTTATCGCCGCATTTGAGCAGGTAAAAGGCTCAACCCATCCGGTCGTGGTCCACATCAATACGCTCAAGGGCAAGGGTTACACTCCCGCGGAGGCAAACAAGGAGAAGTGGCACTGGCACATGCCGTTTGACATCCAGACTGGTCAGAGCCCTGCATCCGGTTCTTCCGAGTCGTATGCCAGCATTTTTGCAGAGTATGCCCTCAAGCGCGCAAAGACTGACCCAAAGTTCTTGGTGCTTATGTCGGCTGTTCCTGGCCTGCTTGGTCTTACGCAGGAACGTCGAGAAGAGCTAGGTAAGCACTACCTTGACGTGGGCATTGCCGAAGAAACTGCAGTTGCAATGGCTTCCGGTGCGGCTCACGCGGGCGCACATGTAGTTTGGGGCTCAAGTGCAACCTTCATCCAGCGCACCTACGACCAGCTAACTCAGGACCTGGCGCTCAACCAGAATCCTGCGGTTATCGTGGGATCCGGCTCTATTAGCGGTTTGATGGCCGCCACCCACCAAGGCCTCAGCAGCATTTCCATGATCGCAAACATTCCTAACATGGTGTACCTCGCGCCATCCAACGCCGAGGAGTATATCGCCATGCTCGACTGGGCGCTTGACCAGGACAAACACCCTGTCTACATCGCAATTCCTTCCGGTCCTGTGGTCCATGCCGAGGGGCCCGTCCGCACAAATTTTGACGCCCTCAACACTTACGAGGTCACGCGCGAGGGCTCCAAGGTGGCCGTTTTTGCCCTGGGCGATTTCTACGACCTTGGCGAGAAAACCGTTGAGGCCCTCAGCTCTACCTTGGGAATTGAAGCCACGCTGGTCAAGCCATACTTTGCCTCGGGCGTTGACCAGAATCTGCTCGACAACCTGGTAAAAGACCATGACGTCATCGTAACTATTGAGGACGGCATCATCGAGGGTGGCTGGGGACAAAATATAGCTAGCTACCTGGGAACTTCTTCCGCACGCGTGTTGAACTATGGCGTCAAGAAGGCTTTCTACGACCGCGTCAACATCGCGGGTCTTATGCGAGAAAGTCATCTGGATCCCGAGCTTATTGCCGCAGACGTTAAGCAGGTGCTGGGTCTGTAGGTGGTGCGTCGCAGCTCCGGCGCCATTGTCCGCATTTCTCGCCATCACATCAAAACTGCAACAAAAAAGAGGGGCCGCACCTGCGGTCCCTCTTCTGTTTCAAGCAAATGTGCCGTTGCACCGCGTTGTCGCGTCGCAACCTGCAGCTGGAAGCTTAAGCCTTAAGAGCGCGGCCCATAGCGTCAGCCTGAACGATAGCTGCATAGAGCTCGTCAGGAGTGACGTCGCCAGCAAGGTTGTGGATGGTCTCGCCAGGAACGCAAGCAGCCTCAGCGATCTTCTTGATCTGCTCGTCAGTGGTGATGCCAACCTCCTCGAGGGTAGTTGGAAGACCAACCTCAAGGCAGAAGTCCTGGACCTCGTCGAACTCCTCCTGAGGAACGCCCTCAAGAACAAGCTGGACCAGGGTACCAAAAGCAACGCAGTTGCCGTGAGGTGCGCTGTGGCCACCAAGAGAGGTGAGGCCGTTGTAGAAGGAGTGAGCTGCTGCGCAGTTGACGTTGTCAGCGCCGACACCACTCATGTAGACAGTTGCCTCGCAGATAGCCTCAAGAGCTGGGGTTACAACGTTGTTCTCGCAAGCCTTAATTGCCTGTGAACCGTAATCGCGAAGGGTGAGGTAGCACTCCTTAGCAATTGCCATACCAACGCGGGTAATGCCGGTTCCCTCGAGGGAAGGAGACTCGGTGCGGATGGATGCGCGGCCCTCAAAGTAGGTGCCCAGTGCGTCGCCCATGCCTGCTACCAGGAAGGAAACAGGTGCGTTAGCGATGATCTGGGTGTCGACCATAACTGCATCTGGGTTCTGTGGGTAGAAGAGGTACTTGTCAAAGGAACCGTCATCGTTGTAAATAACGGAGAGGCCGGTGCATGGAGCGTCGGTAGCTGCAACGGTAGGAAGAATAACGATGCGCTTACCAGCGTAATATGCGGTTGCCTTTGCGGTGTCAACAGCGCTGCCGCCGCCGATAGCGACGACTACGTCGATGTTGTCCTCCTCGACGATAGCCTTCATGCGGTTAATCTCGCCGTTGGAAGAGATGCCACCGAAGACCTCATAGCGACGGTAATAGTCACCCTTGCCCTCGAAGCTCTGCTCGATCATGTCGTGGGTTGCTTTGTAGCCGCTGTTAGAGCAAACAAACAGGAAGCGCTTTCCCATGTAGCCCATCTCTTTTTCGAACTCGAGACAAGCATTTTTGCCCTGAACATACTTCAGTGGCTCACGCATTGCGCGTAGCATTTTCATAGGTTCCCCTCTCCGGATACGTTTTAGACCTATGTAAATTATGGTAACACTGTCAAAAGAACATAACAGCAAAGAAAATATTTAGATTCGGACAAAGTGAAAATCTAGATTCCAGCACGGAAAGAATTTAGATTCGGACAACTTCTGGAAAGTTTACGTGAACATACATTCACTAGCCAGCAAATGATATTCTTGTAGTGTCAAATTTTCGCACTGTGGTCTTTGGAGGACACATGCTTAGTTCTGTCGAAATCAAACCCGATGTCTACTTTGTAGGCGCCCTTGACTGGAACGCTCGCGAGTTCCACGGCTACACCACTGAGCAGGGCATCACCTACAATGCATACCTTATCCTGGACGAGAAGGTCACGCTCATTGACACCGTCAAGCGCCCATTCTCCGAGGAGCTGGTCGAGCGCATTAAGAGCATCATCGATCCAGCAAAGATTGATGTTCTGATCTGCAACCACATCGAGATGGACCACTCCGGCAGCGTTCCTCGCATTCTGGAGCTTGCGCCAAACGCC
>NZ_CAUUSI010000023.1:0-13189 GCF_963547875.1 Lancefieldella parvula
GCTTCTGAGCGTCCTCTTATCTGTGTAACCCCTCGTTGGATGCCTGAAGAAAATTTTTCTGATTCTGCTTCTGTATCACAAATTCAGTTTGATGCCATTCTTGCAGCTGGCGGCATTCCAATCATGATGCCTTTAACAGAAGATCCAGAAGTTATTGGTCAGTTTGTTGAGATGTGTGACGGCTTCTGCCTCACTGGTGGTCATGATGTTGACCCTCGCAATTGGGGAGAAGAACCACGCGACCTTAATCGTTTGTGTCCTATACGAGATGCGCTTGAGTTTGAGCTGGTAAAGCAGGTACTTGCTGCAGATAAACCTTTACTTGCTATTTGCCGTGGCCTTCAGCTTTTAAATGTTGTGCTGGGCGGTACGCTTGTACAAGATCTGCATACCATGGAGCCAGCAGAAAATCATACTTTCTGGACTCATTCAGCAAATCTGTATCATCCAGCTCATGCTGTTCATGTTCAAAAAGACTCTTTGCTATACAACGCCTTGGGCCAGGTAGAGGACATTCAGGCAAATTCATATCACGATGAGGCACTCCGAAAGGTGTCTTCTGAACTTACGGTAGTTGCCTATGCGTCAGACGGCATTATTGAAGGCGCTGAGGTCAAGGGGAAGACGTTTGCCTTAGGCGTACAGTGGCATCCAGAGTATGGATGGCATTACAGCAAGGCTGATTGCGAACTTTGGAAATCCTTTGTTACAGCTTCACGAGCCTCACGGTCTTCTCGTTAATACATTGATACTCTAAACTGCGTTAACTATTTGGTTAGCGCAGTTTTTTGTAAGGGAGTTTTATGAGTGACGTTCTAGATAGATTTATTGCGTATTGTAAGGTTTCTTCTCAGTCTAATCCGCTGACGGTAGATACGGTTCCTTCAACTGAGTCTCAGCACCAGATGGCTGAGGTTGTTGCAGCTGACCTTCGTGAGCTTGGCGCAGAGAATGTAACCGTTGATGAGCACGCCTACGTGGTTGCTCACTGGCCAGCAAGCAAGGGTTTGGAGGACCTTCCAACTCTTGGTTTCTGCTGCCACATTGATACGGCTTGGCAGTCTTGGGGTAACCCCGTTCATCCTCAGGTTGTTACGTATGAGGGCGGCAAGCTAGTAGTTGGTTCTGATCGTGAGGGCAGAGAGGTCTATATTAGCCCGGAGACTAATCCTCAGCTTGAGCACATGGTTGGCTGGCAGCTGGTTACTACTGATGGCACCTCACTGCTTGGCGGCGATGACAAGGCTGGCATTGCCATGCTGGTCAGCTTGCTCGCTCGCTACAAAGAGCATCCAGAGCTTAAGCACCCGCGTATTGCACTTGCGTTTGTTCCTGATGAGGAGATTGGCCACGGCGCAGCTCTTCTGGATCTTGACGCTTTTGGTGCTGCGTATGGTTACACCATTGACGGTGGTCCCTTTGGCGAGTTCTGCTACGAGACCTTCAATGCTGCTGAGGTGTTTGTGCGTGCTCACGGACTTTCGGTTCACACGGGTACTGCAAAAGGCCAGATGATCAATGCATCCGAGGCAATTATGCGCTTCCACGAGTTGCTTCCACCTGCGGAACGTCCTGAGTTCACTGAGGGCTATGATGGCTTCTTCTATCTGGAGCGCGTCAACGGTGATTGCGAGTCTGCTCGCGCTGATTACATTATTCGAGACCATGACCAGGCAAAGGTTGAGCGCCGTAAGCAGTTGATGGTTGATGCTGCAGCGTATGTAAACAAGCAGATTGGCTCTGAGGTACTTTCCGTTGAGATTCACGACCAGTATCACAACTTGGCTGACATCGTATTAAAGCCTGAGTATGCGCACTTAATCGAGAATGCACGCACTGCATACGAGAAGGTCGGCGTAGAGATGACCTGCATTCCAATGCGTGGCGGCACCGACGGATCCCAACTTTCCTTTAGAGGGTTCCCATGCGCCAATCTCTCTGCCTGCTACTACAACGCTCACGGCGTCAGAGAATTTGTTCCTGTCCCCGAGCTTGAGGGTATGGTTGACATGCTGGAGCACCTGGTAGAGCTTTACACCCATCCACAAAACTAGGAGATAGTCATGACTCATTTTGAAACTGATACACAGTATTTGATTGATACTACAAAGAAGCTTGTTGAGTGCGATAGCCCTGTTGGCTACTACGAGCGCATCCATGAGCTGCTTCGAGAGCTTGTCACCGAGGCGGGCTATGAGCTTCAGATTGACAACAAAGCTACGGCGTATGTCCTGGTAGAGGGTAAAGATACCAGCAAGACTGTGGGCGTTAATGCTCACCTTGACACCATTGGCCTGATTGTTCGCGGCTTCAATTCAGACGGCACACTGCGCGTTCGCCAGCTGGGCGGCATCAACTACCACAGCATTGAGGGCGAGACCTGCCATGTTGTCTGCAGAGATGGCTCCGTTGTTGATGGTCAGGTAATCTGCAATCACCACTCCGTTCACGTCTTTGAAGACGCTCGAACTATGGAGCGCAACGAGGACAACATGTCCATCTCGCTTATTGCTGATGTTTCTTCTGCTGAAGAGGCTCGTGCGCTGGGCGTCTCAGAGGGTGCAGTTATTGCCATTGATCCTCACTTTGAGATGTATGACAACGGCTATATGGTTTCTCGCTTTATCGACGATAAGGCTTGTGTTGCCGCACAGCTTCATACACTCCGTTGGCTGGCGCAATCTGGCGAGAAACCCCTCTATAACACCTTGTTTGCATTCCCAATGTACGAGGAGATTGGTCACGGCGGCGCATTCTTGCCTATTGAGGTGGATGAGTACGTATCGCTGGACATTACCCTTATTGGCCCTGACTACAATTCAAACGAGCACCACGTAGGCATCATTGTTTCTGATATTCGCTCGCCTTACGATTGGGAAGTTTCCAACAAACTTATTGCGTGTGCGCAGGAGGTTGTTGAGCCAGAAAAGTGGAACCAGCAGGTTGCCTTCCACTTCTCAACTGATGCTAACGCTGCATATTTCTCCGGCAACGATCTTAAGAGCGGCGCATTTGGTCCAGCATGTCTCAACACTCACGGTCGCGAGCGTTGCCACATTGATGCAATCATCGGTACCGAGAACCTGTGCCGTGCGTACGTCCTTGGATATGGCGAGAAGAACTAGTTTTTCTCGCCATGGGTGCAGCTTGCTCTTATGGATGTATCAAAGAGTTTGCAAGATATGCTGTATATCGTATGAATTTTGCCATAGACGTGATAAGGTAGCCTTAGTTAACTTTTCGAGTCAGGAGTGATTCATGGATAGACGTTCGTTTCTTAAGCTTGCAGGTCTTATTCCAGCTGCTGCACTTTTCGGCTGTTCTGGAACAGGTCAAGAGAAGCCTCAAGAAAATGCTTCAGAAGAGAAAAAAAAGTCTGAGCCTGTTGCCGTAAGAGTTGCAACACTTAAAGGGCCTACCGCCATGGGCTTAGTTAAGTTTATGAGTGAGGTTGAAGCGCAAAATATCACGGACAACAACTATTCCTTTGAGATCTTGGATGCTCCTGATCAGGTAGTTGCCAAGGTTGCTCAGGGTGATGTGGACGTTGCATCTATTCCTGCAAACCTTGCAGCTACACTCTTTAACAAGACTAAGGGTGCATACAAGGTAGCTTGTCTTAATGTACTCAATGTTCTCTACATTGTTGAGACAGGTAACGCTATCTCTAAATTTGCTGATCTTAAGGGAAAGACACTCTACGCCTCTGGTAAAGGTGCTGTTCCTGAGTACGCCTTATCCTATCTGTTAAGCAAAAACGGTATGACGCTTGGCGAGGATGTCCAGGTTGAGTGGAAGAGTGAGCACACCGAGTGTGTTGCTGCTTTAGCTCAAGACCCAGAGGGAATTGCGCTGCTCCCACAGCCTTTTGTTACGGTGGCACAAAGCAAGAACAGCCAGATTCGCGTTGCAATCGACCTTGGCGCTGAGTGGGAGGCTGTCAATCCTCAGAGCAAGCTGATTGCAGGCGTCACTATTATTTCCTCAAAGCTTATCTCAGATTCTCCAGATGCCGTTACAGCTTTACTTTCTCACTACAAAGACTCGGTTGAGTTTGCGGTAGATCATCCAGACGATGCCGCCACACTTGTGGGCAAATATGGTATTGTCCCAGAGCCTATTGCCAAGGTTGCGTTGCCTAAGTGTAATATTACGTATATCGACGGCGCAGATATGAAGACGGCGCTTTCAAGTTATTTAGGCATTCTGGCTGAGGCTAATCCTCAGGCAGTAGGCGGACAGGTTCCTGGAGACGATTTCTACTTTGGCGCATAACCCGCACATAAAAGATAGTATTTCTGCCCGAGGTAGCGCCGAGAAAGGCGCTGCCTCGGCAGATTTTTCTGTCGAGAAAAACGATCAGGCCCAAAGCGCAGGTCAGACCCAAGGTTCGGGCCGCGTGCAAGGCAAACCGACTGTGCGCAAAGTTGCTTCTAGCTGGGGAGCACGTTTAGGCGCACTGGTATTTTGGCTTGTCGTGTGGCAGATAGCTGCGGTTGTCATCAATCAAGATATTGTTTTAACTTCACCTATTCAGACCATTCAGACGCTTTTCTCGCTAGCTCAACTACGCGAGTTTTGGGTTTCTATTGGTCTTTCTCTTTTGCGTATTTTTGCTGGTGGAGCACTTGCTTTTACGGCTGGTTCCTTGCTGGCGTTTTTGAGTTTTAAGTACAAGTTGATCAAGATTCTTTTTGAGCCGCTAATTTCTACAATCAAATCAATTCCCGTAGCATCCTTTGTCATCTTGCTACTTATCTGGGTTCGCACGCCCTGCCTCTCAATTTCAATTTCATTTTTGATGGCACTTCCCATCATCTACATTGCGGTGCTTGAGGGGCTCCTCAGCACTGACCAGCAGCTTATTGAGATGGCTGATGTATACCAAATTCACGGTTGGCAACGCATTAAAGCAATTTATTTGTCGCAGCTTATGCCTTCGCTTAAGACAGCTACCTCACTTGCCATGGGATTTTGCTGGAAATCGGGAATTGCAGCCGAGGTCATTGGCCTTCCCGCATTCTCCATTGGCGAGCACCTCTATAACGCTAAAGTGTATTTGGATACGCCAGCCCTTTTTGCGTGGACGCTTGTGGTTATTGTGATGAGCGCACTTGGCGAGAAGATCGTGATGCGGTTAGTTTCATGGGCAGCCGCAAGGTTAGAAAAGAGCTGCTCATGAGTATGAATACAACAAATTGTGCCTATGCAACCGAGCAGTTGCTTGAGGTAAAAAACATTACTAAATCGTTTGGTAATACGGTTGTGCTTGATAATTTTTCCTACAAGTTTGAGAAGGGAGTGTACGTACTCTCTGAGCCCTCTGGAGCAGGTAAAACAACACTTCTTCGTATTCTTTGTGGTCTTGAAGTGGCTGATTCAGGCACAGTGCTTAAATCGCCTGACGCTAAAACGGTCATGATGTTTCAGGAAGATAGACTGCTAGAAAACTTGAGCGTTATGGCAAATATCATGCTTGCTATACAGTTGCACTCAAAGGAGCAAAAACAAAGCGCTCGAGAGCGTATTAAAGAGGCGCTTTGTGGGGTAGGACTTGAAGGAACAGAAAACAAACCTGTTTCTGAGCTTTCCGGTGGTCAAAAGAGACGCGTTGCTCTTTTACGTACACTCTTTGCAGATGCAGACATCTTGCTCTTTGATGAGCCGCTCAAGGGATTAGATGAAGCGCTTAAGCAGCAGGTTATTGCCTCTGTCAAACCGTTCATTGAATCAAAAGTTGTAATTTGGGTAACTCATACTCCTGAAGAAGTAAAACTGCTAGGCTCTTATACAGCACTGCAGTTATAGGAGTGAACTACATGTACAAGGTAATTCTCGCCGGCGGAATGGCGTCTGGTAAATCAACTGTTTCTAAAATGTTTGAAGCAGCAGGTGGTCTGCGCTTTGACCTTGATGAGGTTTCTCGTAGGCTTCTGAGACCTGGATGCGAGTGTACGTATCGTGTGGCAGAGGCTTTTGGTAACGATTTATTAGACCCCGTTACTCATGAGATTAATAGGCGAGAGCTTGGTTGTAGGGCTTTTGCCACTAGAGAATCTGCTGAACTCTTAGAAGAGCTTGAGATGCCTTTTATCAGGGAATATATGCGTCAATTCCTTACAAAAGAGGCGCCGGCTGCAGATGCTCAGTTCTGCTTTGTAGAGGTTCCGCTGCTTGACCGCGTTGAAGACTTGCTTGAGCTGGTTGATGAAGTTGTTGTTGTTGTAGCGCCTTTGGAATTGAGAGCAGAACGCGCTGAACAGCGAGGATCTTCTCGCCAAGAGTTTGAGCAGCGTATAGCGCATCAGCCTTCTGATACGTATTTGCGTAATCAGGCGGATACGGTATTTGTGAACTCTGAGGGCCTCGATGACCTTAAAGCACAGGTAGAGCTTTGGTTAAACGCTCGGTTCAACCAGCAGTCAGAGCAGTAGGTTATAACTTACCCGCGGTCTCTAGAAGGGTGTTCTTAACGAACTCTCTACCTTGGCAGCTGCATCGTCAAAGGTAATTTCAAGGCAATTCTTGAGCATGTTTTGGCCAACACAATAAATGCCATCGTTAACACATGCGCTGCCAATAGCAACTGCCTTGTTAAACACAGCTTTCTGGTCAAAGACAGGAACACCATTTTGCTTAAGGAACGAGAAAACCTCTTGAGGAGTATCTAGTTTCTTCACAGAAGCGTCTGCCTTGAGAAGGTCTTCAAGCTCTTCTTTTGCAGGCTGAGCAACACTGCCGCCGATAATTATTGCCATTTGATAGCAAGCTGCACAAAGGTCAGAGCGTCCTAGCTTCCACTCCATATAGGCCAGGCGATAGTACACCAGTGCAACATCTGAGCTGGAGAAAATATGTGCGATAAGGTCTTTGAGCAGCTTAGCAGCCTCAAAGACTTTTGACTGATCTTCTAATGTTCTTACCAAGAGCAGCGTTGCATCAATTCCCAAAGGAGAAATTCTATGGGCTTCTTGTGCATAGCGTTCTGCTTTTTCTGGCTGTTCAAGCAGGTTGTAGGCGCGAGCCATTCTTGCTAAAGACATAAAATAGGTGTCTGGAATAAGCACCAGTTTTCTTGGCTCATTGGGGAATGCAAGGTTATAAGCTACGCGCTCTGAGAGGGAATCAAAATATCTGTAGATAGAATCAGAGTCATCCAGATACAGACCCATATCAAGGGTTGGTGAAACCTGAGACTCAAGCTCTGTAAGCACCTTTTCTAGAGCGTCTGCATCTGGCTCTCCATCCATGATGTTATTTATGGATTGAAGCGTTTTTTGCAAAGGCGAACCAAAGAGGAATTTCTCGGCCATAGACCTTCTGTCCGAGAAATCAATAGTACCCTCAACCAGGTCATGGATGACTCTATCAAAGCCTTCAATGGCATAAATATCAGAAGTTGAAGCTTTTGCTTCCTCAAATTTACCAACTGCATCTGCAGTAGAGGCATCTTTTGGAATGTTGTTGAGAGTGGTGTTCCAAAGTCTGATGCGATGAGATGCCTCAGAGTATCCAAGATCGCTTACTTTTTGGGCTCCACAAACAGCAGTAACTGCTGGCGAGCAGGGGCGATCAGAAAGGTCTGGCATTTCAAAGAAGCTACGAGGAGAAACCCACTCATCCGTTGCCTTCATAAAAGGCTCAACCTCGCTAAACCAACCTTCAGGGTCAAAAGACACCCTGAGTGCTGGATCTTGTGGGAAGCTGTTGCCGTCAATTTGAGTGTTTGCTGCAGTGGGCAGGAGGCGAGCAAGGGCAGCCTCGTTTAAGTCCATGGATAGGACAATACGCTCTTCTCCGCGCAAGCTGCCGTTGATGCAGACGCGAGAGATTTTGCAGCTCTGAAGTGCCATACGAGCCACGCAAAGAGAAGCACGTAGTGCGTAAGCGCGCGCCGCTGCAATTTGCTCTGCCTTTTCTGCAGACAAGAAGCTAAAGCAGCGAGGACGAGCTACAAAGAACTCAAATACCAAAATATCAAGCTGTGGATTGTAAGAGAAGTTGTACACCATCCTAAAAGGGAATGGCGTGTTTTCAACATAGTTGGCAAACCAGAGACGCTTCATCCAGTCTGAGCTGCCGTCAGCGTTACCACTAAAAGGAGCAACTTGCTCAGAAAGAGAAGCTGACTTGGGCATGAGGCTTGCTACCTGCGAAAGGCTAGTACGAACAAGCTGAAGATCTGTCTCAGAAGCATGTGTATTCTTTAGGGCTTCAACATCTTGTGAAATGTTGAGAATAGCCTCAGTTGCAATAAATGCATCGTACTCTTCTGGTGCACACTCCATCGTGTTAGCGTTGAACCACCAGCGACCCGTTCTGTCCAGCTTATGAACATCGCCCTTGGGCAGATTGGTATTCTCGAGATTTTTAGAGCGCATCAGCATCTCTTGAAGACCAGCCTCTGCAATCTGATTGTTTGCAACAAGGTCTTTAAGAGCGGCAATGACATTATTTGAGCGCAGTAAAATCTTCTCTAGGGTAGAACCCTGAGGTTGCTTTGAAGCTTTATTTAGCGAGAAAAGATCTGAGACGCCCAAGGTATCTCCTTTATCTGATGTAACTTGTTTATTTAAATGCTAGTTTAACGCATATAGGTAATGTATTTATTACCCGTCACACTTTGAAACTATACTGCAATTTATAAATAGTATAGAACAAGTGTTTCAGTTTTGAGAAGTGGGGTATACTACTTTCACAAGAAAAGGAGAATCTCATGAATGCATCTCATGCTGAAGATCAACATAAAGAATATATAGGTGCTGAACTGTGCCGATTTGGTCGTGAAGCAGGAGAAGAGAAGCTTCAGGTAGTATCTCCTTTTGAACCCGCAGGTGATCAGCCACAGGCAATAGAAAAGCTTGCCCAAGGAATTGAAGACGGGCTTAGGTACCAGACGCTCTTAGGTGTTACGGGTTCGGGTAAGACCTTCTCTATGGCTAAAACTATCGAGAAGCTCAACCGCCCCACGCTTATTATGGAGCCCAATAAAACACTGGCTGCACAGGTTGCTTCAGAGATGAAGGAGCTCTTTCCTAACAACGCTGTTGTGTACTTTGTCTCGTACTATGACTACTACCAGCCAGAGGCATATGTTCCGCAGTCTGATACGTACATAGAAAAAGACGCTTCCATCAACGAAGAGGTAGAGAAGCTCCGTCACCAGGCAACTTCATCGCTTCTATCTAGACGAGATGTCATTGTAGTTGCATCTGTATCGTGTATATATGGTATTGGCAGCCCTCAAGATTATGCAGGTCTTGCACCTAATGTAGATAAATCCGTTCCTCTTGAGCGTGATGATTTTATTAAAGATCTTATTGATGTCCAGTACGATAGAAATGATTATGACCTGCAGCGTGGCATGTTTAGGGTGCGTGGAGACGTTGTTGACGTGTTCCCGCCATATGCAGAAAATCCGCTGCGTATTGAGTTCTTTGGTGATGAAGTAGAAAGTATTTCAGAGGTTAGCAATGTAACGGGAGAAGTGCTGAGAGAGTTTGATGCTATTCCAATTTGGCCAGCATCTCACTATGTTACTGAGCGTCCAAAGATTACCCATGCTCTTACAACCATCTCGGAAGAGATGGAAGCTCGTGTTAAAGAGCTTAAAGAAAACGATAAATTGCTAGAAGCTCAGCGTCTGGCTCAGAGGACAAACTATGATCTAGAGATGCTTGAGACTATGGGTTATTGCAATGGTATTGAGAACTACTCGCGCCATTTAGATGGGCGTGCTCCCGGTGAGCCTCCCTATACGCTCATTGATTATTTCCCTAAAGATATGATTTGCATTATCGATGAGTCTCACGTTACGGTTCCTCAAATTAGAGGTATGTATGAGGGTGATAGATCTCGTAAGGTTACGCTGGTAGATCACGGATTTAGACTTCCTTCTGCACTTGATAACAGGCCTCTCAGATTTGATGAGTTTGAAGGACGCATTCCACAGTTCATTTACGTTTCCGCAACTCCTGGAGATTATGAAGAGACGGTTGCTCAGCAACAGGTGCAGCAAATCATTCGTCCAACGGGTCTTCTCGATCCAAAGATTGATGTTAGACCGGTAAGAGGCCAGATTGATGACCTTATCTCAGAGGTTAAAGAGCGTGTGGCAAAAAAGGAGCGCGTTCTTGTTACCACGCTTACTAAAAGAATGGCAGAAGATCTTACAGATCACCTGTTAGACGAGGGTATCAAAGTCAACTACATGCACTCAGATACAGCTACACTTGACCGTGTAGAAATCATTAGAGATTTGCGTCAGGGAAAAATTGACGTGCTTGTTGGAATCAACCTTTTGCGAGAAGGACTTGATATTCCAGAGGTTTCTCTCGTAGCTATTCTTGATGCTGATAAAGAGGGTTTCTTAAGAAACAGAAGGTCTCTTATTCAGACTATGGGTAGAGCCGCAAGAAACGCTTCCGGCCAGGTCATTATGTACGCTGATAAAATCACTGATTCTATGCGCATTGCCATTGATGAAACAAAAAGGCGTCGAGAAATTCAGGAAGCGTTTAACAAAGAGCACGGTATTGTGCCTAAAACCGTTAAGAAATCTATTACAGATATTGCAGGTTTTATTGCCGAGGCATCAGAGAACATTGATAAACGCAAGCGCAAAAATGGAGAGTTCTACACCGCCTCAGATGATGAAGACTCTTTAGAAGAGCAGCAAGAATCAATTCTTGAAATGCCTGCAGAGTTGCTTGCTGAAGAGCTACAAAATCTTCCTCGTACAGAGGTCGAAGCAATGCTTTCTGGTATGGAAGCAGAGATGGCAGAAGCATCTGCATCTATGGATTATGAGCATGCAGCAGAACTCAGAGATCAGATTGTTGCCATTAGAAGCCAGCTTGAAGGTACTACGTCAGATGATGTTATCAAGAGGCTTAAAACAGGAGCTAGAAAGGGCAGTGCTCACGCAACTCGCAGACGTTATAGAGGCAAGCACTAAGCGTTGTTGTAGTGTTCTACTACAAGCTCAGCCATTCTAATGCCATCTGCAGCAGCACTCATAATGCCGCCCGCATAGCCAGCACCTTCACCTACAGGCCACACACCAGGTGTGTTAATACTTTGTCCTGTTTCATCGCGGGTAATTCTTACAGGAGAGCTTGACCGTGTTTCAACGCCCGTAAGCACAGCATCGGGATGCGCAAAGCCATGAAGCTTTTTATCCATGACCAGAAGGGCTTCTCGCAAGGTTTGTAAGACGTAGGGTGGCAGACAGTCTTCAAGCGAGGTCCAGGTAACACCACGCGGATACGTTGGTTTTACCGAACGAGGTCCAGTAGAAGCTTTCTTGTGTAGGAAGTCACCAACTAGCTGAGCAGGAGCAACATAGGCACCTCCACCTGCTTTAAAGGCCGCCTGCTCACAAGAGCGTTGCAGCTCAATGCCAGCAAGCACGTCGTCTCCTGGTAGATCTTCTGGATAGACGTTAGCTAACAGGCCGGAGTTGGCATTTTTGCCCGCGCGGTCAGACAGGCTCATACCGTTTGTGACTACGCCGTCCTTCTCGCTCGCTGCAGAAACAACATAGCCACCAGGGCACATGCAGAACGAGAAGGCGCTTCTACCAGAGGGAAGGTGAACAGAAAGCTTGTAGGGTGCCGCTCCAAGTACGGGATTGGTTGCTTCGGGACCGTACAACGATTTGTTGATTTGAGACTGAAGGTGCTCAATTCGCACGCCCATGGCAAAGGTTTTTCTCTCCATAGAGATGCCCTTGTCTTTGAGCATGACATACGTGTCTCTACTTGAGTGTCCAGTTGCAAGAATCACCGTGCGAGTCTGTATGGTTTCAGGTTGAACTGAACCGTCTGGAGTGGTTCTTTCAATCTGAAATGCAGAAAGAGAGCCATCTGAGGTTCGCTCTAGGGAGGTGAGCTTTGTCCTAAACGCAACGGTTCCGCCAGCGTCTTCAATCATTTTGACAATGTTGGTCACAACGGTGGGAAGAACATCACTTCCTACGTGGGGTTTTGCGTCCCACAAAATATTTTTCTGTGCGCCCGCCTTAACAAAAGTCTCAAGAATAAAGCGATGAGAAGCGCTCTTGGTGCCCGTGTTGAGTTTTCCATCAGAAAACGTGCCGGCGCCTCCAAGGCCAAACTGAATATTGCTCTCAAGATCTAGCTGACCAGTTTGGTTATGATGCTCCACTGCAGCAGTTCTTCTCGTTGCGTCATCTCCGCGTTCGATTAGCAGGGGATTAAGCCCAGCTTTGGCAAGCGTCAGCGCACAAAACAGGCCTGCACATCCAGCTCCTACAACAACGGGACGGTTCTCTGAAGGAGCAGGTTGCGTTGCTTTGGGGAGCACAAAAGTATTTGGCTCTGCAAGCTTGATATGCTTTGCTGCAGGTTTACCTTGAATTTTGCTCAGAAGTTTTTGTTCCGCTGCAGACCCACCTTTAAGATTTACGTGGTAGGTGAGGATAAGAACAATATCGTTTCTTTTACGTGCATCAATTGAGCGTTTATGCAGCTCATAGGAGGTAACTTCATCCGCAGAGACTCGGAGAGTACGAAGGAGTGCGTCAAATCCCACCTTTGATTCTTTAGCGGGATGCTTACGAAGAGGCGCAACATGAACTTTAATGTTTGATATTTCCAGCATGTTAGTTGTCCTCTTTCAAAGATTCGCAATTCTGACCAGCGCTTTTTGCGGCAGCCAGACCAGCAACCATCCCGCTCTTCCATGCCCACGAGAGGTTAAAGCCTCCACATTGAGCGTCAATATCAAGAGCTTCTCCCATAATAAACAGACCAGGAACGCCATGCGCTTCAAGGGTGTTTGTGTCCACTTGATCGATGGAAATTCCACCAATACAGACCTGTGGAACAACTTTGGAGGATGTACCGGTAACGGTAAAAGTGATTTTGTGAGCTTTGGCAACAGTGGCTTCAACTGAGTCATGAGCGCCCAGAAAAGCAGCAATCTGTGGGTCGAGAAGACCGTCAGTGGTGTGAGCTGCCACAGCTGCCGCAACTTCCTCTTCCGTAAGCTGGGGGAGAAGATCAATCTCAAGCACGTCGCCAGGTAGGGCTGTGCGAGATAAGTTGAAAATCATGATGCCCGAAAGTCCAAATGACCTAAAAAGCAGCTCGCCAGATTCCTGTTTGAGCACAACGCCGTCTCTTACAAGAGCTGCATGCGCACGGACACGTTTGCCATCCAGGCT
>NZ_CAUUSI010000024.1:0-13096 GCF_963547875.1 Lancefieldella parvula
TTCTTCCAGGTAGGAGAGGTGTTTGAACACCTTGCTTCCGATAACAGCAAGAAGTCTATTGCCAAGCTTATGGATATTCGCCCTGATAGCGCAACGGTTGAGCGTGACGGACAGCTGCTCACTATCTCTCCAGAAGAGGTTGGGCTGGGAGAAATTATTGTGGTCAAGCCCGGCGATCGCGTCCCGGTGGACGCAGAGATCGTCGAGGGTTCTACCAGTCTTGATACCGTTGCTCTTACTGGTGAGAGCGTGCCTCGTGACGCAACAGTGGGGGATACCATTATCTCGGGCTGCGTAAACCTTTCTGGTGTGGTTCGTGCCCGCGTTACCCACCTCTTTGAAGACTCTACTGCTTCCCGCATCATTAAGCTGGTAGAGAGCTCAAACCAAAACAAGTCCAAGAGCGAGAGTTTTATTCGTCGTTTTTCTCGCGTGTATACTCCAGCAGTTGTTTACAGTGCCATTGCGCTGGCGTTTTTGCCACCACTGCTTTCGGGAGACTTTGTAGCTAACGCTTCTACCTGGGCTGTAAGGGCGCTTACCTTCCTTATTGCCTCATGTCCTTGTGCGCTGGTAGTTTCCGTGCCACTGGCCTTCTTTGGCGGTATTGGCGCTGCTTCGAAGGAGGGCATCCTAATCAAGGGCTCTGCGTACATTGATATGCTTTCTACCCTTGATACCGTTGCATTTGACAAGACCGGTACGTTGACCGAGGGTGTCTTTGAGGTCCTTGCTGTTCATCCTCAGGCCATTGGCGAGAAGGACCTTCTGCACCTAGCTTCTCACGTTGAGATGCACTCCACGCACCCCATTGCTGCAGCTCTTCGTGCTGCTTATCCAAGCGAGGACGATGACTGTGTTATCACGGACATCAAAGAAATTGCTGGTCAAGGCATTTGCGCTAACGTGAATGGTAAGAGCGTTGCTGTTGGCAACAGCGCACTTATGGAGAGCGTAGGAGCTTCTTGGAAAGCGTGCGAGAACCACGGAACCATCATTCACGTGGCTGTTGATGGGACCTACATGGGCCACATTGTTATTTCTGACCGCGAACGAGCTGATGCTCCAGCAGCAATCGCTTCCCTCAAAGACGTTGGCGTTTCTAAGGTTGTTATGCTCACGGGCGATAAACGCGACGTTGCAGAAGAGATTGCTGCTCAGATGGGCATTACTGAGGTTCGTGCTGAACTGCTTCCACAGGATAAGGTAGCTGCGGTCGAAGGCCTTCTCGCCCAAAAGACAGCTGGTAAGTCCCTTGCTTTTGTCGGTGACGGCATCAATGATGCACCCGTTCTTGCACGCGCTGATGTAGGCGTTGCTATGGGCGGTTTGGGGTCTGATGCTGCTATTGAGGCCGCCGACGTAGTTCTTATGGACGACAAGCTTTCTAAGCTCTCAAAGGCCGTAAAGATTGCTCGTCATACCTTGGGTATTGCAAAGCAAAACATTGTGTTTGCTATTGGAGTTAAGGTTGCTGTTTTGATCCTTGCAGCCTTTGGTTTGGCTCCCATGTGGCTAGCGGTCTTTGGAGACATAGGCGTTATGGTGCTTGCGGTTCTTAATTCCACTAGAGCTTTGAATATAAAGTCGATCAAGTAAAAGAGTCAGGGCTGCTGGCCTAAAAAAGAGCGCTCGCAAAGGAGCGCTCCTACAAAGGTTGTTTTCACAAACGGCTGTTTCTACACATAGCCAATTACAAATTACTGAGCCTTCTTACGAAGTCTACGAGCACGGTTTGCAAGATTGCGGACCGTGCTTTCCATTCCATGAGGAACGTAGGTTAGTGACTCTAAATCTTCTGGAAGGTAGTCAACAAGACTGACAGGCTCTGTGGGTGTGAAATCTGCTGGCACAGGACCTGGAGCAATCAGATACGCGTGAACCTTAGCACCCTGGGCACCAAGTTTTTGCTCATACTCGCTAGGAACGTCATTTGGAAAATCAGCCTGAGCATCACGCGTTTTCCAAATAAAGTTGTAACCAGCAACTTCAACTTGCTCAAGAGAAAAATCAAAAAGTGGCTGACTGTCCGTTTTAAGACGAACAACACCCTCTTTAGCCAAAACATTTCTATACTGCATAAGACGCTCAGCATCGGTGAGGCGCATCTTTGCCTGCCTGATTCGAGGAAATGGAGCAGGGAAGTTGAGATAGATTACAGAGACCTCTTCTGGCGAGAAGTACTCATCAATCTTCATACCAGTACCAGGAACTACGATGGCGTTAGGCACTCCTGCTTCATAAATTGTTTTTGCAGCGTATGAAATGCAGATAGGCTCTGTATCAATGGCTACAAAAAGCACGTTAGGATTTGCCTTAGCTTGAGCGGCAGTAAAAGATCCCTTGCCGCAGCCAAGGTCTACACGGACCTCAGAGAAGGGAACATGCCCCTCAGCAGTAATTGGCGCACACGCAGAAGCCCACGTACCTCTCAAAGCCTCTGGATGAGGTTCAATGACGCTGGAATACGCCTCTAAGCGCTCTTCCAGAACAAAGTTTTTAGGCAAACGTGCATGTAGTGCGCGCAAAGTAACTCCTCAACAAGTGGGTAAAATCAGCGTTTCTTTACAGAAGCTGATCAAGCGTTTCTCCGTACGAAGGTAGGAATTCTGTCATAAAATCGCGCACTTCTGGAAGAGAATCTGCTAAATCTTCAACAACTCCACGAGTTGAGGCTTCAGCGGTAATAAATTCTGAGTTTCCAGACTGAGCCTCCTCAATACACTTAATAAGTGCTGCAATCTTATCTGCAGCTTTAATAAGCTTTCTAAGATAAGCTTCACTCTCTGAAGCCTCAGTGCTGTGAGTAAGCACCTGAGCATAGGCATCTTGCAGGTCTTCTGGCAGTGTGGAGAGAATGGTTTTCTCGGCACGTGCCTCTACCTGATGATAGGCATCTCTAATCTCTGAATTAGCATACTTTACAGGCGTGGGCATGTCTCCGGTGATAATCTCTGATGCATCGTGATATATACCAATAAGAGCTGCACGATCTGCGTCAAGATTTCTGTGATAGCGCACATTTGCAATAGTTGCTAGGCAGTGAGAAATAACGGCCACGTCAAGGGCGTGTTCAGCAAGGCTTTCTGATCGAGAATTGCGCATAAGCGACCAGCGCTCAATGTAGCGCATGCGAGATATAAGTGCAAAAAAGCTGGACTGCGACGAAGAATTCTGAGACATTGCCCCTCCTTAATTTGTTTTCTCAACCTTACCACGGATACCGGACAAAAACTGTTTTGACACAACTATGCAATGTAGTCATAGCAAATATGAAGTAATCAAATACTTTAGATGTTTATATGAAATTATTGATATCTGAACATCCGTTCATGGGTATTTTTGCTCCGCTTACCGGCAACCATGGCTAACTTATTCCAAAGGAGTTAACCCGGGCTTACTATGCAAGTAAACCTCGTCCGTTTAAAAGAAGTGAGCGGACAACAAAGGAAGGATGGGAAACATGAGTAAGTATGCTTTTGTAGGCGGCAAGCTCGTTGACGGTACTGGCGCTGCACCAGTTGAGGACTCCCTTGTCCTTATCGATGACGACAAGATTACCTATGCTGGTCCTCGTAAAGAGGTCCCAGAGGGATATGAGGTACGTGACGCATCTGGCCATACCGTAATGCCTGGTCTTGTTGATACACACCTGCACTTCTCCGGCAACCTGACTGACAACGATAACGACTGGGTTATCGAGTCCGTTGCTCAGAAGCAGGCATGCGCAGTCAAGCAGGCTTATGACGCTCTTACCCACGGCCTCACCACTGTCGTTGAGATTGGCCGCAATGGTATTGCTATCCGCGACCTCGTGAACATGGGCATTATGCAGGGTCCTCGTATCTTTGCTACCGGCCTTGGCCTTTGCCGCGTTGCTGGTCACGGTGACTCTCACCACCTGCCACTGCAGATTTCCAAGGATGGACACCCTTGGGGCGACCAGGTAGACGGTCCATGGGAGCTTCGTAAGGCAATTCGCCGTCGTCTTCGTGAAGAGCCTGACGGCATCAAGATCTGGGCAACCGGTGGCGGCATTTGGCGTTGGGACTCCGACCGTCTGCAGCTCTTCTGCACCGAGGAGATCAAGGCAATTGCTGACGAGTGCGCACTGGTAGGCATTCCTCTGTACGCTCACTCCTACAATAACTTTGACGCTGCATATGACTGCGTCCGCTTTGGTTGCAAGCAGCTCATTCACGGCTTTGAGCTTGACGAGCGCACCATGAAGCTTATGGCTGAGCAGGGAACATACTTCACCCCAACCATCGGCTTCCTGCCAACTTGGTACGGAACTTATCCACCAGACTGGACTCCAGAGCTTGACGCATTCCCAGGCGAGACTGTTGTCGAGAAGGGCCTTGCACGCACCTATGCTAACCTGCGTAAGGCTTATGATATGGGCATCACCATTACCATCGGCTCCGATTCCTTCAGCTTTGTCACTCCTTACGGCTATGTCACCATCGATGAGATGTATGACTTTGTCGAGAAGGTTGGCATCTCCATCCTTGATACTGTTGCAGCTGCTACTTACAACGGCGCAAAGATGCTTGGCAAGGAGAACGAGTTTGGTGCTGTCAAGGAAGGCCTCTCTGCTGATATCCTCGTAGTCAAGGGCGACGTTGCTAACAACATCCGCGACCTCACGCCTGAGAACATGGACGTCATCATGAAGGAAGGCAAGATTATTGATCGCGGTAGCTTCTAAGCTTCCGGCTCGATAATTTGTAACGCGAAGGTTGGGCCCTGACTCACTTAAGCGTCAGGGCCCACTTTTACCGGTAAGAAGTTTATTCTTTGATATAAAAGTTTGACATTTGATAGGAGCTCACTATGTCTGAACCAAAGCAGGTGAAAATTGTGCTGCTTACCGGCTATTTAGGCGCAGGTAAGACCACTATTTTGAACCACATTCTCTCTAACACTGAAGGTATTCACGCAGCAGTTATCGTCAATGATATTGGCGAGATTAACGTTGATGCTGGTCTTATTAAAGACGGCGGCTACGCTAAAGAAGGCGACGTTATTCCTCTCACTAACGGTTGCCTCTGCTGCACCCTTTCTAATGACTTGGCACTTCAGTTGGGTGATTTGGCTGATACCGAGGAGTTTGACTACATCATTATTGAGGCTTCGGGCATCTGCGAGCCAATCCCCATTACCTATAACATTTCTGCATTCTGCAATCAGAGCCAGCATGCAACTAATCACTCTCACCTCAACCTTGATAACATCGTCGCAGTTGTTGACTGTGCTCGCATGTTTGAGGAGTTCCACAACGGCGCCGATCTTCTCGACCCTGATATTGAAGAGGACGACATCGAGAACCTGCTTATTCAGCAGATTGAGTTCTGCTCTACGCTGGTGCTCAACAAGACCGATCTGGTTACTCCAGAGCAGCTTCACGAGCTCAAGGCGCTTGTTCGCAGCCTGCAGAAAGACGCCGTTATTGTTGAGGCGGTCAACGGTGACATTCCAATGAGCGAGCTTATCAATACGGGCCGTTTTGACTTTGACAAAGCCTACGCCTCCGCTGCCTGGATGGATGCAATGGAGCATCCTGAGGAGCACGAAGACCCAGAGGTTTTGGAGTACGAGATTACCACCTTTGTGTATCGACGCCGTCAGCCATTTGACCTGGATAAACTTAACCAGTTTGTGGCTAGCTGGCCAAAGAATATCATCCGTGTCAAGGGTAGTATCTGGATTTCACAAGACCCCGAGATGAGCTACGTATTTGAGCAGGCCGGCAAGCAGGTCCAGTTCTACGAGAATGGCATGTTCTACGCATCGCTGCCAGAGGATGAGCGAGAAACCCTTCTTGACGAGAAACCCGAGCTACGCGCAGAATGGGATGATGAACTGGGCGATCGTCAAACAAAGCTGTGCTTCATTGGCCGTCATATGAATCATGAGGAAATTGAAGCCGGTCTGGATGCATGCCTTACTGAGTATGTTCCTGACGAGTTTGATTACTAGCGTTTTCAGCGCCAAGAGCTCCGGCGCTTGAGACGAGGGACCCAGTTTATCCGGGTCCCTTTTTAGGTTAGAGGTGCCTAATGACCAAGATTGAGCAGCTTAAAGACTGGATTCAGTCGTCAGATAACATTGTTTTCTTTGGTGGCGCAGGCGTGTCAACAGAAAGCGGTATTCCTGATTTTAGGGGTACTAACGGTCTGTATCGTCAGGGCGGTATCAAAGTAGAAAACATGACCATTGGCCTGGGCCAAGACGGCTATGACATGGGAAAAGAAGCCTACGACCTGGGAAATGGCGTTACGGTTGACCCCGATAACGAGGAGTCTTTTGCCTACAGTAGGGCGCCAGACTTTACGCTTGAAGAGATCTTCTCGCTTGATGTGTTTTTAGATTACCCCGCAGCGTATTACACGTATTTTAGAAACTCTCATCATTTGGGGGAGGCTCAGCCAAACATTGCTCACAAGTGGCTGGCAGACTTGGAAGCTGCGGGAAAGTTGCGCGCGGTGGTGACGCAAAACATTGACGGACTACACCAAGCTGCTGGTAGCAAGCGTGTGTTTGAGCTCCACGGCAACGAGACGCGTTTTTATTGTCCCGAGTGCGGCCACACCTACACGCTTGATCAGATTGAAGAGCAGTCGTCTGTGGTGCCGCTCTGTCAATGCGGCGCAGTTATTAGGCCTGATATCGTCTTTTACGGAGAGGGTCTTGATATGGACACGGTCTACGGCGCGCTGAATGCTATCTCACAAGCGGAGGTCCTTGTGGTTGCAGGAAGTTCGCTGGTAGTGCAACCTGCCGCCGGTCTTCTCGACTACTACGAGGGCAACAAAATGGCCATTATCAACGACCAACCTACGCCGTACGATGGTCGAGCCAATCTGGTGATCAGAGACAGAATTGGCGCCGTCATAGAACAGCTCCTGTAGAAAAACGCCTACCCGCGAAAGTGCAGGTAGGCGTTACTCATTTAAACAATAGCGAGAAACCCGACGCGCGAGAAACCCGACGCGCGAGAAACCCGACGCGCGAGAAACCCGTGTTAGTTGGCGGTTTCCTCGGCGAGCGTCTGAAGCGTTGCCATGAGAGATGGAACAACCTGCTTCTTACGGCTGACAACACCTGGAAGAACAGCAATGTTGCCGTCAACCTTTACGTTAAAGGCGCGTTCGATGACGTTGGCAGCATTTGCGCCGTAGAAGAGCATCTCGGTGACCTGGCTCTTTACGTCGGTGAACATGTAGAAGACCATTGGAAGCTCTTCGGACTTAGCGGCAGTCTCCAAGAATGGTCCAACAAGTTCCTCCGCAGCCTTGCGGCTGGACTCGGTCATGAAGGAGCCCTGGCCAACGCCAAACTTTACGCCGCCACGGCTGAATACCTTGTAGTCACCGTGGAAGACTTCTTCTGCAGTACGACCAGTGAGGTCTGCGCCAGCGTCAAACATTTGCTCAGAGTAAGCGTCAATGTCTTCTCCGCAAATCTCTGCAAGCTTTTTACCAGCAACAATGTCGCGCTCGGTGCAGGTAGGGGAGCGGAATGCAAGGGTGTCGGAAAGAATTGCAGAGAGCATGAGGCCAGCAATATTCTTTGGAATCTCGATGCCGTACTCGTGGTAGAGGCCATAGATGATGGTGCAGGTGCAGCCAACAGGGACGTTTCTAAAGGTAATTGGGTTAGAAGTTTCAATGGAGCCGATGCGGTGGTGGTCAACAATCTCCATAATCTCTGCCTGCTCAAGACCATCAACTGCCTGAGTGCGCTCGTTGTGGTCAACAAGAATGACATGCTTCTTGCGAGGGTTCAAAAGACCAGGACCGCTGATAAGACCTGCAAAGGTGCCGTTCTCGTTGATAACAGGGAAGAAGCGGTGCCTTGAGTTGGTCATTTCCTTACGAGCATCATCAATTGCGGTGTTGACGCTGAACTTAAGGATGTCGTTAGTGAGCATCTTCTCACGTACAGGCATAGACATGATAAGCAGGCGAGCTACCTCAAAAGTATCGCGAGGAGTGCTGATAATAGCGCAATCACGCTTTTTAGCCAGGTCAATAACGTCCTGAGCAATTGGAGCATCGCAAGAGACAATAAGGCAAGAAGCACCGTGCTCAACTGCGATAGTCTGGTTCTCATGGTTGCCAGCAACAACAATGATATCGCCAGCATCAACAATCTCTGAAAGTGCAGAAGCGCTGGTACCAACGCGAATATTACCCTGCTTAACAACGCCCTGAGGATCACCAAGAACCATGGTGCCACCAAGCGTAGAAACGATATTTGCATAGCTTGTCTTAGCCTTAGAGAGCAGGTTTGGCTCGGAAAGGCTCATGTTTGCATTTGCAATATCTTTAACGGCAATCAGGCCGGTAAGCTCTTCTTCCTCATCAGTAACGCAGAGTGTATCAAGCTTAACGTCCTGCATGAGCTGCCAAGCAGCATAGAGGCTCATTCCAGCATCAACTTTTGGCTGAGCTTGAATTTCTGCATCTTTGATCTGAGGAGTAACCGTAGTAATAAGCTGTGGCTCTTCGAAGCCAAAGTGATTTAGGACAAACGCAGTCTCACGGTTGAGTGAGCCAGCGCGACGAGCTTC
The DNA here is from genome assembly GCF_963547875.1 of Lancefieldella parvula. GTDB lineage: Bacteria > Actinomycetota > Coriobacteriia > Coriobacteriales > Atopobiaceae > Lancefieldella > Lancefieldella parvula_D. The sequence continues at coordinate 8,579 of NZ_CAUUSI010000024.1, forward strand.
ATAGATAGGGTTATCAATCTGATTTTTGAGATACGCATAAGAAATTGCAGAACAAATGCTGTCTGTATCTGGGTTCAAATGGCCAATGATATTTACTTTACGAATTGCTTCTGCCATCTTCGCCTCCCTGATAATGTCGATGATGTAACTTTCTAATTAGAACACACTTTAGTAAGCACATTTTGTTTCTTTTTTAATACCACCTTGTAGTGTACCCCTCTCTCTTTTTCCTTAGAACAGAAAATCGCAGAAAAACAGCGGGCGTACCTGTGAATCTGGTAAATGTGTATAGGACAAATGACAATTCAAAAGTTGAAGGAAATTAGTACAATGAAATAGTTAACAAATCGATTGAATTGGAATACCCAGTGAGTTCTCCTACGCGTTTTTCTGCTAAAAAAAGAAACGCTCGTCATATGGTTAAAGCAGCGCATGTCCCTGAGTCTTCATCTGAGGCAAGGGAAGTTGTGCCTGTAGAAGCACCTCAGGCTTCCGTAGAAAAGGCTGATACTACGGCAAGTCCAGTAGCCTCTCTGCAGACTGCATCTGAGCAGCTTTCGTCTGCTTTTGCGTCGTTTGCGCAGCGTAAGCCTGCAGAAGTGTCTGCTGCACAGCCTGCAGAAAAGTCCGCTACACAGCCCGCAGAAAAACCTGCAGAAAATATGCGGTCTAAAGTTGAGCCAGAAAAAGAGAAGCGTCAGAAAACGCCTCTATCTGCCCGCAAAAGCATTCGTGTGGAGAAGCGTCCTCGCAATCAAGCAGATCCAGAACCAGAGCAGCGTCATTCTCGCCCGGTGAGTGCGGGCAGAAGAAAGCTCGAGCTGGTAAGCGTTGTTGCAATTTTGGTGCTTGCGGTGCTCTCGATTGTTCTGGTTAACCGACCAAGTCAAAAAACGCTGGTATTCGGCGACAATCAGGTGACGTATACCGGCACTACCATTCAGGGAAAGATGAATGGTCAAGGCAAGATGACTTTTGAGAATGGTGATACCTACGAGGGAGAATTTGTCGACGGGTATTTCCAAGGTACGGGAACGTATACTTCAAAAGATGGCTGGACGTACGAAGGTCAGTTTGTAAAAGGCCAGGCAGACGGACAGGGAAAGCTCACTACGCAAGACAACATTGTGTACGAAGGAACTTTTAAGCAAGGGATTTATCAAAGTGCGAATTAAATGGTTTTCGCTTGTACGTATAACAGGACTTGTTTTAGTCCTCATATATCACTTTTTTAAGGACGCGCTTCCAGGTGGCTTCATTGGTGTCGACGTATTCTTTACGTTCTCGGGCTATCTCATCACGGCTCTCTTGATTGACGAGTTTGCTCGCTTTAGATCCATCGACGTCATTGGTTTCCTGCGCAGGCGTTTCTACAGAATTGTGCCGCCGCTTGTGTTTATGGTGCTTGTATGCACGCCGTTTCTTCTGCTTGTGCGTACCGAGTTCATTTCCGGTATTAAGTATCAGATTGCCGCAGCTCTTGGCTTTGTAACTAACTACTTTGAGATAGTTCTGGGCAACAGCTATGAGAATCAATTTGCTCCTCACGTGTATCTGCACACCTGGAGTCTTGCCGTTGAGATGCATTTTTATGTGCTCTGGGGTTTGTGCGCCTGGCTGCTTGCTTGCATGAGCAAAACAATTAGAAGCTATAAGGTAAAGATTGCTGGAGCTTCCCTGGTGCTGTTCGTTGTTACTTACTTGGCGATGGCCAACGGCGCCCAAAACTCCACGAATCTTTCTATCCAGTATTTCTCGACGCAAACGCACGTGTTCCCCTTCTTTATCGGTGCGCTTTTATCGTGTGTTGCAGGAATTGCTCAGACGGGCGAGCTCTTTGACCAGCTCGAGCAGAAGCTTTCTACTCAGCTAACGCTTGTGGGCCTTGTGGCAAGCTGCGGCGTTCTTGTCTTCCTGAGCGTCTTCATGCACTTCGAGGATCTCTTCACGTACACCTTTGGTTTCCTTTTTGCCTCGCTCGCAGCAGCCGCAATGATTTTCTTTGCTCGCATGTTGCATCAAAAAACCGAGGGTATCAACGAGCCTGGCATCGTTTCTTTTGTGGCAGATACCAGCTACGGCGTGTATCTGTTCCACTGGCCTTTGTACATTATTTTTGCCGAGAAGGTCGATCCAGTCCTAGCTGCACTCCTAACCCTGGTGCTTTCGTTTGTATTTGCAAGCTGCTCGTTCTATGTACTTGAGCCAGCGCTGGCAGGGAAGTCTCCGGAGATCTTCTCGCGCATCAAGCTTGATGGTCAGAAGGTTTTGCGAGGTACCGGCCTTGCGCTTATTCCTTTTGCTGCGGCCGTTGCCTTTATTGCGCTAACCGCTCCACAGCTTAGCGATTTCCAGAACGATCTGCTGCTCAATGCTTCGTTGCAGGAGCAGAGTACCATGACCATGACTCGCAAGCATGCGGATACCTCGCAGGCAAGCAACTACAACGTTGTTGAGGGAGTCACCTACATTGGCGATTCTGTTTCGCTGCGCGCTCGTTCTTACCTGCAGGATGCGCTGCCCGATGCTCAAATTGACGCTTCTGTTAGTAGAAATGTGGCGATGGGCGTAGATTTGCTGCAGTCTGCGATCGATAACAACACCCTCTACCAGGACGTTGTTGTTGCCCTGGGCACCAACCCTGTTGGCGGCTCCGATGCGGTTGATAAGATTGTGGACATGCTACCGCGCGGACATCGTCTGATTTTTGTCACTCCGTATGACGGTAGAAACTCCGATCCAAATGCTGGTGCAAATGCCATCCGTGCTCATGAGCTTGAACTCGCTCAACAGTACGACTTCATTACCATTGCGGATTGGGCACAGGTTGCTCAGGATAATCCTGACATTTGGGCAGGTACTGACTACGTTCACTTTGGCTCTGATTCAGATTCCATTAATCGTGGTGGCACTCTGTACGCGCAGATGGTCAAAGACGCTGTAGATAAAGCAAATCAGGGCCACGTAAAACCATAAAAGCCTACGTCAAACCATAAGCTCACTTAAACCACAAAGGGCCACGTCAAACAAAAAAGCCTACGTTAGCCCACAATTTTGTTGCCATTCTTCCTACTCGTTCGTAACGACGCGGTTGAACGGCAATTTACAGTGCGATTGTGCTATATAGCTTGGAGATTTGGTGTCCCTTGCGATAAACCATCCGAAGTCGGCTATCTAACGCGAGCCATGATCACAATTAATGGGTCAATTCATTATTATGTATAAATAAGGACCAATATTCGTAATGATGAATAATGATATATAAATAGTTTAACTAACGCTATTTTCGAGCCTCTGGCTACACACTTATGTCGGATAATCTGCTAAATGCGAGTCAAAAAACACACCTAAGTCCAATAATCTGCAAGATATAGAGGTTTTGAGTGCGATGTATACGCCTTTTTGACAGATTATCTGACATAGGTGTGTTTTTGCGTTCCACGTCGCACCCTCGCGCACCGCATCGCGCGCTTACGTTCCGCGTCGCACTCTCGCGCACCGGATCGCACATGCGCACCGCAACGTGACCTTGCGTTTTGCAGACGTATCCTCTTTCCAGCTTCTCTACTGTGGAGTCCTCGCAATATTTCATTAGAATGGACTATGTGAATATTTCATCTGACAGCCCCTTAAGGAGGAGCACATGGCAGAGTTTGTCTATCAGATGTACAAGGCTCGCAAAGCAGTCGGCGAGAAGGTCATCCTTGATGACGTCACCGTCGGCGTATACCCAGGCGCAAAAATCGGCGTCGTGGGTCCAAACGGCATGGGAAAGTCCACCCTGCTCAAGGTTATTGCCGGTATGGAGGACGTCTCTAATGGCGAGGCAAAGCTTACCCCAGGTTACACCGTTGGCCTGCTCCAGCAGGAGCCGCCGTTGGATGAGACCAAAACGGTCAAGGAGAACATTGAGCTTGCCTTCGGTGATTTGCTTGCCAAGATTGCGCGCTTCAATGAGATTGGCGTTGAGATGGGCAATCCTGACGCCGATTTTGACGCCCTGATGGCAGAGATGGGCCAGCTCCAGACCGAGATCGACGCAGCTAACGGCTGGGATCTGGACAGCCAGCTCTCTCAGGCAATGGACGCTCTCCAGTGCCCAGACCCAGACTCTCCCGTCACTCATCTCTCTGGTGGCGAGAAACGCCGTGTAGCCCTGTGTCGTCTGCTTCTCGAGGCGCCTGACTTGCTGCTTCTTGACGAGCCCACCAACCACCTTGACGCGGAGTCGGTGCTCTGGCTTGAGAAGTTCCTGCATGATTACCCCGGTGCTGTCATGGCCGTCACGCACGACCGCTACTTCCTCGACGACGTCGCTGAGTGGATCTGCGAGGTTGACCGCGGACAGCTCTATCCTTACGAGGGTAACTACTCAACTTATCTGGAGAACAAGGCAGCTCGCCTTGAGGCTCAAAACCAGCAGGACGCCAAGCGCGCAAAGAAAATGCGCGCTGAGCTGGAGTGGGTTCGTTCGTCTCCTAAGGCTCGCCAGGCAAAGAACCGCGCACGTCTCGATCG
>NZ_CAUUSI010000025.1:0-11895 GCF_963547875.1 Lancefieldella parvula
GCGTAATGTATACGTCTTTTTAACAGATTATCCGACTTAGGTGTGTTTTGAACTGACTCCCATTTCTCGTGTCCAAGAAATGGGAGGTAGTTCATTTCAGAAAAAGCGGTCTAACAATCGCAAGAAAAGCGTTACTTACGCAGTCTGCATCTTTGCACGTGTCTCATCAATGATGGCACGTACCTTAGCTGCGTTAGCGGCAATCTCCTCTTTTGAGCCCTTAGTAAGCAGACTTCCCATGCCGCAGCAATCAACGCCACGCTCAAGCCACTCAGCAAGGTTGTCAAGATTAATGCCGCCAGAAGCCATCAGAGGCATCCAAGGAGTTGGAGTCTTAAAGAGGTTAACCAGCTCAGGACCATAGACGTTAGAAATTGGGAAGCACTTAATAAAGGCAGCACCCATCTCAAGACTGTGGTTTGCCTCGGTCATAGTAGTGCAACCAGGTGCGTAAGGAATCTGATACAGGTTACACATACGAGCAACCTCATCAGAGCCGCAGTTAGCAACGATGAACTGAGCGCCAGCCATAATAGCAAGACGAGCAGTTGTTGGCTCCATAACGGTACCTGCACCAACAATCATCTTGTCGCCAAGACGCTCTCTAATTGCAGCAATAACCTCGCCTGCGTTTGGCAGGGTGTAGCTAATCTCCATTGCATGAACGCCGCCTTCTGCAAGACCCTCAGCAATTTCAATACCACGCTCAACTGTTGGGACGCGAACAACTGCAAACGCACAGGTATCCACCAGTGCCTGAGAAACAGCAGCTTTCTGCATCATCATATACAACATCTCCTTGTAAATGTATCTCGCTCTACCCTATTGAGCTGGCGAGAAACCCGTTTTTTTGATTCTTAATTATGAGCAATTCCATAATGGTCGAGCATTGCATAGATCTTCTCGTCAACACCTTCTGCAACCTCTGTAACTGGGAAACGAGCAGGTCCAACAGGGTATCCAGCAAGCTCAAGAGAGCGTTTGAGTGTCTGAGGAGTGCTTCCAAGGTGCAGAATATCGCGAATTGGCTCAATCTCTGCCTGAAGACGAGTGGCTTCCTCGGTGTTTCCAGCCTCAAGAGCATTCCAGAGGTCAACGACAACCTTGGTAATAAGGTTTGCGGTACCCGCAATAGTACCCTGAGCTCCAAGAGCATGAGCCTCAGAGATCTTTCCGTCAGAGCCAACAAGTACGTCTACGTCGTGACCAGCGGCAGCGTCCAGATAATCCTTGAGGTTATCAATGTTTCCGGAACTGTCCTTAATACCCTTGATATTTTCAATGGTTACCAGCTGCTCAACTGCCTCTTTAGAGATGTTTTTGCCGGTACCCTTAGGAATGTTGTACAGAAGGACAGGAATCTTTACGCTTGCAGCAACAGTCTTGAAGTACTCGACCAGCTGCTGATCAGAAATGCCCAGGAAGTAAGGGTTGATGACAGAAAGTGCGTCTGCACCAATTGCCTCTGCCTCACGGCTCATGTAGAGAGCCTCTTTTGTTGAGCAAGCGCCGGTTCCTACATAAACAGGAAGACGACCTGCGGTTTTCTCGATAATAAACTTGGAAAACTTGATCTTCTCGTCAGGATTACAAACGTGGAACTCACCGTTAGAACCAAACGTAAAGATACCGTCAGCGCCCTCGGAGATAAGCTTTTCTAGAAGCTGCTCAGCTGCTTCGTAGTTAATAGACTGTTCTTCGTCGCGGTTAAACGGCGTGACCATAGGGACAATAACGCCCTTAAATGTTGACATGCAAACTCCTCTGTGCGTATTGCAGTGTTTATCTGGGGTTATTTGCCCTCGCGAATGGACGCGCCAAGAGCTCCACCGGGATGCCACTTAACGTACTGCTCTGGGTTAAGGCCGTACTCGTTTTGAAGCAGGATAGAGAGGCACTGGAGCTCCATAATCTCAGCCAGAATCGAGGCGCGTGGAGGCTTGTTCATGGAATCGCCCTCCTGCTCAACGCCTGCAATAAGGGCAACCTCTGCCTCGTTTGCCAGCCACGAGTTAGGATTTCCGGTCAGCGCAATAATGTGCACGCCAACGTTTTTGAGGCAGGTAACGGTAGCCTTGAGCTCGCCTGTCTCGCCGGAGTTGGAAATAGCAATGACTACGTCACCAGGACGAGTCTGACCAGCAGATCCATGGACGCACTCGGTGCCGTGAAGCTCGTAGGTTGGAGTTCCAGTTGACGAGAAAAGCGATGCAGCATAACCGGAGACGTGACCTGGCTTACCAATACCGGTTACGTGCAGACGGCCGCCCTTTGCCTCTGCATCCAAAATAAGCTTTTTAGCTGCAGAAAGCGCATCAAAATCAATGCTCTCTACATACTGATGAAGCGACTTTCCCACAATGGAGAGAAACTCCTGAACCTGCTCTTTTTCAGTTGCCATTACAACTCCTTATCTGTCTGTGAGGCAGCGCTCAAAGACACTTACTACATGCTGAGCTAACGCGTCTCTTTGACCTTATGCTGAGCCATAAGCTGCTCAATCTGCTCTTGAATTTGATCAAGCGTGGCGGCCATAAAAGGACGGTTAATGTCTACAAATTCAAATCCGGAAGGATGGCTTACCCAAGCGCCTTCAAGAAGCAGGCGGAGCGCCTTGCCCTGTCGAATGAGTTTGTAGCTTTTAATCTTGGTATAAGGAACGACAAGTGCTTTTCTCTTGTCGGATTTTGCAAAGATAAATACGTTTTTCTGTCCAAAATCAATAACATGAATGCCGCTGGCAAAACGACTAAAGCGTTTTCCCATGGCTCGTGATGCAAACCACGTAATGGTGAGTCCTGCAATAACACCAACAAGACCCAAAATATTGCCGCTTACATTGGCGTAAACCCAAAAGAAAAATGTCAGAGCAAGAGCAGCAAACGCCAGGAGCAAGTACAGAATTCCCTGAACCATCAAACGAGTTCTATCTTCAAGAACTTCTAGAACTAGCTGATCTTTGGGAAGCTCTGGAGCAGGCTGTTTGTCAACGCTGAGGCCAAACATATCGCCAAGCACTGACTCAGTAACACTTTTGTTGTTCTTCTCGTCTGCCATGTTTTTCCTTGTTGTGAAGCTTTTAAAAGGGCGCCCGCGGGCTTTCCACGAGCGCCCTAAGAAACCGTAGAGCTGAGTAGGTACTACAGAAATCTAGGCTTAGGCAAGACCAAAGAGTGAGCCGATGCCGTAGATGATAGAACCAACGATGTTGTAGTCAACGTTAGGGAAGGATGCCTCTGCAATTCCCAGCTGAGCAAATGCAGGATAGAGAATCAGAGGACCAGCGGTCAGGAAGATACCAACCAGGAAGGAGCCAAGAAGAGCACCGCGCCATCCACCGTAAGCATAACCACAAACGCCGCAAGTACCACCAGAGAAGAAGCAGATGCCTGCTGCAGGAATCATGATGGTTGGGCTGTGGAATGCAACCATAAGTGCCATTGCAACAAGGCCGCCAAGGAAGGAGCCAATGAAGCCGATGATGACAGCGTTTGGTGCAAATGGGAAGATTGCAGGGCAGTCGACTGCAGGACGTGCATCTGGAATGAGCTTCTCGGAGATGCCGACAAATGCAGCGGTAATCTCAGCAATGAACTGACGGACGCCGTAAACAAGAACGGACATACCAGCAGCAAACTGAAGACCAGCAAGGAATGGCCAAATCCACCACGTATCGTTACCAAAGTAGCTGGTGAATGGCTTGTTGTTTGCAAGGGTGTCGCCAAAGTGACCGGTGACAAGGCATGCAATAGTAACAACGTAGAACAGAACAATCATGAAGAGAGCAACGGAGAAGACAAAGTCCTTGAAGAGCTTGAAGAACTCTGGAAGCTCCTTAGCTTCCTTCTCGCCCTCCTCCTCGTTCTTCTTAGCAAAGAGCTTTCCAACGTAACCGGAGAATGCATAACCGATGCAGTTGAAGTGGCCGATTGCGATGGAATCTCCACCAACAAGCTTGTTTACGAATGGCTGGCACAACGAAGGTAGCGCAGCGCCGCAGAAGCCGAGGATGACACCACCAAGAACAATGGTGACCCACATTGGGAGACCAAGAGCAATGAAGACCAGTGCGAGTACGCAGGAGAAGTACAGGAAGTGCTGACCAGTCAAGAAGACGGACTTGAATGGGGTAATCTTGGCAAACACAAGGTTCATGATGAAGCCAAGGACCATTACAAGAGCAACCTCAGTACCATAGGTATTCAGTGCAAGAGCAGTTGCGACCTCAACCTGGGTTACAACGCCCTTAACAGCGAATGCACGACTAAACATGTCGCTGAAGATGTTAACCTGAGCGGACATAGCGCTAGAACCAATGTTGAAGATCATGAAGCCAATAATGGTCTTCACAGTTCCGGAGAAGACGTCCACAGCGGACTTCTTCTGCAGCAAGAGGCCGACAAGAGCAATAATGCCCATGATGACGGCTGTGTCTCTGAGCTGCATGAGAATTGCATTGAGCATGCGTAATCCCTTTCAGCAAATAAACCGACGAACCTACTCAGATAAGTTCTCTAAATCAAGTGACAAGTACCTCTTGTCAAAGGTTTGGCGAGAGCTTCTCGCCGAAGGCAACTCATGTTGCGTATGACGAGAAGCTCCCGCCAAAAAGATACAAAGGGGAGCTTATGCGTTGTGCTCTGCGAGCCAAGCGGTGAGCTTTTCCTTCATCTCTACCTTGTCGACAATGTTGGTAATACCAACTGCAGAAGGAACGCGATCGTCAGCGTTGAGCTCATCGGTGAGGTCAGACATGGTGATAACAAAATCGCCATTGAAACCAATCAGGGAATCCAGATTACCGTGCTCAGTCTCGATTGGAAGATCATTCTCTTTGATGACCTGGTCAATCTTGATCTTGAGCATCATGGAAGAACCCATACCTGCACGGCAGCAAACCAGTGCGTGGAACTTCTTATCAGCCATTACAACCTACCTTCCTTTGCGTGGACAAGGTCCACAACATCTTTTGGTGACTGAGCTTTTTCAAGCTGAGCAAAGAAATCCGGATCGCTCAGCAATTCAACAAGAGACTGAAGGGCACTAAGGTGGCCTTCACTATCTTTTGCAGCAAGTGGGAAAAGGAACTTAACTGGATCGTTGTCTTTGCTACCAAACGCAACGGAATCCTTAAGCACGGTAATGCCTACTGCAGGCTCAAGTGCGCCGGACTCAGGACGTGCGTGTGGAAGGGCAACATGCTCGGTAATAACAATATAAGGGCCAAGTTCGTTGACACCTTTAATGATGTCATCAACATAGCCCTCAGTTACTTTTTTGTTATCGACGAGTGGTTGCGCAGACTTTCTAATTGCATCTTCCCAGTTAGAAGCTGCAACATTGAGCTGCACCAGGTCTTCGGTAAGGAGATCACTTAACACAGCACCACCTTGCCTTTCTCTTAATGAGACACATTGGCCCAAAGCCGCCTCATGACAAGTCTTAATAACTTGATAATATGCCATGAAACGTTCTTAACTTCAATCAATTTTACTCAAACAGTAATCAAAGTTGTTCATATTTTTTCAGCGTATCTTTTGTCCAAGTATCTATACAAATGTTCATGTTTTTATGAACGTAATTGATGCGCCTTCTATTATCCCATGTAAAGTTTATATGTTAAATTTTTTATAATCTAAAACATTCATATATATTTACACTATTATTTTCCGAAATATCTTGATATCCTTCTTCTGATGTTCTATTTTATTGATGAATGAACATTCAAAGAAAAAATGTTGCTCATAAAGGGAGGGCATTTATGAAAAGGAGTAAGGCTTACGTAGATTCACGTCGCGAGGCAATTACTGAGCTGCTAGAAAAAGAGGGACAAGCAAGTGTTTTAGAGCTTGCTGATCACTTTGAGGTCTCTTCTTTGACTATCAGACGTGACCTGGACTTTCTTGAGAAACGCGGCATCCTGACTCGTCAGTATGGCATTGCTACCCTGCTTAATCCTTATGGTCGTCCTTCTGGCTCAAGGCAGATTCGCTCTAACAAAGCAATTGCCCGCGAGGCTGCTCGCTACGTTGAGGATGGCGATTGCATCTTCATCAACACCAGCTCCGTTGCTCTTGGGATGCTTGAGTGGATTGATGCTCACGACGTAACCGTTGTTACAAACAACGGCAAGGCACTGTTGCTTGAGGACATCCACGATCTTTCTATCATCCTTACTGGTGGTGACATCCGTCCTCCACGCGCTTCCATGACTGGTGATACCGCTCTTGAGTGCATCCAGCACATTACTGCTGCTAAATGCTTCTTGGGCTGCACGGGTTTCTCGGGAGAATTTGGTCTTACTTCAGCAACGTCTCCTGAGCCAGCAATTAACGCTCAGATGCTCAAGCGCTCTAGAAAGCACTATGTTGTCGCAGATTCTTCTAAGCTGGGCACCACTTCTAACTTCCAGTTTGGTTCTGCAGAGGATATTGACCTTCTGATTACTGATACAGGTGCAACTGACGAGCAGATCCAAGAGCTCAAAGCCGCAGGACTTAAGGATGTTGTCTGCGTCACTCCTTCTATTCTTCCTGCTAAGTAAGACTTACGCTTCATCATTTATTAAGCGAACACAGAAGGCGACCTTTTACAGGTCGCCTTCTTACGTCGCAAAATTTTTTACGTGCAATTGTGTTTAATCGCATCCGACTACACGCACCCACCGAAGTTCAACAGGACCATCTGTCGAGCAGCTTGCTGGCCAAACAACGATTAGCTTTCCAAAGCCTCAAACGACTTAAAGCCTTCGCCAATTGCCTCGTGGACCTCTGAAACAAATACCAGTGCATCGGAGTCAATCTCAGAAACGATAACTTTCAGCTGAACAACCTCCGTACGACCAAGAACGCACATCAAAACAGGCTTGTGCGCACCACTCCACAGTCCGCGCGCCTGAAGCTCCGTGCAGCCACGATTAAGGTTATAGAGAATCTCGTGAGCGATTGCATCGTGCTCAGAGGAAATAATGTAAACGCAGCGCTCAGATCTTGGTCCGTCGATGACAAAGTCAATCATTTTTCCTGTGACAAAGATTGCCAAGGTAGAATACAGACCGTTTTCTAGCGAGAAGACCGGAATAGCTGCAATAATAATGAGAATATCTACAATAATGATTGCGGTACCTGATGGAATACCAAAGCGCTTGGAAACCGCCTGAGCAATGATGTCTGTACCGCCAGTATTTCCACCCGCTCTAAATACAAGGCCAAGACCAAAACCACAGATAATACTGCCCCACAGAGCAGCAAGCATAAGATCATTGGCGCCAAGAGCTGGTAAAAAAGGTGCAAATAAATCAACAAAAATACTAGAAATTAAGAAGCCTACAACGCTCTTGAGCAAGTATTTTTTGTTGCCGCTTTTTGCAACAAAAGCCATCAAAATGATATTCATAGCGATTGTTTGCATACCAACTGGCAAATCAAAACCAAAAGGCAATGCAACAGCTCTAATAATCGTTGCAAAACCAGTAATACCACCAGCCGCAAGTCCGTTAGGAACTTCAAATACATCAAGGCCAACTGCAAAAATTGCACAGCCAAGGACGATAAAGAACGAATCTTTAAAGGTCTTTTGCCAAGTAGATTTTTGCACACTAATCCTTTCCGCCAACAACCCAGCGATGGTACGCAATGATGAACTGATCAAGATCGCCGTCTGAAAGAACGGACTCTACGTTTCCTGTTTCTGTACCTGTTCTTAAGTCCTTAATGAGCTGATAAGGATAAAGAACATAACTCCTAATTTGATTGCCAAACGAGATTTCTCTCTTTGGACCGCGAAGCTCATCCAGCTCAGCTTCGCGTTTCTCCTTTTCAATCTCATACAAACGACTGCGCAAGATATTCATTGCCGCAGCTTTGTTCTGAAGCTGGCTGCGTTCGTTTTGGCAGGTTACTACCGTTCCTGTTGGAATATGTGTAATACGAACTGCCGAGTCTGTAGTGTTAACTCCCTGGCCTCCTGGACCAGATGCATGATAGACATCAATACGCAGGTCATTGGGGTCAATAGCAACTTCAATATCTTCAGGAAGAACGGGTAAAACTTCTACACCAGCAAATGACGTCTGCCTGCGTTTCTTATCGTCAGTAGGAGAAATTCTTACCAGACGATGCACACCTTGCTCTGCACGAAGCATACCGTAAGCATTTTTGCCACTTACCGTAAAGGTTGCGCGGTCAAGGCCGATAACCTCCGCAACAGGAGCGTCGTTGATATCAACTTTCCAACCACGGCGATCGCAATATTTGAGATACATGCGAAAAAGCATCTCGCACCAGTCTTGAGCCTCAAGGCCTCCCTGACCAGGCTTAATAGTAACAATTGCATCACCATGATCAAGTTCATCAGTAAACCAGCTTGAAAGCTCAAGCTCCGACAAGTCTTTTTCAAGAGATGTCGCAAGCGCTTGAGATTCGTCGAGTGATGCTTGGTCTCCAAGCTCTGTTCCAAGCTCAAAAGCGGCCTCAGCATCACCGAGTTTCTCTTTAGCTCTATCAATACCAGCAACATCATCGCGAAGTGATGCTAGTTGAGTCATTATTTTTTGCGCAGCTTCAGCGTCGTCCCAAAAATTGGGACGAGCACTTTCTGCCTCAAGTTCTGAAATTTGCTGACGCTTCTCAGTGAGGTGAAGATATCCTTCTACCTCAGAGAGACGCTCCGCTAAAGCTTGGAGCGAAACAGCCTCTGTATCAGCCATTCTTACCTATTTCGGCCGTGGCAGTTCTTAAACTTTTTGCCACTTCCACATGGGCAAGGGTCATTGCGACCAACGTTGACGTAAGGATTTGGGTCGTCAGACTTACGGTAGGTTGATACAGAAGACTGGCTGACGCCGGTTCCCTGTGGACTCTTTCCAATAGCTGCGGCATTCTTAAGCATGCTCTTGCCTTGCTTAAGTGCCTTTTGATCACCGTCGGTCTCTTCTCCACCAGAATAGTGAGCATTCTGGAAGGCCTCTGCCTCAGTATTCTGACGTGGACGATTAACCAACTCAAGGCGAAGAATAGTACGGAGGAAGTCCTCGTACATGGTGTTTACCAGCAGCGTAAATGCCTCGTATGCCTCGGTCTTATACTCAACCAGAGGATCGCGCTGACCAAAACCACGAAGACCAATACCGGTCTTTAGGTAATCCATCTCCTGGAGGTATGCCATCCAACGAGTATCAATGACGCGAAGCATTACCTGAGCAGCAAGCTCACGCATAACTTCTTCACCAAGCTTCTGGGTCTTCTCGTCAAAGGTCTTTTGGACAAATGCGGTGACATCTTCTTCAAGCTGCTCAAACTTGGTGTCCTCGGTAAACTCTGGAAGATCAGTCTTACCAGTAAGTTCAGTGAGCCACTTCTCAAGACCCTCAAGATCCCACTCGTCAGCATCTCCGTAACAGAACTCCTCGCAAATGCGCTGAGTAGTAGAAGCAGTGACTGTCTCGATGAGCTCCATAAGATCCTTACCGTCAAGAATCTTGTTTCTCTCTGCGTAAATGACCTGACGCTGTTTGTTCATAACATCGTCGTAATCGAGGACGTTCTTACGCATTGCAAAGTTGACTTCCTCAACCTTGCGCTGGGCGCCCTCGACAAGCTTGGTAACAATCTTTGCCTTAATTGGCATATCGTCTGGAAGCTCATAGCGCTGCATCATTGCTGCAACGCCATCCATGCGATCTCCACCAAAGCGGCGCATCAAATCATCTTCAAGAGAAAGGTAGAACTGGGTCTGACCAGGGTCTCCCTGACGACCAGAACGACCACGAAGCTGATTGTCAATACGACGGCTCTCATGACGCTCGGTACCAATAACGCACAAACCACCCGCAGCGGTTACTGCCTCACGCTCAGTAGCGCAGATTTCCTTTGCTTCTTTGCGCGCAGTTTCTTTTTGCTCCTGAGTAGCCTCAGCTGGCTCAATTCCCTGGTTACGAAGGATATCTTCAGCCATGACATCTGGGTTGCCACCCAAAAGAATATCGGTACCACGACCTGCCATGTTGGTTGCAATAGTAACTGCACCCTCACGACCAGCCTGAGCAATAATCTGTGCCTCACGCTCATGGAACTTAGCGTTCAAAACGTTATGTTTAATGCCACGTTTAGACAGAATGCGAGAAATGCGCTCGGAGTTGTCAATGGAAACGGTACCAACAAGTACTGGCTGACCATTCTGATGACGCTCTTCAACGTCTCTTACGACAGCTTCAAACTTAGCGTCAATAGTACGATAGACCAGGTCATCGAGGTCTTCACGCTTAACCGGACGGTTGGGTGGAATAACTTGAACAGGAACGTGATAAACTTCACGGAACTCCGCGTCCTCGGTCATTGCGGTACCGGTCATACCGGAGAGCTTGTCGTACATGAGGAAGTAGTTCTGGAGGGTGATAGTTGCCAAAGTCTGGTTTTCTTCACGTACCTGAACGTTCTCTTTTGCCTCAATTGCCTGGTGAAGACCCTCAGAATAACGACGGCCTTCCATGATACGACCAGTAAACTCATCAACAATCTTTACTTCGCCATCAATGACAACGTACTGCTGGTCACGATGGAACATATACTCAGCCTTCAGCGCCTGCTGAAGATGATTGACTAGCTGGCCAGTCTCATCGTTGTAGATATCGTCAATGTTGAGAGCGCGCTCGACCTTCTCAAGACCAATCTCTGTTGTTGCAATGGTGTGCTTTGCCTCATCCATCTCAAAGTCAACATCTGGAGTTAATCCACGAACTGCCTTTGCAAAATCCTTATAGGTACCTGCGGATTTAGTGCCAGCACCAGAAATAATCAGAGGAGTACGAGCCTCATCGATAAGGATGGAGTCAACCTCGTCGACGATGGCGTAGTGGTGTCCACGCTGAACACGCATCTCTGGGCGAGTAACCATGTTGTCGCGCAGGTAGTCAAAGCCAAACTCTGAGTTTGTACCATAGGTAATATCTGCCTCATATGCAGGCTTTTTAAGGCTCAGTCGCATACCGTTCTGCAGAAGGCCAACACTGATGCCCAAGAACTTGTAGATGGTACCCATCCACTCACTGTCTCGTTTAGCCAGGTAGTCATTGACCGTAACGATGTGAACGCCTTTGCCGCTCAGTGCGTTAAGGTAACCAGCAAGAGTGGAGACAAGCGTCTTACCTTCACCGGTCTTCATCTCTGCGATAGTGCCCTTATGCAGCGCGATACCACCAATGAGCTGGACATCAAAGTGACGCTGACCAATAGTTCTTACTGACGCCTCACGTACCGTCGCAAAAGCCTCTGGGAGAAGATCGTCTAGACTTTCTCCTTCGGCATAACGAGCCTTGAACTTCTCGGTCTGAGCCTGAAGCTCTTCATCGCTCATTTCCTGCATTGTTGGCTCAAGCGCATTGATCTTCTCGACAATACGCTGATATGCTTTGAGGTCCTTGTCAGCGCCAAAGGACAGAATCTTAGAGAGGAAATTAGGCATAGCTTTTTCCTTGACGTCGGGCATCTATCTTCGGTTGATAGACACAGTATTCAACTTATATATCATACCCCGTCTAACTGCTTGAATCACACTACATGGCGTCGTAAAATCCCAATTTCGTTATTTCTCCACCACTAGTTTCTATTGATTCTTTTCCCTTTTCTGCACCTGCAATCATCCTGAGCTGTTTAGACGGCATTTTTCTACGCTTCATTACGTATTTCTGCACGTACAAATCGTAGTAATGCTGCGCATCCTGCGCCCGGCCACATTTTCTCAGTGCCTGAATGAGCGCCATAAGTGTGTCCTCTCGCATATCATCAACAAGGTAGGCGAGCTCTGCAAAATGCACCGCAAGCGTATAGTGGGTAATTCTCAAAGCAGCCACCGAAGCCGTTACCATGGTATCTATGTATTGATCTCTCAGGGCAACTC
>NZ_CAUUSI010000026.1:0-10031 GCF_963547875.1 Lancefieldella parvula
GTTTTGGCGCAGTGACATTCTGACTGGTAACTAAACTTGTCGCTAAAGACGTATGCGATTTCTTGGTTTTGGCGCAGTGACATTCTGACTGGTAACTAAACATATTTGCTATTTTCAAAAGTGTTATTCAGTTTTGGCGCAGTGACATTCTGACTGGTAACTAAACCCACTTTCTACACAAAATATACAAATATCGGTTTTGGCGCAGTGACATTCTGACTGGTAACTAAACTGCTTTGCAATTTGAGAAACGCGACTTGGAGTTTTGGCGCAGTGACATTCTGACTGGTAACTAAACGTGCAGTCTGTTAAGCTTGCACAGATGAATGTTTTGGCGCAGTGACATTCTGACTGGTAACTAAACACGGAGCAATCACATCATTTGGTGATGCTTGTTTTGGCGCAGTGACATTCTGACTGGTAACTAAACCAAAGAGAACAAGCTGCCTTATTAAAATGGGTTTTGGCGCAGTGACATTCTGACTGGTAACTAAACGATACACCTGATTGGTACGGAAAGCAATTAGTTTTGGCGCAGTGACATTCTGACTGGTAACTAAACCATCACGAACGAAGCCGATTACAAAGACGCGTTTTGGCGCAGTGACATTCTGACTGGTAACTAAACAACGGTATCACTGTTAAGGTTAACTCTTATGTTTTGGCGCAGTGACATTCTGACTGGTAACTAAACGTTGTTTTGCGTGACGCTTACGCAGGCGGTGTTTTGGCGCAGTGACATTCTGACTGGTAACTAAACCAAATCACCTTGAATATTCAATTTCTCACAGTTTTGGCGCAGTGACATTCTGACTGGTAACTAAACATAGTTATCAAGAATTTCACTAACTATATAGTTTTGGCGCAGTGACATTCTGACTGGTAACTAAACTTGATACTCTTACGGCTGCACTTGATGCTGGTTTTGGCGCAGTGACATTCTGACTGGTAACTAAACACTTACCGCATCGCCTAAACCTTGAGCCTCGTTTTGGCGCAGTGACATTCTGACTGGTAACTAAACGACACCTTCGTGACCGACTTCAGCCACACAGTTTTGGCGCAGTGACATTCTGACTGGTAACTAAACTGGAGAAATTTTGAGCTTCCTGGAACATGCGTTTTGGCGCAGTGACATTCTGACTGGTAACTAAACTCTTTTACACAGTTTACGCCTGCGTTGCCGTTTTGGCGCAGTGACATTCTGACTGGTAACTAAACCAAACTCTCAGCCTCAGCCTCAGCCTTAGCGTTTTGGCGCAGTGACATTCTGACTGGTAACTAAACAACCGTTATATACTCTATTTTGTCATTGTTGTTTTGGCGCAGTGACATTCTGACTGGTAACTAAACGCTTGACTTATAACTAATTTATAATTGTGAGTTTTGGCGCAGTGACATTCTGACTGGTAACTAAACTTAGCAGCGTCGGCAATGGAACAGTTTAGGGTTTTGGCGCAGTGACATTCTGACTGGTAACTAAACAGCGTTTGCTCCCTTAACGTCAGCACTCACGTTTTGGCGCAGTGACATTCTGACTGGTAACTAAACACCTATACCATATGACTACCATATGACTACGTTTTGGCGCAGTGACATTCTGACTGGTAACTAAACATCAATCATTATCACAAACATCATTGTCCGTTTTGGCGCAGTGACATTCTGACTGGTAACTAAACACAAAGAGTTACGCCATTGGATGGGATGATGTTTTGGCGCAGTGACATTCTGACTGGTAACTAAACTAGAGGGTACGGGAATTGGTAGGGGGTAGTAGTTTTGGCGCAGTGACATTCTGACTGGTAACTAAACTTTTCTGTTCAGAAACATCAATCAGCGGTAGTTTTGGCGCAGTGACATTCTGACTGGTAACTAAACTAGTGGCTTTTAAGATTGGCTCAACCTTGCGTTTTGGCGCAGTGACATTCTGACTGGTAACTAAACCTAACCGCTCCAATCTTCACACAAGCCATTGTTTTGGCGCAGTGACATTCTGACTGGTAACTAAACTTCAGCACTGGATTAAGTTCCCAGGACAAAGTTTTGGCGCAGTGACATTCTGACTGGTAACTAAACCACAAACTGAAAACGTGGCATAGATAAGAGGTTTTGGCGCAGTGACATTCTGACTGGTAACTAAACCTATTTTTCTTTTGTGACGGTTCAGAATATGTTTTGGCGCAGTGACATTCTGACTGGTAACTAAACAACGCCTGAGAACTTGTACCCCTTAGCGTCAGTTTTGGCGCAGTGACATTCTGACTGGTAACTAAACGTATAGGTCTGCTATTGTTCCGTCCATGTCGTTTTGGCGCAGTGACATTCTGACTGGTAACTAAACGGCTGCAAAGAAGGCGCAAGAACTGAGAAGGTTTTGGCGCAGTGACATTCTGACTGGTAACTAAACTTTGTGCTTGTTACGGCTTCAGCATAGTCCGTTTTGGCGCAGTGACATTCTGACTGGTAACTAAACAGGGGTCGTAAGACCCCTATCCTTGCCTAAGTTTTGGCGCAGTGACATTCTGACTGGTAACTAAACGGATTATGCCGAAGCGGTTACAAGTACTAAGTTTTGGCGCAGTGACATTCTGACTGGTAACTAAACATCTGATTGCTTGCACATAGATTTTTGAAGGTTTTGGCGCAGTGACATTCTGACTGGTAACTAAACTTCTAAGCTGGTACGTATCGACAAGTCAACGTTTTGGCGCAGTGACATTCTGACTGGTAACTAAACCGATATTTGGGATTATACGCAAACAGTAAGTTTTGGCGCAGTGACATTCTGACTGGTAACTAAACGCTTTCTTACATTGATAAGTCTGCTATGAGGTTTTGGCGCAGTGACATTCTGACTGGTAACTAAACTTATGGCTGTTGCTCAGCGTACGGGTATTGGTTTTGGCGCAGTGACATTCTGACTGGTAACTAAACGTAGGCGTAGCCTTTGGCGCTAACGGCGTTGTTTTGGCGCAGTGACATTCTGACTGGTAACTAAACCAGAAACGACTCTACTCTCTCGTGACATAAGTTTTGGCGCAGTGACATTCTGACTGGTAACTAAACATCTGATTGCTTGCACATAGATTTTTGAAGGTTTTGGCGCAGTGACATTCTGACTGGTAACTAAACTGTAATACGTGGTTTAATTGTTTGATTGATGTTTTGGCGCAGTGACATTCTAACTGGTAACTAAACCTGGTTCTGCACGAGTTGGAGTAGCTTCACGTTTTGACGCAGTGACATTCTGGCTAAAATTAGGCATAATAGTTAATAAAGATACCCACCCGATTCTACTTGATGTGGATTTGCGTGGGTATCTTTAGGTTTTAGCGTAGTGATACTTTGATTGGTGATGTTAGATAAAGATTGGCTATCTCATTTAGATCTAGACGGAAAGCGCTGGTCATAATCAATTTTGTTGACATTATATTGAAGGAATGTAGAATTACTTTAACAACGCGTAGCATAGTAAGCAGTGCCCTTGTTGGAGATGACTCAGGTGCAATTCCTGGCCGTTGTTATTAGCCGCCTTAGAGCGGCTTTTTGTTTAGTGTAGATTTTGATGTGTGGTTGTACGCCAGCAAAAAGCACCTCGGTCATCCCACAAGCGGGGATAGCGAGGGTGCTTTTGTTTCACTGTAGCATATGCTTGCTGTGAGAAACCGGTCGGACGCGCAATCCTATCAACTATACTTGTGGCAAATATTTTGACGTAATGCTTCAACAGCACGTTCTTCTCGGATGGTAGTGGAGATCCTTACATGAAGTCTTTGATTGTGTACTATTCATATTCCGGCATTACAAGAAGGCTTGCAGAGGATATTGCGCTGATTACCGATGGTGAGCTGCTGGAGCTTAAGCCTCAAGATCCCTATTCTTTCTCGTATAACACGGCGGTAAAAGAGGTTAGAGCGCAAATAGAAAAGGGCGTTTGTCCTGCACTTATGCCAAGTGAAGTACATGTTGCTGACTTTGATACTGTTTTTATAGGATCGCCA
Organism: Lancefieldella parvula; assembly: GCF_963547875.1. Classification (GTDB taxonomy): domain Bacteria; phylum Actinomycetota; class Coriobacteriia; order Coriobacteriales; family Atopobiaceae; genus Lancefieldella; species Lancefieldella parvula_D. Next base: position 4,005 of record NZ_CAUUSI010000026.1, read on the forward strand.
AACTGGCTTAAAACATTTGCTCCTCCGGTGCTTTCGTTCTTGAGGGCAACGGATTTGAGTGGTAAGACAGTCATTCCGTTCTGCACGCATGGCGGTGGAGGATTTGGCAATATGATTGAGGAGTATCAGAGAGAATGTGGTACTTCTCGCGTGATACCAGGGCTGGCAGTAAAAGGTACGTATACTTTTAGTGAAGTGCAAAAATGGCTGGATTCGATAGGGTTAGACGATGCGAGTACTTCTAGCTGAAGATGAGAAAAGAATGGCCGCGGCTATCGCGGCCCTATAAAGTAAATGGCGTGCCCTCTCTCTCTGCAGAGCGAGGATGCGCGCCAGTGTTATATGTAATATATCACATTTTTCTTGGATAAAAGTGTCTTACACAGACGTCTTTCTCGACAAGGCGTCTTTTTATTTATGCAGGTAGATGGGTGTATTACAAAATATGCGAAAATCGAATATTTATAGGTTGACGTGCAGTTTTATAAATATTCTAAAGTCGCATATTTTAGACTTTATCTGGGGCTATTCAGTTTCCGCATCATCATGTGCAAGCAAGGAGTTGAACAGCTCGTCGATATCGGAGTGTCGCTGAGCGGTTTCTTCCTTAGCTAACATCCACGTGCCATCTTGGTAGTAAAGAACGTCACCCTGGCAAGCATCGCTCGGTAGCTCGTTGATAGAAACGGTCAGCATATTGCCTGGCTGGTCATCTAGTTCAAGCACGGCAAGATTGTTGTCTTCAAATCGATCAATGATTGCTTTCATTATGAGTTCCTTATGGATTGCATCGATTACAAGGCTCGTAGCCATTTGCTTCAGCTTCTTCACGGGTCATTTCTGTGAGTACAGTATTTCTCCTGAAAGACGGACAGGATTCGCGGTGATACTTTTTTCCTGTACGCGTCACATAAACTGTATCTTGAGATCTATCGTGGGTTTGTGTTGTTTCTGAAGGTGTAGTTTGTGCAGAGGTTGTCGACTCTTCTGAGGTTGTTGTTTCTTCTGGCTTTTCTTCTTCTTTAGGAGCAGGCGCGACAACTGAATCGTTTTTCTCGCCAGATACTTTAATTGTTTTACCATCACACGTAATAGTAATGGTTCCATCTGCGCCAGTACCCCATACTTCGACAGAGTGTTGATGAAGGACATCAAGTACTGACTGCATCGGGTGCCCATATGAATTATCAACAGCATATGAAATTACAGCATATTTTGGAGATAGCTTATGGATAAGCTCCTCGTTTGTTCCTGTGTCTGAGCCATGATGGGAGACTTTTAATACATCAATATGGCCTGGATTACTGCTTGCAATAGCCTTAATTGGTGCATCACCGGTGAATAAAAACGTTTTATCACCAAAGGTCAGTTTGATAATTACTGAGTAATCATTTGTGTCAGAGAAATTTGCATCTTTTGAGGGCCAAAGAATTTCAACTTTATAGTCTTTGGTTTGGTCGATTACTGTACCGGCTACAGCAGGAGTAATCTTTAAATTTTTCTTTTGGATAGTCTCAAGTAAATTCTTATACGTTGCAGTATTGTTTGTTTTATTCGGAGCATAAATTACCCCAATATCATTATTTGAAATGATATCAGCCATTCCACCAATATGATCTTCATCTGGATGGGTTGCTATGAGGTAATCAATTTTGTTCCGTCCGAGCTCTTTGAGTTCTTTTTCAACTTGAGAACTAGACTCAGTTGGTCCAGCATCTATGAGAATTGTTTTTTCAGGTAAAGCTATAAGAATAGCGTCTCCCTGTCCAACATTAATATATTTAATGGTTACCTCAGCAGGTTTCTTTTCTTCTTTTGGAACAGAAGGAATTACAGGAGCAGGTGCAGGAGTTGTAACCTCGTGTTTTGTAGGTTCTGGAGAAGAAGTATGCGTTGGAGCGGGCTGCGCGTATGCCGCACTAAGATAAAACACTGTACTAAGAGCGACTAAGGCCATGCCTATTTTTTCTTTGCTGGTATATCTTTTATGAGGTTTGATTTCTCCGCGTAAAAGTCTTTTTGGCGCATTTATATCGTTAAAAATGAAGTACATATAGCACTCAAGAATAGGATATACAAAGACCAACGTCACAAGCCATCTTTGGCCGAAGTTTGCCGTAAAAATGAGTAATGTAAAGTTGATAATCAATCTAAGTAAGCCTGATTTCCAACCCTTTAAATAAAACTGGGGTATACCAAAAATGCCAAAAAACATAGAGAGTATTAAGGCAAAAAAGTAATTCTTTTGATGATCTTGCGTAGGTTGTTTTTGCGTAGGTTGTTCTTGCGTAGTTTTCTGGCTGTTTGAAACATTGCTGGCGAGTGTTTTATCTGATTCTGGTTCTTCTTGTTTTGCGTAGCTGCTGTTAGGAGGTTCTGGCGTAGCAGAATGCTTGGATGAATCCTCTACTATCTTTGTGTCATTAGCGTCAGGAGGTTCTGGTGATTCAGACTTTTTGGGTGAGTCTATTTTCTGCTGTGTGTTATTACTAATCTCCTCGTCATAACCCTCTTTTACTTGCGATGCTAGGTCACCAGCTTTTTTAGGCAGAGATTCTGCAGCATTTTTAATTTTTGCAATTTGCTTGCCAATTTCTTTTGGATCAAACATAAAGCCTCATTAGAACACGTATTACTGAATCGTCCAAGACTAAAATTTAACACTATTCAAAAACGTGAAAGATAAAATAACGGTGAATGGTAAATTTAGCTTGTCAAGCGTTATGAGACATAAGTCGATAATCAATTTACGTTAAAAAAGAAATTATTTAACTAGCCAGTCCAGGGCTTTCTGCATTCTGCCTTCAACGTTTTGGAAGTGATTTCCACGGTTGAGTTCAAACGTTGAGGTAATTCCCGCGTTCTCAAACCTGCTAGCGAGAAGTTCGGCGTTTTCTCGTACGTGCATTATTTGCGGATTGGGAGTTCGTGCTTCTCGGTCACCCAGAGAAAGATAGGCGTGTGTGAGGCCGACCGCTCCTTCGTTGAGCTGCTGATCTACGTAGTCCAAAAGTCCCGGAAACCAAAACGATCCCGAGACAGCTCCGATGCGCTGAAAGGTTGGGGTGGGGGCGGCGTAAGGCTGCGACGGGGCGAGGGCGCTGAGCTGCGGCGCCGTAGCGGTGTCGTGCTGGCAGTCGCGTGCGACCTGCTGCGAAATGCCAGATTGGGTCACGCCAGCCCAGAGGCTGAATAGGCCTGCAAGTGAGTATCCCACAAGAACCCTATACGCTGGTGGCTCAGTGAGCGCCGACTCCGTCCAGGGGATGACCTGGTTGATAAGGGTATCGAGCGTTTTCTGGGCGCCGTCGCCAAAGTTGGGTCCCTTGGCAAAAACGCGCGGGGCGCACCAGGGCGAGAAGTTCTCTTCCCACAGGTCAATGCCGATGTTTACTAGGCTGACGCCTTCAGGTACCTGAACGGGGGAGTTGTCGGCCACGTCACCCAAGAGGTAGACAATAGGAGCTCCAGCTACAGAGGACATCTGCGTGTGGACGGAAAGTCCGGAAATGGTCGTTTTTCTCGCCACGGGGTTGGCGGGGCGTGTAGCCGTGTCGGCGATGGGATGCGTAGCCGCATCGGCGGCGTGGTGCGTATCTGGTGTAGCGCTCATGCTACTCACTCAACGTCATTTGCAGGTAGTAGACGTTTTCGCGCAGGTGAGAGGCAACCTCGCGGTCGATGACACCCTCAAACTGCAGGCGCGAAATCTGGTCCAACTCAATGCGCAGGGCGTTTTCTGCCACGTCGTCGGCGTATTTTCGAGCGTCCGCAATCTGCTGCCTAAAGTGAGGCGACATCTTGTGTGAGCTCAGGTTGTAAGGCAGCAGGTAGGAGACTTGGGTGGTGCTGGAGTCATGCTCATCATTGATATTGATGCGGCCCCAGATGGACTCAATTGCTGACTCGTGGTCGATCATCAGATTAGATGCGATGACCGCCAACTCCTCATCGTCGCCGTTAGCGATGCGTTCCAGGTCATCAAGCTCCGCGTATTCCATCTCAAGCGCGTATAAACACGCCTGGTAGTAGGACTGGTCTGCGTCCTCAAGGTGCCTGATTTCGCCGTCGATGATGCGTTGCGCTGCCAGCTTAAGCTCGTGAAGAGCAACGGTAATACGCGAGCGGTGGTTTGTTGTTGCAGCAATATTTGCAATAGGTCCGTAATAGCCTACTGACCTGCGGATTGAAGTAATGTCATCGACAATTTGATCCCACGGAATGGGGTTGTGCGTTTTAATATGGCGCTCACGTAGCTCCTCGAGGCATTTCTGCTGGACTTCTGTCTCGTGAAGGACCAGCTTTTTGACAAGTTCTCCCGAGCCAGGGACAGTGATGCGAGAGGCAAACAAGCGGTTGGTATAGCGCGTGATAGTCAAACGAAGCGCAGGTAGATACTTTGCTTTGGAGTTTTCCGACTGCAGCAATCTCCTGAGCTCCGCAAGCGTTGCTTCCAAGACGGCAATCTCTCCCTCATGGAGACGTTCGGGCAGGTCAGAGTCTGCTTCAGGGGACTTTGATAGCACGGGTAACAGATTGTCCGCTAAAAGCAACGTGGCGAGAATAACGCCGGCGGCGATGGTAATCAGCAGATCCCTCTGCGGAAACGCTGCTCCGGACTGTGTTGTGAGAGGCAAGGTGAGGATAATCGATAACGTTACCGCACCTTTTGCACCTGCAATAGTGGTAACCAGCACGTTCTTGATGACCTCGGCCGACGTGATTGAGATGGGCTTTATGGCGCACGTGGGTTTGGGCTGCTCAGCGATCTGCTCCGAGGTTTGCTCCGAGCCCAGTTCAGCGAGCGGCTGGTCGGGTTTCTCGCCGTCGGGGCTGCTACCTGCGAGGTCATTCTCGCCGTCGACGGCGTCTTTTCCGGTGCAGAGATGGCCGCCCTTGTGGAGCTTGTAAGTTTCCAACGCGTAGAGCCACGCAAAGCGGACACCGTGCATGAACAGGGTAATCACGACAACAATTCCTAGAATCTGCAGGATATTGAGGCCGCCGTTGGTGCCAGGAAGTACGGCAAGAGGGAGCTGCATTCCTAGGAAGACAAAGATGGTGCCGTTGATGAGGAAACTAATGACTTTCCACGTGGAATCTGAGACCAATTTTTGCCTTGCAAATAGCGCATTATTGCTCTGCCTTCGTGGGAGCGCAATCACCAAGCCGGCTGCTACAACAGCAAGTACGCCAGAAACGTGGAAGGTTTCGGCAAGGAGATAGACAAGAAACGGTGTCAGTACTTCATAGAGGACGTTTGCAACGGTGTCCTCGTAACCCAACCTACCAAGCATTGCGTTGATGGCAGAGAAGGCAAAGCCAGTGACAATTCCCATTGCCACGCCGCCCACAAAAAGCACTGTGAAAGATCCCGCTGCGTCTACCAGCGAGAACGCGCCCGTCACGGCCGCAGCTACGGAGAACTGGAATGCAACGACGCCTGATGCATCGTTAATCAGAGACTCTCCCGAGAGAAGCGTTTGCTGGCGATGGGTCAGGTGGATGTTGGACTTAAGCGCGGTGACAGTGGCTGCATCGGTTGGCCCCAGGGCCGAGGCCAGCGCAAACGCCGCAGCTAGAGGAATTGAGGGGACCATAAGGTGGAGGGCATAGCCGACTGAAAGCACGCTGACAACTACGAGAGCAATCGCCAGCGACAAAATACTGTTCAGGTTGAGGAGAAGTGCACGAATGTTGGTTTCTCTCGTCTCGTTGAACAGGAGTGGGGCAATAAAGAGCAGCATAAAGAGCTCGGATTCCAGGTGAACCTCCTGGACGCTGGGCAGCACGAGCGCAACAAGCAGGCCGATAACAACCTGGATAACGGGGATGGAAACGTTGACAAACTTGTCGATAACCGAGGAAGCCGCGACGCAGGTCAAAACAATGAGCACAAACTGAAATGTCTCCATCAGGCTTCCTTTCTGGTCGTAGGTGGCAACGGCGCGCCCGCGGCGGCTGTGCAGCGAGCGCCGGGTGTGCAGCGAGCGCTGGGCGCCGGCTGGCGGCGAGCGCCAAGTCCGC
>NZ_CAUUSI010000027.1:0-8836 GCF_963547875.1 Lancefieldella parvula
AAGCCCCGCTTGCTAGCGGGGCTTTTTGTTTGGGTGACGATAAAGCTGTCAGAACACACCTGTGTCGGATAATCTGCACGTTTTTAGAAGGCCGACCACAGCAAAGTAAGATAATCTGTATATACAGAGCCAAAAACATAACTTACAGCCCTAAAAAACACAGTAAATGATGATAATCTGCGTAAAATGAGACTTTTGAGGGGTGTTTTTGCAGATTAAGTGACTTTGCTGTGTTTTCAAAATGCCAAAAATAGGGTCTTAAAAAATTTATGCATACAGATGAATTCATCCTCATGAATATTCATGAGGATGAATATTTTCGAATCTTGGTAGTTAAACTTTTGATATGCGATTTGCTAAACGAGAAAACTAACAGCTCCGACAGCCCCAACAGCCGAAAGCCAACTACCGCTGCAGCAATCCTACAGGCTTACGCGCACAACCTTGCGAACGCCAGCGGCTTCGAGGGCTGCTACCTGCGAAATCGACGCGGATTCGTCCGTCATAAGCACGTCGATATCGGATGGTGATCCGTACTGGAAGCTGGAGTTAACTCCCAGCTTGCTCGAGTCGGCTAGGACAATGTGCTGCTCAGAGTGCTTAAGCATCAGCGAGTTCACGCGCATCTCGTTTGAAACCAGCGTGGTGAGACCGCGCTCAGCAGAAATTCCCGAGCACCCCAGGATGCACTTTGCGGCGCGAATCTGGTTGATTGAAGCAAGCGCAAAATCGCCGGTCATAGACTTCTTAGCTGGGCGAACTTCTCCGCCCGTAACCAAAACGGTCATTGATGGGGGATAGTCAGCCGCCAGCACGCTACCGTTATTGGTAACCACGGTGATGTTCTCGGCGGTGATGAATTCCAGGACTTTAATAGCGGTTGAGCTGGTGTTAATGAAGACCGTGTCGCCATCTTTGATGAGTTTGGCAGCGGCTTGGGCAAGCTTGAACTTTGCGGTGACCTGGTTAGAGCTGAGTCCTGTAGAGAGCGGATCAAGCAGCGTGGCCATGCCATAGCTTCGAGAAATGAGGCCCTGAGCTTCAAGTTCATCGAGGTCGCGGCGAATGGTAAGTGAAGAAACTTCAAACCTATCGGCAAGATCGCTGACGGAAACCTGGCGGTATTGTTCAAGAAGACTCATGATAGAGCTTCTACGCGATGCTACAAATGAACGACTTGTGGCCATGAATCCCCCAATAGAACTCAAACTGCTGATAAACCTACAAAAATAGTTGCAAACTTTTCAAGCAACACGCTTGGCGAGAAACCCGACTGCCTGCGAGTTGTTCGCGAGAAGATCGTAGAAAGCTCGCGAGAAGTACGTGCAAAAGAACAGTTTGCTGTGACGTTACAACTCTATTTCCACAGTTAAAAGCCTTATATTTCTGAATATCACATAAGACGTTTAACTAATTTAGTTCCGTGAAAAACATCGTACAAATTGATAGCGCCTTTTGAACGGTTCGTGAACAATTGTGTAGATGCATTTCAGCGAATCTCAGTGTATCTTACCTTATCCTATGAACGTTTTGAATACTTAAACGGATATTTTTTAACGGTCAACGGTTTTTATGACGTAAATATCTAAAGTGAGCATAGATAAGTATTGCTAAACTCCCAACATTAGCTATACTAACATTATCGATTCGATTGGTAAAACGTTCTAAACGTTCAACAAATAGAGAAATTTGTTATACGGCAAGTCAAATGTCATATAAATTATTTATCTAATTATTGAAGCGTTCAGAAGATTCAAGTTTTTGTCGTTAAGCGATGTGTTCTTGTGTGGTCTTGCTATAGTCCAACACAAGGAAAGATTCACAGTAGGCTACTGGAGAGGAGTGAATCGCATGCTACTTCGCGATATCTACGAGCAGAATCACTATGCTTTCGTGAAGACTCCCATGACATGGGAAGAGTCTATTAGAGAGTGCTGCAAACCACTGGAGGCTGATGGAACTGTCAATTCAGAGTATGCAGACGACATTATTGAGTGCGTAAAGAAGTATGGTCCTTACATTGTTATCGTTCCAAATGTTGCAATGCCACACTCCACTGCTCGCATTGGCTCTAATGGCAAGACTGCTATTGGATTTATGCACGCTGATGTTCCTGTTAACTTCGAGGATGGCGACGATGAGAAGCAGGTTAAGACCTTCTTTACTCTGAGCGCAACCGATCAGGAAGCACACCTTAAGAATATGCAGATGCTCGTTCAGGTCCTTATGAATGAAGAGGTCCTTGAGCGCCTGAAGAATATTCAGTCTCCAGAAGAGCTCTTGGAGATCGACAAGCTTATCTCCGAGTAAGCTCGTTTTTTGAGCGCCGGTCGCGCGCTCGTCCGCGTCGTTCGTGCGCTTTTGTGCCCGTAAGGGCAAGTTATTGAGGATTTCCTTTTGTAGTGTGGGCTGCAGAAGGTACGTATGTAGGACCCTTTGAAAGGGGTATCAATGGATATTGTTCTTGGTATTTGGAAATGGTTTGCGAGCAACTTCTTGACTCAGCCAGCCTATTTCATCGGTTTGATTGTTGCTATCGGCTACATTCTTCTTAAGAAGAAGTGGTACGACGTACTCGCTGGCTTCCTTAAGGCAGTCATTGGTTATCAGATCCTCCTGGTTGGTTCCGGCGGCCTGGTAACTGCATTCCGTCCAGTTCTTGTTGGACTTCAGGCTCGCTTCAACCTTTCTGCAATGGTCATTGACCCATACTTTGGCCAGAACGCAGTACAGGCAGGCATGGAGGCAGCTGACGCTCCTGCATTTATCGCAGGTCGTTCCTTCTCCTCCGTTATGCTTCTTCTGCTCTTCGCTTTCATTCTGAACATTGTTCTGGTTGCTTTTAAGAAGCAGACTAAGCTTCGTGCAATCTTTACCACTGGTCACGTCCAGGTTCAGCAGGCAGCAACTGCATTTTGGCTTATCCTCTTCTGCTTCCCACAGCTTAACGACGTTACCATCCTTGCAGTTATGACTGTTCTTCTCGGCCTTTACTGGGCTGTTGGCTCCAACCTTTGTATTGGACCTACCCAGGACCTCACCGATGGTGCGGGCCTAACCGTTGCTCACCAGCAGATGTTTGGCGTTTACTGCGCATCTAAGGCTTCCGAGTGGCTCTCCAAGCACTCCAAGAAGGAGTCCAAGCGCATCGAGGACATCGAGCTCCCAGGCTTCCTTAAGATCTTCAACGAGAACCTCGTTGCAACTGCAATTCTTATGACAGCATTCTTTGGTGTCATCCTTGCTGTTCTGGGTCAGGACTTCCTGCTTGAGAACAAGTTCATGAAGCCAGGTCAGGATTTCTTCTTCTACATCATGACCACTTCCTTCCAGTTTGCTGTTTACCTCTCCATTCTGCAGCTTGGTGTTCGTACCTTCGTTACTGAGCTCACCAACTCCTTCCAGGGTATTTCTAACAAGCTCCTCAAGGGTTCCGTCCCAGGCGTTGACTGTGCTGTAACCTACGGCTTTGGTTCTCCAAACGCAGTTACCCTTGGCTTCCTCATGGGTGCAGCTGGCCAGTTCCTGGCAATCGCAACTCTGCTGCTTCTGAAGTCCCCAGTTATTGTTATTGCAGGCTTCGTCCCACTGTTCTTCGATAACGCTACTATCGGCGTTTATGCAAACAACAAGGGTGGCCTCCGTGCAGTTCTTATCATGCCTTTCATTTCTGGTCTTCTCCAGGTCTTTGGTTCAGCTCTTATCGCTGGCTGGGTTGGCATGGCTGCATACGGTGGATACCTTGGCATGTGGGACTGGGCAGTTGTCTGGCCAATCATGACCGGCGTCATGAAGTTCCTGTCCTTCGCGGGTCTCGCAATTGTTGTTATTGCTCTTATCGCAATCCCACAGCTCCAGTACCGTGCAAACAAAGACACGTACTTCATGGAGGTTGAGGATTACCAGAAGTGCAAGGAAATCCGCGCACAGAAGGCCGCCGCAGCTAGTGCGGAAAGCAAGTAGCCCTCTTTCTTCCTACCCTGAGCAGACCCCCATCTGCTCAGGGTAATTAGTAACACTCGGCCTAAGTGTAGATGCGGAGTTTGCGCTATAAGCGATCCGCATTTTGCCCATATGGGTACATATACAGCATGGTCGTAATCAGTTTGTTTGATCGAAGGAGTCAACATGAACGCAAAGATTTTGGTCGCATGTGCAAACGGCGCAGGTACCTCCCTGATGATGAAGATGACCGCTGAGCGCGTCACTCAGAAGCTCAACATGGGCGTCGAGAAGATCCACCACTGCGCACTTTCTGAGGGCGTAAGCTCTGCTCGTCAGTATGACATTGTTTTTGCACCTCTTAACTTCCTGAACATGTATGAGGATGCTGCTAAGGCCGGCGTTACTGTCATTGGTCTGCGCAACGTTCTTTCTGACGCAGAGATGGAAGAGAAGCTCAAGGAAACCGGCGCTGCAGAGAAGTATTCCGCATAGTTTAGGTTTCTAAAGAATCGAGCGTTTTAATGACTTTTGAAAAGAAAATTCTTGCCGAGATGCCTAAGTGCTATGCACTTGGCATGTTTGAGGGAGAAGACACACCAAGCTTTTTAGCTGCTGTCGAGAAGGACGGTCCAATCCGTCGTTTTACGCTTGATGGTGAGCCTCTAGAGACTGTCGCTCCAGGCCCTGGCGGAGTCATGACCATTACTCAGGTTCCCGGCAGGAAAGATCAGTTCCTTGCAACCCGCAAGTTCTTCTCGCCAAACTTTGGTGGAGACGACGCGGCAATTGCGTCCTATACCAAGCAGGCAGACGGTTCGTGGTCTGAGCAGATTCTTTGCGACCTCCCTTATGTTCACCGTTTTGGCATTCTGAAGGCTGCAGACGGTCAGCTCTGGATTCTTGCTTGTTCTATCAAGGGTGGAGCTGAGACGGGCGTCAAGGATGATTGGCGCACTCCAGGTGCTGTTTGGGCCGCTCCTCTGAGCGACAACCTTGAGCAGTACACGGCAGACAACCAGCTTAAGCTGACTTGTGTTGCTAATTATCAGGTTCAGAACCACGGTTTCTGGACTGCGCCTGATAAGTCCTATGCTTTGATCTCAACCGCCGCTGGCGTGTTTAGATACGTTCCTCCAACAACCCCTGAGGGTTCTTGGGATGTCACCTGCCTTCTTGTTCAGCCAACAAGTGACATTGTTGCTACAGACTTTGACGGCGATGGCAAGCTGGAAATTCTTACGTTCTCCAAGTTCCACGGTGACGCGCTGGCAATTTGGCATGAGGGCCAGACTCGCGATCGCTATGAGCAGGTTTGGTGCGACCCACAGAAGCGCAGTTTCCTTCACGCGCTTTGGGCAGCAGACCTTAATGGCGAGAAGTGCGCAGTCATTGGCAACCGTAAAGATGGTCGCGATTTGTTGCTTGTTAGATACGTTGACGGTCAGTACACCGTAGACGTTATCGACCATGACCTCGGACCAGCAAACTGCATGGTGTATAGGCATAACGGCAGTGACTACATTGTTGCTGCATATCGTGAGACAGACCAGCTGGCTCTCTACAAAGTAGTGGAGTAGGGCTGCGTTTTGTACCGAGCGCTCAGGATGAGCTTCTGAGCATGCAGGCAAGGTCCTGAGCGCCGCTCAATTTACCTGCATATGCATCAAAGTACTAGTCCTATGTTTTTTAGAAAGGAGCGTGTTATGGCAGATCTTAAAGACGTCACACGCGACAGTTGGATTATGAGCACCTTCCCTGAGTGGGGAACATGGCTTAATGAAGAGATTGACAATGCCGTAGTAGAGCCTGGCCAGGTTGAGATGTGGTGGCTCGGCTGCGTTGGTATTTGGTTCAAGACTCCTGGTGGAGCAAACGTTGCTGTTGACTTCTGGGCAGGCAATGGTAAGCGCACTCACGGTGACGGCCTCATGAAGCCTGGTCACCAGATGGCAAACATGGCTGGCGTTCGTAAGATGCAGCCAAACCTCCGCAACGTTCCGTTTGTTATTGATCCATTTGCTATCAAGAACCTTGACGCTGTTGTGGTAACTCACATTCACCAGGACCACATGTCCAAGGAGCTTGCGGCTCACGTTGTTAACAACAACATGACCACTACTGACGAGAACGGTAAAGAGATTCCAGTTCCATTTATTGGTCCTAAGGATGCCGTTGACATCTGGGTTGGCTGGGGCGTTCCACGCGAGCAGTGCATTGTGGTAAAGCCTGGCGACCGTATCAAGGTTAAGGATATGGAGATCGTTGCATACGATTCCTTTGACCGTACCATCATTGTCACCACTACTGATACTTCTGAGAACCGTCCTGACCTCTGGGGTAAGTGCCCAATGGATATGGACGAGAAGGCCGTTAACTACCTCTTTGTCACTCCTGGCGGAAACATCTATCACTCCGGTGATTCCCACTACTCCATCTACTTTGCTAAGCACGGCAAAGACATCGCTAAAGAATTTGGCGGCGTAGACGTTTGCTTTGGCGCTTTTGGCTGCAACCCAATTGGTATCCAGGACAAGATGGAAGCAACCGATATGCTCCGTATGGCTGAGGCTCTTCAGTCTAAGGTTGTTATCCCAATTCACCACGACGTTTGGACTAACTTCCAGGCTGACGTCCAGGAGATCAAGGTTCTTTGGGAGATGCGTAAGGACCGTCTTGACTACAAGTTCCACCCATTCTTCTGGGAGGTCGGCGGCCACTACACCTATCCACAGGACAAGGATCGCTTTGCTTATCATCACGATCGTGGCTTCCACGATTGCTTCGATTACGAGCCAAACGTTCCATTCCGTAGCGTTCTCTAAGGAGCAGACCCTATGATGCTGAAAGAACTCCGTGAGGAAGTTTACGAAGCAAATATGGACCTGCCAAAGCATGGACTTGTTGTGTTTACCTGGGGAAATGCTTCTGGACTTGACCGTGAGCGTGGCCTGTTTGTTATCAAGCCATCGGGCGTCTCCTATGAAGAGCTCAGCCCAGAGAATCTGGTCATCTGCGACTTGGACGGCAATGTTGTTGAAGGCGAGATGAACCCATCTTCCGATACTCCAACTCATGCATGCTTGTATCGTGCATGGGGCGAGAAGATCGGTGGTGTTGTTCATACTCACTCTACCCACGCTGTTTCTTGGGCACAGGCAGGACGCTCTATTCCTTGCTATGGCACCACACACGCAGATTATTTCTATGGAGATATTCCTTGCGTGCGCAGCCTTACCAAGGACGAGGTAGAAAGCGCATACGAGCTTGAGACTGGTAACGTTATTGTTGAGGGCTTTGCTAACTTGGACCCCATTGCGGTTCCTGGAACGCTCCTTCACAACCACGGTCCTTTCTCTTGGGGTAAAGACGCAATGGCTGCTGTGTATCACGCAGTAGTTATTGAGGAGGTTGCTAAGATGGCAACACTCACCGAGCTCAATAACCCTAAGGTTCAGGAGGCACCACAGTACCTTCAGGACAAGCACTACATGCGCAAGCATGGTCCAAATGCCTACTACGGACAGGGTAATCACTAAAGCCTGTTCAGTGAGTAGAATCTGTTTCAGTCAGGCGGTCTTTTTAAGGCCGCCTGTTTTTAAAAGGAGAAGATATGTCCAAGTATCAGCTAGGACTTTACGAGAAGGCCACTCCAACTGATCTTTCTTGGGAAGAGCGCCTCATCGTAGCAGGAGAGTCTGGCTTTGATTATGTTGAGATCTCCGTTGATGAGTCTGACGCTCGTCTTTCTCGCCTTGAGTGGACTGGTGAGGAGCGTGCAGCAGTTCGTCAGGCAATGGTAAACTCTGGCGTTCGCCTGGGCTCTATGTGCCTTTCTGGTCACCGTAAGTATCCTTTTGGTTCTCGCGATCAGGCTACTCGTGAGCGTGGCCTTGAGATTATGCAGAAGGCGCTTGACCTTGCAGGTGACCTGGGACTTCATACCATCCAACTTGCTGGCTATGACGTGTACTACGAGGACGGCGCAGAGGATACGCGTAAGTACTTTGAGGAGAACCTAGCAAAGGCTGTAGAAATGGCTGCTCAGGCGGGCATTGTTATGGGTTTTGAGACCATGGAGACTCCTTTTATGGATACAGTCGAGAAGGCCATGCACTACGTAAACCTTATCAACAGCCCTTACCTTGGTGTGTATCCCGACGCTGGTAACCTTACCAATGCATCGTTTATTTACGGCAACACCGTTGCTGATGATGTTGCTCTTGGTGCAGGCCATATCTTTGCAGCTCACCTCAAGGAGACTGTTGCTGGTGCGTATCGCGAGATTCCATTCTCTACCGGTACCACTGACTACGAGGGAGCTCTGTCGCAGCTTGTTCCTCAGGGCGTCAGGCGCTTTGTTGCAGAGATGTGGTACACCGGCAACGAGAACTGGAAAGAAGATCTTGTCTTTGCTTCCACCTACGTTCGCAGCAAAATTGATAAGGCGTTTGAGGGTTAAACGGCCTTTTTGCACTTGTTTTGGGTTTCTCGCCACAGACGGTACATAAGAATCTGTACAATGTGGATGAGCTCTTTCTTAGTACGACGTACGTTTCCAAACTCGTTTAGGTTTGTACAGGAAAGGATTACACATGAAGTTCTTTATTGACACGGCAGATATCGATGAGATTTCTGAGGCTCTTAGCTGGGGCTGTTTAGCAGGTGTTACTACCAACCCATCGCTGTATGCAAAGATCGGCGGCAAGCTAGCCGACTTTGAGTCTCATATGGTCAAGATTGCTCAGCTTTGCGAGGGACTTCCTGTATCTGCTGAGTCAACAGCAACAACAACTGAGGGCATGATTGAAGAGGGCCGTCACCTGGCTTCTCTTGCTCCAAACATTGTTGTTAAGCTTCCTATCTGCGCAGAGAGTCTTGCTGCTACCCATCA
>NZ_CAUUSI010000028.1:0-8444 GCF_963547875.1 Lancefieldella parvula
GTTAAGATATAGTTTTTAGCTATATGAATTAGTTAAGTATTTGTATTTCACAAGTGAAGTGCTGATTGTCATACTGGTTTCTCGTAAGCAGTTCTAAGGGGTCATTATGGCAATCAAAAATGATAAAACTACTCCACATCGCTTTGATGTTGTTGGCAGCTTTCTTCGTCCAGAGAATCTTAAGCAGGCTCGTATTCAGTTTGAAAAAGGTCAGATTGATTCACATGAGCTCAAGCAAGTAGAGGACAAAGCTATTACAGAGCTTATCCAAAAGGAGAAGCAGGCAGGCCTTAAAGTTATTACTGACGGTGAGTTTAGGCGTGCAACCTGGCACCTTGATTTTATGTGGGCGTTCGAAGGTATTGGTCATGCGCCAACTAATACTGGACTTCCTTTCCACGATGAGATTGCAGAGATTGACGACACCTTCCTCGTAGGAAAAGTGGAGCTCATTAAAGAGCATCCTTTTATAGAGCACTTCCGCTTTGTTCAGCAGTTTGAGGACGAGACAACCGTTGCCAAGCTTACTATTCCTGCACCTGCGCAGTTTATTGAGCAGTTCATTATGCCCATGAACCGCGAGCAGACTAACAAGTACTATGCCAACGACCAGGACCTTCTTGAAGACATTGTCGCTGGCTATGGCACATTTATTGAGCAGGCATATGCTGCAGGCTGTCGTAATCTTCAGCTTGATGACTGCTCATGGGGCGTGCTGGTTGACCCACGTGCAGAGCTTTTCTTTGGCGCTGACCAGGAGGGTCTTAAGAGGATCAAGGCACTGCTCTTGGAGATTAATAACCGCGTTCTTGATGCAGCTCCAGCTGACTTGACTATTAACACGCACGTTTGTCGTGGCAACTTCCATAGTACCTGGGCTTGCGAGGGCGGCTATGACGATGTGGCCGATGCTCTTCTTGCTCAAGAGCACGTAAACGCTTTCTTCTTAGAATTTGATGATCATCGCTCCGGTGGCTTTGAGCCTCTGGCTTCTGTTCCAGCTGGTAAAAAGGTTGTGCTTGGTCTGATCACCACTAAGCACGCCCAGCTGGAAGAGAAAGCCAAGGTTATTGAGCGTATTCATGAGGCAGCTCAGTACGTAGCTCTGGAGAACCTCTGCCTTTCTCCCCAGTGCGGCTTTGCAAGCTGCGAGATTGGTAACAAGCTCACCGAAGATGAGCAGTGGGCAAAGATTGCGCTTGTGAAAGAAATTGCTGAAGAGGTTTGGGGCTAAATGTTAGTTGTGTTACGGCTAGTTTGCAGATAATGCACCGTTTACCGAAGAGTTTCTGACCATACGTTCTTCTCGACTCCTGTCCACTAAAATGGACAGGAGTTTTTTTATTGGAGCTAGACTTCGGAGGCAGTATGCCAAGCGAGAAGACCCGCTGCTTGCACCTCGTAAAAATTTTTGAGGAAGAAACTGACGATGACCATGGCTTAAGTACTCCTCAGCTTATTGAAAAGCTGGCAGAGCGCGGGCTAAGCGTGGAACGTAAAACACTTTATGACGACATCAAATCGCTGCAGAATTTTGGCTACGACATCCAGTCTTATCAGCGCCATCCTGTTGAGTATGGCCTAGCAACCAGGAAGTTTCAGGCTGAGGAGCTCATGTTGATGGCAGACGCTGTGCAGTCATCAAAGTTTTTGACGGAGCGCAAGGCAAATAACCTGGTGAGCCTTATTGGAGAGCTAGGTGGGAAGTCTACCTCTGACACGCTGAAGAAGCGCATCCATGTTGAAGGTCGCATTAAGTCGCAAAATGAGTCTGTGTTTTATGCGCTTAATGCTATTCAAACGGCACTCTTGCAGAAGAAAAAGGTCTCGTTTAAGTATCGCAAGAAAGGCTTTAAAGATAAGGTTATTGAAGAGCTTCCCGTAAGAGAAGAAACGCCTGTTCAACTTACGTATATTGACGATTTCTACTATCTTATTGTGTGGAACGATAAGCATCAAAACTTTGTCAATTATCGCGTGGACCGCATGTTTAGACTTGAGGTCTCTGATACTGATGCCACGGTTAACGAGCAAATCAAACAGTTTGATATAGATAAGTATCAAGAGCGTGTCTTTGGCATGTATTCGGGCGAGGTTGTTGAGGTAACACTTCGTGTCAATGAGCGCGTAATGTGCTCAGTATATGATCGCTTTGGCAAGAACATTATTTTGAACAATCCAAGTTCTGATGGAACTACAGCTGACGTACATGTTTCTGTAATGGAAGCTCCAACGTTTTATGGTTGGCTTGCAACATTTGGAACAGATATAGAACTGATAGCTCCAAAGAAGACCAGGCAGAAATACCAAGAGTACTTGAGCGGAATTCTTCAGAGCTACCAAACACAGAAAGGGACTAGCTAAACGGCGAAGACGGGCTAAAACGGACGGGCTAAACCAGACAGTTCACGAGTACCAATTAGCGAGCATCAATGACGTAAAGGCCTGCTTTAACGAGAAGATGACCATGGTGATCGCTGAGCTGTGTAATCTTGCAGGTAATAATGTTTTGATGTCCGTAGAAGAGCAGAGTACTCCAGAGAGAGTTGTTTTCTCTAGGAACAAAACCCAGCTTATGGTCATTAGAGTACAGAGCAAGAGCCTCTGGGTCATAAGGGTTATCGCGTTCAGGAACAATGGTCAGATCTGAACCAAGTTTAAGTTGATCAAAAATAAGCGGA
Source organism: Lancefieldella parvula (assembly GCF_963547875.1). Taxonomy (GTDB): domain Bacteria; phylum Actinomycetota; class Coriobacteriia; order Coriobacteriales; family Atopobiaceae; genus Lancefieldella; species Lancefieldella parvula_D. The sequence continues at coordinate 2,682 of NZ_CAUUSI010000028.1, forward strand.
GCGTCGTAGTAGGGAAGACCGGAAATAACAAAGGAATCAACAAGTTTTGTAGGACTATACATAAGAGCCTCCTTAGAAGATGTTAAGGATAGAGTAGAGAAGTTAAAAAGCATGAGTGTCCAACAGATTGGACAGTATAAGAAAGCTGTAGGGCAGTAAAAAATTTAAAGGGAGCTTATATGATTACAACTAAGAGATTGTTTCTTATTCCATGGCATGCATCTGATGCCAATGAGCTCTATGAATTGGCAAAAGATCCAGAAATTGGTCCACTTTGTGGATGGGAACCTCACAAAACTTTAGAAGATTCCAAGCAGGTTCTTGCAAACGTGCTGTCCGATAAGTCCTGTTATGCCGTAAAAGACATGAGGACCGGTCATCTAATTGGTTCAATGTCGTTGGACTTTGAAGAAATTCCTGATCCAAAGGATTCCTCAAAACAGCTGCATCAGGCAGAAATTGGCTATTGGATTGGTCGTCCTTATTGGGGGCAAGGGTTTGCATCTGAGGGTGCTCAAGCTCTTACCGCATATGCATTTGAAGAACATGGTGTTGACCAGGTAATTATTAGATATCTTGAGCGCAATAAAAAGTCTGCTTCAGTGGCTCGTAAGTGCAGCTTCACGGAGATGGGTACTATTACAGACTTTAATAAGTACACAGGCAAAGAAGAGCAGTTTGGTATATCAATGCTCACAAAAGTGGACTGGGAACGTGTTCAAAAATAGCAGTTGTTCTCGCTATTTTGTGTATTGTTTTTAAATGTTGCATAAGGCAAACTCGTATATGCAACGACAAAACTACATGTAAAGTAAGTAAAACAGTTAGTGGATTAAAGATTCTGCTTGTAAGAAAAGCGAAAGAAGTCTGCATATGATGATTAATAAACGCCTCATTGCCCTCATTGAGGAGAGTAAAAAATATATTGGCTTGACCGTGCTCTACCAGTGGATTGCTCTGCTTGCCAATATTGTATTTATGTACTCTCTGGCAAGAATGATAGAAGCTTTGTTCATGGATTATTTTGTCCTCGAAGAGCAGTTGGTGTTTATTGCACTCTGCCTTATTGCTATTGTGATTAGGTATTTCTGCAAACTTGCTCAGCACAAGACAAGCTTTTACGCAGCAAAAAGGGTTAAAAAGACCCTTCGCGAGAAAATCTATCAGAAGCTTTTAGAGTTTGGTCCTTCTTACAAGAACTCATATGCTACCAGTGAAATTGTTCAGCTGGCAGTTGAGGGTGTCGATCAACTTGAGACATATTTTGCGCAGTATCTACCACAGTTCTTCTATGCAGCTTTAGCGCCACTGACACTATTCCTGACGTTGCTTTTTATTAGTCCGGTAGTTGGCATTGTTTTGCTGGTATTTGTTCCGCTTATCCCCATGACCATCGTTCTTATCCAGAAGTTTGCTAAGAAGCTTTTGTCTAAGTATTGGGGCCAGTATACTCAGCTTGGCGATACGTTTTTGGAGAACCTGCAGGGTCTGACCACAGCAAAGATTTACAAGGCTGATGGTTTTAAACACAAGCAGATGAACGAGGAAGCCGAGCACTTTAGACGTATTACCATGAAGGTTCTAACCATGCAGCTCAACTCCATCACCGTGATGGACGTTGTTGCATTTGGTGGAAGCGCACTTGGTACAATTCTTGCAATTCAGCAGGTAAATGACCACCTCCTCGTTATGTGGGAAGGCGTCTTTGTCATTTTGATTTCGGCTGAGTTCTTCCTGCCTATGCGTCTTTTGGGCAGTTATTTCCACATTGCCATGAACGGTATGGCAGCGTCGGACAAGATCTTTGACCTGCTTGATATGCCTGTTCGCGAGCAGGGAACCAAGACAGTTCCCGAGTCCAGTGATTTAACGCTGCGCAATGTCTCCTTCTCTTACGACGGCGAGAAACCCGTCTTGGTGAATGTTTCTTTTGGAATGCGCGCTAACTCTTTGAATGCCCTGGTAGGAGAGTCAGGCTGCGGAAAATCAACAATTGCATCACTTCTGACCGGAAAACTCCGCTCGTATTCTGGAGATGTTCTGTTTGGAAATACCAGTTTGTCAGACATTTCTGACCAGAATTTGCTTCAAAACGTTACGTATATTGGCCATCAAGCACATCTCTTTATGGGAAGCGTTCGCTCTAACCTTGCCATGGGTAATCCAGAGGCAACTGAAGAACAGCTCTGGCACGCCCTTGAACAGGTCAATCTTGCTGAGTTCGTAAAGTCTTTGGGTGGACTTGACGCGCCAGTTGCCGAGAAGGGCTCCAACTTGTCTGGTGGTCAGCGTCAGAGATTAGCACTGGCCAGAGCCTTGCTTCACAATAGCCAGATGTACATTTTTGATGAAGCTACTTCAAATATTGATGTTGAGAGTGAAGACGTTATTATGCAGCAGGTTCACCAGCTTGCTCAGACAAAGATGGTGCTGGTAATTTCTCACCGCTTAGTAAACGTTAAAAATGCTGATCAGATTGTTGTTATGCAGCATGGTCGTGTTGTTGGAAGTGGAACGCACCAAGAGTTGCTTGCAACAAATGACGAGTACAAACGAATGACGCAGGCCCAGACTGAGCTTGAGAATTATGTGAAAGGAGTTGAGGCGTAATGAAAACAGAAGTTAAGAACAGCGCCACAACTGCACGTACTTCTCGCCGTAGTGCGCTCACCATTATGTTGAGGCTGGTGGGGCTGGTTCGTCCGCTGGCTGGCTTTATGATACTTGCAATTTTGATGGGCGTTTTGGGTAACCTTGCCGCCACGTTCATCAGCATTTTTGGAGCATATGCGCTGCTCAGCGCTATGGGCTTTGCTTCATCTTCTCCTATGGCGTTGCTTTTTGGTGGCATGCTTTTGTTTGCCCTGGTCCGCGGTCTGCTGCGCTATGCCGAGCAGGAATGCAACCACTTTATTGCGTTTAAACTACTTGCGCTTATTCGAGACCGCGTGTTCACGGCGTTAAGAAAGCTTGCGCCAGCAAAACTTGAGGTCAAAAATAAGGGCAACCTGATGAGCGTCATTACTTCAGACATTGAGCTGCTCGAGGTTTTCTATGCACACACTATCTCGCCTATCTGCATTGCGGTTGTGTTCTGCGTTGTTATGGTGTGGTTTATTGCAGGTACTACCAACTTGATTTTAGGCGTCATTGCACTTGTTTCTTACCTGATAGTTGGCGTGGCAATTCCGCTTGCTATGTCTAAGCGCTCCGAGCAAGACTCTGCTGAGGCAAGAGATCTTGCTGGTAAACTCTCGACGGTTACCCTTGATAACCTGCGTGGTCTTGACGAGATTCTGCAATATAACACTGGTAAGCAGATGATTAAGGAAACAAGTCAGTTAGCTGATCAGTTAAGCGACAGACAGCAGGCAGTTAAGAAAGCATTTGGTGTCAACGATGCTGTCACCTCAACGGTCATTCTTGCCGCAACACTAGTCATGTTCTTTAGTTCGTTCTACCTGGCCTATCACCAGCAGATTCTTATGAATGAAGCTTTCATTGTCACCATTGCATTGATGAGTTCGTTTGGGCCTGTTGTGGCTTTGGCTGCACTTGGTACAACCCTGACCAGTACGTTTGCTGCAGGCAATCGTGTTTTGGATATTTTGGACGAGCAGCCCCTGGTTAAAGATGTAGTGGGTCAAAAAGACATCTCCTATGAAGGTGTGCGTGTATCTGAGCTTTCATTTGCGTATGATAACGAGCAGATTCTGGACAACATTTCCGTGGATATTCCTACCGATAAGATCGTGGGAATTGTGGGAAAGAGCGGCTCAGGCAAGTCTACACTGCTAAAACTTTTGATGCGTTTCTGGCCAGCAACGCCTGGTGCCATTGAGATTTCTGGAACCCCTTTGGAGCAGGTTAATACCTCTAACCTGCGCGATCTTGAGAGCTACATGACGCAGGATACGCATCTGTATCACGATTCCATTAAGAACAATCTCCGCATTGCAAAGCTTGACGCAATGGATGAAGAGATTGTTGAGGCGTGCAAGAAGGCTTCAATTCACGAGTACATTTCCACGCTGCCTCAAGGTTACGACACGCCCGTTGCAGAGCTTGGTGACTCGCTTTCTGGTGGAGAGCGCCAGCGCATTGGCCTTGCTCGCGCATTCTTGCATGACGCGCCACTCATGTTGCTTGACGAGCCAACCAGCAATCTGGACAGCCTAAACGAGGCAATTATCTTGCGCTCGCTTGATAAAGAAACTGAGCGCAAATCCGTGGTTCTTGTCTCTCATAGGGCTTCTACCATGGGAATTGCAGATGTTGTTTACACCGTTGATGGGGGACGAGTGAGCTGATGACACCTGAAGAAATTGCGCAGAAACGTCAAAAAGAAAAAGATCTTATTTCGCTCATGATTCGTTTTTATTGCGAGAAGTACCATCGCACCAAAGCCCACGAACCTCTGTGCGACGAGTGCGCTGAGCTTGAGAAGTATGCGCATACGCGTGTGGACCGCTGTCCTCACATTGAGACAAAGACGTTTTGCTCAAAATGCAAATCGCATTGCTATAGCAAAGAGATGCGCGCTCGCGTTAAAGAGGTCATGAAATCCACAGGACCTCGACTGCTCCTACACCATCCAATTCTTGTAATCAAGCACGCGCTTCAGTAACGCAGCCCTAGTTGGCCTTGTACACCTTTGACATCTGCGATTTTCTCGCCATTTCACGGTCTTCTCGCCAAAAGTGAGAAGACCGCATTTTTTTGAATCTTTTTCATTTGAAACATAACTGTTAACTCTGAGAATTACGTATTTTTGTCGCGGCGCGTTAGGTTTACAGTGACCTCTCGCTTTACAGAAGGAGGTACTGCGTTGATTAAATCTAAGAAAGCGTCATTTATTTTTAAGCTATGTATTGCTGTGATTGGCACCTTTGTACTGTGTGATTCTGCGGGCGTCTTCCGAATGAACTTCCGCGTTTCTTTCTTGTATTACTTCACCAACATCTCTAACCTGCTGCTTGTTGCTTATTTCTGGGGTGCGCTATTCCAGGCTTACAAGCATCCCGAGACTGCTCAGAAGCCATGGATGCCAACGGTCAAGCACACGCTTATGCTGGGCATTACCGTAACTGGCCTGGTAGCTTACTTCCTGCTTGACCATGGCGAGGTCTTTGTCAACGGCGTCTTTAAGTTCAACAATTTTATTCTGCATGATGTGATTCCTATCTGCGCCGTTTTGGACTGGCTGCTCTTTGACGAGAAGCCAACTATGGGCTTCAAAGAGCCTCTGATCTGGCCTTTGTATCCGCTCACGTATTTTGCGTACATTATCGTTTTGGTCCTAGGCTTTGGCGTGCAGATTAAAGAGAAGTCTCGCTGGCCTTATGGATTTATGGACTTTGACAAGCTAGGAGTCCCAACAGTTGCTTTGACCATTGTGATTTTGATTGTTGTCTTTGTTGCCCTGGGCTACCTCTACGTCGTCATTGACAAAAAACTTGGCGAGAAGATCAAGAAGGCTGAGAACTAAACGGACTGCATAGTCAAAGCGAGGTTAAAACCTTAAGCGATTGCACAGCGCTCGGCACTTGTGAACTGCCTCCCATTTCTTGGACATAAGAAATAGGAGGCAGTTCAAAACACACCTAAGTCGGATAATCTGTTAAAAAGACGTATACATGACGCAGAAAATACCTCAATCATGCAGAATATCTTCATTAGGTGTGTAAAATGCCCGCATTTGAGCAGATTATCTGACTTAGGTGTGTTCCGTAGATACTAAATTTATCGATAGTTAAATTCCTT
>NZ_CAUUSI010000029.1:0-8141 GCF_963547875.1 Lancefieldella parvula
ACTTCTAAGGTGCTCTTCAGTTCATACTTTTGGAATGACGTATCCGATTGATATCGCATTTGCAGACGATCACGGAGAAATTTTAAAAATTCGGAGACGAGTACATCCTAAACAAATTCATAGCTGCGCGGGTGCTTATTGCACATTTGAAAGACCATCAGTTGATGATTTCCCATGGTTTGAGGTTGGTCAGAAAGTGCTCATTCAAGAAATAAGTACTGAAGAAAGCAACGTTGAAAGAAGGAGTCGCTATGGCTATAGAAAACTACTCCGTAAAAATTTGCCCCAGATGCGGAGAAAAGCTGTTTCAGGACATGAGAATTTGTTACGGGTGCCTTCTAGACTTCAGCGGTCCAAGCTCACTTGTATGCAATCTCGAAGTATCAAGAAATAAAAGAATTGCCAACCTTCCCTTTATAGAAACTGATGAGTATTTGCTTTCTGAGGAAGTAGGAGAGGAGTGGGATAAAGGCCTGCCACCTGCTTTGTTTGAACTGGATAACTCATATTCACCAGCAGATTAAACAGTACGTGGTATCCTTTAAGAAGAGTTGCGAAAGTAACATAAAGGAGTTTCCATGTATAAAGTCTCGCTTCGCTCTTCTAAAAAGAGCCAGTTTGTAAAGATTGCGCTCTGCATAATGCTTTTGGCTGTTGCGTTTTTAATTACGCCTGCAAGAGCATTTGCGCGCGACCTTTCAATAGATACGGTAAATATTGATGCGACGGTTCAAAAAGACGGAACGTTGCATGTCGTAGAAACTCGTACGTTCTATTTCAATGGTAGTTTTCATGGTGTCTATTGGAATCTTCCAGTTGGAAAGAATAAATACAATGGACAGAACGTTGAAGTAAATATTACTTCAGTTACCGTTCAGGATAGGCAAGGAACGCGTCAGATCTACAGCAAAGATTCAAATGGAAATGGCGCCAGCTCAGATGAGTACTATGTTCCCACTCTCTCAAACAACATACTGAACCTAAAGATTTATTCAGCGCATGATGATGAGTCAGCACATATAACTATTGAGTATGACATTACTAATGTTGTAACAAACTGGTCGGATACTGCGGAGCTGTACTGGAAGTTTGTATCTGATGGCTGGGATTCCGAGTCTCGAAATGTCACTGCTACTATTCATCTTCCTGTCCCATCAGGACAATCTATAGTTGCTGGTGATACTGTTCGCGCTTGGGGACACGGTCCACTAGATGCAAATGTAGAAATTACCAACAATGCAGTCGTTTATAAAGTCCCTGGCGTAGGAACTGATGAGTTTGCGGAAGCTCGCATTACGTTCCCAACTGATTGGGTTTCTGGGCTAGCTCCTATTCAGCAGAATAAACTGAGCAGCATCTTGTCTGAGGAACAAGCGTGGGCGGATGAAGCAAATCACAAACGTGAGATTGCAAAAACTCAGGTAGCTCTTATTCTTTATGCACCATTAGTACTTGCGGCTATCACCGTTGTAGCAGCAATCTTGCTGCGTATTCAATACAAAAAGGTCATGGCTCCTCAGTTTAATGACCTTTACTACAGAGACGTTCCATCTAATGATCACCCGGCAGTTCTTTCTATGCTTTACAACGGTGAGCTAATTAAGGGAGACGCTCTGACAGCAACCCTTATGCACCTTTCTGATTCAAAGTACATTAGCTTGAATAAGACGGTTAGTACAAACTTCCTTGGTATGGAGAAGTCTGATTACTGTCTTACAAAGGTTCAAGACCTTTCAGAAAGCCAGCAGCCTTTCTACCCTGGCAGTTCACTGTCAAATAAGATTGATATCATGGCAATGAAGCTAATCTTTGATAAGGCCGGAGAATCTGGAGCGGTAAATACTACTGTTACCATGAAACAAATTGGTAAGTATGCTTCATCACATCCAGAAGATTTTAATAAGGCATATGAGTCTTGGGAGAGCCCTATCAAGCTTAGCTATGCTGCTAAGTATGGCACAGATAAGATTCCGTTCCATGGAAAAGGAATCCTTGGTGCTCTGATTGCTGTTGATGTTCTTGTTTTTGTTGCTGCATTTTTCATGGGTGTTATGGCAGACGTTTCATTTGGCAGTCTATTACTACATTTGTTCATTCTTTTCGTTTCCGGCCTTATTGCAGTTGTAAACATTGGCTCTTTTGATTTAATGAACAGAGAAGGTGTTGAGACTCTCGCTAAGACTCGTGCGCTAAGAAAGTGGCTTACTGAGTTCACCAATCTACATGAAGCAATCCCTACTGACGTCATTCTTTGGAATAGGCTTCTGGTTATGGCAGTTGCGCTTGGTGTTGCGGATAAGGTTATCGAGCAGCTGAAAGTAGCAATGCCAGAGATGCTCAAAGATCCTCAGTTTATGCCTGTTTATAGCTGGTATTACTATGGAAATGGCATGCGAACCAATGCAATTGAGAGCGTAACCAAGAGTGTTACAGCTGCTCATTCTGTCTCCACGGCAGCACTTGCTTCTTCTAACTCAAGCTCCGGCGGCGGTTTTGGTGGTGGCTTCTCTGGAGGCGGCGGTGGCGGCTTCGGCGGCGGAGGCGGCGGTGGCGGTTTCTAATGCCATAAGCGCTTCAATAAACATCACAAGAAGCTACGTTTAAAGGTTTTAATTCTCCCCGTGAACTTGTCGGGGAGAATTTCTTTTTTAAGAAAATATGCGATTTTGGCATATTTGAGTTGATAGTTTTACGCTGCATTTATGGAGCAGATATCTAACAGATTAGTGGGCCAGTGTCTTCGCGATTTGCGAAAGAAGCAACGTCTTACTCAAGAGGCGGTTGCTGAGCACCTTGCTGGAGATCAAGCATTCATATCAAAGGTTGAATCAGGCGAGCGTGGCGTTAAACTCGGAGAAGTCTTTTCTTTTGCTGAAGCTCTAGGTATTGAAGCTTCTGAGCTCATCGAAGCTTTGCGTACGTATCGATAGTTTTAGTTCAATTTTTTAATGCAAGAACCCTGTGAAAGACGTGCTTCTTAAAAGAGGTACCTCTTTTTCTGTTTGCCACGTCAACATCAAAAGATAAAAGAAAACGGCCCAGAGAATAATCTCTGAGCCGATTCAAGTCGTGGTGGCGGGGAAGGGAATCGAACCCCTGACACGGGGATTTTCAGTCCCCTGCTCTACCAACTGAGCTACCCAGCCATTGGTGCTTCGAAAAGCTTATTTACTATAACAGACTCAAGCGCTTCGTCAAGCGGGCAATTTATACAATCCAGAAATTTTTTCCACCAGTGAGGTCAAATTCAACGGTCATGCCCTTTATTGCAAAAAATGCCTCAACTTGCTCTTTTGTTTTTTCTAGCTCTTGACCATCGATTTTCTCGCGTTCATCGGGTTTCTCGCTAGAGGGGAGCTCTATCCACAGAGACTGCTTACCACATGTGTCACGCAGGTGAACTTTGCTCAAAAGGCCCTGCTGAGCGAGCCTTTCATTGAGATGAATGAGGTCAAAGAAGTTGACAACTTTTGGCATGCTAACTCGTTTCTCTAAACGCTTGCTCTTAAGCATACACGTTTGCAAATTGGTACAATAGATTATCTAGCTTGAACTAGGTCAGCGGTCGTTGCTGCCTCCACTGAATAAACTATTCGAGGGGAAATTATGGCCTTTACGAGAAAAGAATTCTTGTCCCTTTCTGCTTTAGGAGCTGCAGGCACCTTGGCTGCATGTACTCCACAGGCAAGGACGTCTGAGGATACGAATCAGCCTGCATCTAACGTGGACCTTGAAGAATTCAAGTCGCTTAAGCTGGACATGACCCAGTGGAGCTATGACGAGGATAACGACTGCTACTATCAGCTGGGCATTCAGTACTGCACTAAGCCTGCAAGCAAGTCGGTAAACACTCTCTCGGTCTTTGTACCTGGAAAATATTTCTCGGGAACTAAGAAGGGCTCAACATACGAGTGCGAAGTAAGCGAGAAAGCCGTTGTGGGCAGCTTCACCGCACGTACCGCGCCAATCGTCATGCCTATTAACACGGCAACGTTGTTCCCTCAGAGCGCTCCTACAAGCTACGCATATGAAGGCCTTGCCCCGTACCTTGAGGCTGGTTTTGTGTACGTATACGCAGGTTTCCGCGGCAGAAGCGCCGGCTACGATTCAACCACAGGCTCGGACGAGCTTTACGCAGGCGGATCTCCTTGGCCAGCAGTAGACTTTAAGGCTGCTATCAGGTATTTGCGCTACAACAACGAGCAGCTCCCGTGCAATACGTCAAAGATTTTTGTGTTTGGCTTTGCGGCTGGCGGCGGCCTCAGCGCGGTGCTGGGAACCTCGGGAGACTCTCCGCTCTATACGCCATATCTTAAGGCTGTTGGTGCTGCTACACATAGTGAGAAGGGCGAGCAGCTTTCAGACTCTATTTATGGCAGCGCTTCATGGTGTCCGGCAACCTCATATGATCTTGCAGACGCAGCGTATGAGTGGTCAGCTGGTCAGTATGCAGATGCAACAGACTCCCGTGCTGAGGGTGTATGGACCCAACCTCTCTCGCAAGATCTTGCTGGTGCATATGCTTCATTTGTCAACAACATGGATCTTCTCGACAGCAATGACAGCAAGGTCAGTCTTGATGAGACTAACTCTGGCATCTATACCGCCGGATCATATGCAGACCTTCTTATCAACGAGCTTAAGACTTCTGCAAATAACTTTGTTAGGGACAACGCATTCCCTTATACCTCTACGCCTCAGCGACTGGAAGAGCCTACGTTCCCAGGTGACCCAAATCTCGCAACAGTTCGTGGTACAGATAATGCAGCTCCTGCTACTCAGCAGGTTCAATCTACTATCTATGATACTGCTGAGCACTATTTTGGCTCTCTGAACTCAGAATCTATTTGGGTTGTATATAACCTTCGTCGTCAGAGCGTTGAGCTTGAGAATTTTAGGGGTTTCTCGCGAGCTTTAAGAGGCGCGTCGCTTCCAGTTGGAGCTTTTGATGCTCCTGATAGAAGCACCCGCGCTAATCAGCTTTTTGGTGTTGGCGAGCAAAGTACGCTGCATTTTGATGAGCAGACTGCTGACCTCATTAAAAAGAACCTTGATACGTACATGAAGCTTGCCGATTGGAAGTCCAGCTACGCTAATGATTGGACCTCTGATCTGAATAAGGCTGATACGCTGGAGAATGACATTCCAACTCGTGTTGATATGTTCAATCCACTGTACTTTACCAGCGCATCTTACAAAGGCTATCAGACAGCATCGGTTGCTCCTTATTGGCGTATTAATGAGGGCGCTCAGAATACTGATACTTCAATTTGCACCTCGTTCAATTTGGGCCTGTCTCTAAAGCATTTCTCGGGCGTGAGCAGTGTTGATTACACTCTTGTTTGGGATAAGGGCCACGTTCTTGCCGAGAGAACAGGCAATGCAACTGCCAACTTGGTGTCTTGGATTGTTTCGTGCGCGTCTGCTTAAAGGGGAGGTCATAGCGTGTTTCAAACAAAGAACCGCCGACTGTATGGTGTTGTTGTTATTGTTGTGCTTGCAGTAGGAGCAATATTCTTCTCTCTTATGAGGGGTGCTGATAAGACTCAGTCACAAGCAAGCTCGCAATCACAGCAGACGCAACAGACGCAGTCTCAGAGCTCACAAAACAAGGGCTACATTGATTCTGTAGCAGCGGATGACCCATATGCAAAGGGCATTCACCATGTTCGTATTGTGGTGAAGGATTACGGCACTATCGAGGCAACTCTTAACGCAAACGTTGCGCCTATTACGGTTTCTAATTTTGCTCATCTTGCCGAGTCAGGCTTCTATAATGGCCTTACGTTCCATCGCATTATTGACGGCTTCATGATTCAAGGTGGAGATCCTAAGGGCAATGGCTCGGGTGGATCCGAGAATAAAATCAAGGGCGAGTTTACCAAAAACGGTGTCGAGAATAACATCTCGCATACACGTGGAACTATTTCCATGGCACGCGCCCAAGATCCAAACTCTGCAAGCTCACAGTTCTTTATCATGCAGGCAGACAACTCAACTCTGAATGGAAATTACGCTGCATTTGGCACGGTAACAAGTGGAATGGACGTTGTCGATGCAATTTGTAAAGGCGTAACTCCAACCGATTCAAATGGGACCATCCCTGCCTCAGAGCAACCAGTCATTGAGTCCATCACAATGATTGATTAGATTCCTTATATAAAATATTGTTATGTTATTGAATGACCTGCGACCAGTTATAAAGTTGCAGGTCATTGGCTTAAAACACGCTTCTCATGGTATACTATTGTTATCCGAGAGGAGTGGTGTTATGCGGGCTGTTGGCGAGTTTTGCGTTCACCCAGGTCAGGGCGTATGTCTTGTTGAAAATGTAGTTTCGGAGCCTACTCCGGCCTACGTTTTGTCTCCTATTGGGCAAAAACATCCTGTTCAGATTGTATTTCCTCTTGATCAAGAATTCAGACTACGCGATCTTATGACGCGTGATGAGGCTACAAATCTTGTTGATATATATCCTCAAATTGAACTCATTACCTTTCACATCCACAACGCCTCTCTTGAAGAATCTCACTTTAGACATGCCATCAGGGAAGGTTCTTGTAAAGACTCCATTAGTATTGCTAAAACATTTAGAGCTCGTATTGATAAGGCGCGTTCGCTCAACAAGAAACCACCTGTTTCTCACGAGAGAATTTTTAAGATGGCTAGTAATCGTGGTCTTTACGAGCTTATTACGGCGCTTAATTGCACCGTTGACGAGATTCAAAAGGTGTTTAGTTCGCGCTATGGCGTAGAAATTGGAAAAGCATAGCGTACAATTAAACCATCCGTTCAAGAGATGGGAAATTATGGCTTCAGAAACATCTGCAAATCGTGCTGTTGTTACTGTTTTGGGCAGCGATGCTCCAGGAATTGTTGCAGCAATTTCTACCACTTTGGCCGAGTCCAACGCTAATATTCTGGATATCGCTCAAACCATTTTGTCTGGTATTTTTACTATGACCATGTTGGTTGAACTTCAGGATGCTGAGTCTTTCTTGAGCCTCAAAGAGCGTCTTGATACCGTCTCAGAAAAGCTTGGTGTACAGGTTAACATGCAGCGTGAAGAGGTCTTCACGTTTATGTATCGTCCATAAAGAGGTAGTGTTTTGTCAGAGCTTTCAACTGAAGAACTCATTGCTCAAAAACAGTCTTGGCTCACTCAAGATGTATCAAATTTGAAAGTAGATATTGTCTTTTCCGATATGGATGAGACGTTTTTGCATACTGACAAATCTCTTGATGTCAAAAACATGGCAATGCTGGACCGTCTGGCTGAGCTAGACATTCCTTTTGTCCCATGCTCTGGACGCGCGTTTAACGTACTGCCAAAAGAAGTTGTGAACCATCCTGCTTCTAAGTATGTGGTTTCTTGTGACGGTGCCGTTATCAGAGATCTTTCAACTCAGACCGTGCTTCACGAGTCCACAGTGACAAAAGAGCAGGCACTTGAGTTGTATCAAAAGCTTAAGGACTATCCTGTGACTTTTGACATCTTTGCGGACGGAGGTGTCTATCTGGAGCGCTCAAGACACAATCTGATTACTCAGCTTGGTATCCCCGCAGATCACGCAGCATTTATGCAGCGTTCTCGCACACCCTTTGATCAAAGCGTTGAGGAGTTTATTGAAGGCGTTACTACCATTGAGCGTCTTGGTTCCTACTGGTCTGTTGCGGAAGGCGAGAAATACCAGGCACTTGTAGCAGATGCTGTAGCTTCGGTAAAGGGACTCAGTGGCACAGCTTCCATGAGTATGGGAATGGAAATCTTGGCCGACGGCACTTCAAAGGGTGCTGCACTTAAGTGGCTCTGCAATCATCTTGGCCTCTCTACAGAGAACGCCGCAGCTTTTGGTGACTCGCTCAATGATGTCGCCATGCTTTCTGCGGCGGGAATGGGCACGGCAGTTGCTAACGCTCGTCGTGAAGATTTTGAGGCAGCAACCTATATCACACTCACTAACGATGAGGCGGGTTTCTCGCGATTCCTTACGTGGGCACTGGGGGAGTAAGCACTTGGCGCTGAAGGAGTAGTGTCTCAGAGTTTTGCTTGAGACATATGGTTTAAAGGAAAAGCCGGCAGATACTGAACTGCCTCCCATTTCTTGGACATAAGAAATAGGAGGCTTTTTATGCGTATG
>NZ_CAUUSI010000030.1:0-7507 GCF_963547875.1 Lancefieldella parvula
CGTGCCTGGCAGGTCAACTACCAGGCACCTTACTGCCTGAGCAGCAGCTTGACTGACCGCCAAAGCTGCCGCTCAGAGCACTAGTGTTAGTCGATTGCAATCTTTGTGACGCTAGCCTGCTGATCCTGCTTTGGAACAGTGATGGTCAGGATGCCGCCATCAAGCTTTGCAGTTAGGCCCTCTCGAGCTGCATCCTTCAGATACACGCCGCGAGTTGCCTGCCACTCAGAAGACTCTTTGTGCAGGTAGTTCTTGGCCTTCTCCTCCTCGGACTCCTTGCGAGTAGCGGTGATTGAAAGCCTGCCCTCATTTAGCTCGACGTCGATGTTCTCCTTAGAAACGCCAGGGAGCTCGGCCGTTACCACGTAAGACTGGCCTGCATCCTCAACGTTCATGACAAATGCATCGGACGAAACAGAGGACAGGGCGGAATAAGGCGCGTCAAAGAAAGAATCAAATGAGCCAAATGGCCACGTGCTCAGATTCCTTGCAATACGATCATAGGGAACTACATTCTTCATAGTAACCACTCCTTTACTGGTAGATGCCGTTATTGGCACTTCGTTATTCATCATCTGTTGTACCCTGCTTGCACGAATTTATACAACTTTTTATAAAATTTCTAAGTCTTACTGACTAAGATTATCCTGCGATTATGTACTGCATTGATACGTGGACCGACACGCGAGCCGACACGCACTCAATCTGCGACCACTCAAATATCCAAGCAAAACTGTGCAGGATTGCGCGCGCTGCGGTATCATGTTTTATATCAATGTTTTGCGAGACTACGACAAAAGGACCATCGTGGACACCTCGAACAACCTTGAAAACAACGTTTCACCTGCGGATCAGGATCCTCGTTCTGACGCTCAGCAGGAGTTTGAATACGCTGAATCTTTTGAGCAGGAAGCCCAGCCAGCTGATAATGCCGAGCTTTATGCAACTGGTGCACAGCACTTCTCGTCATCTGAGATTTCTGAGCATGCAGGCGAGGACGCAGCAAAGCAGCCGTACGTTCGCCAGCACCGTCATCACAAAACAGTGGAGCCTATCAGCGACTTTACGATGCCGGGCGAGAAGCTCGAACTTCCCGAGAACCAGGCTGCTGGCTTTGAATCCAGCAAGGGTTCTTACGCGAAGAAAGGTTGGCGCAAGCCAAAGAACGAGATTGCTCACCTTCGCAAAGACGTTCACTACGGCCAATACCTGCAGGTTCCTAAGGGCCAGCGCGACATTTTTGTCAGGAAAGAGCGCCGCTCAAATGCAGGCTCGCTGATTGCCGCCATCATTGTTTTGGCTATCATTGCCGCAGTTTTCTATTTCCTCTGGACCTGGATGTCCACCAACTGGGGCGTTGCGATTCGCTAAACAGCAAAGCCGCGCGGTTCGCCAGCGGTAGCCGCAAAGTCGCGAAGTCGCGCGGTGTGTCGGCAACTGAGCCGCCCGCTGCGCGCCTGATTTCTGCAAAGAATCTGTAACTTTTGCCTAAATACATAAAAGAATCGGTGGATTTGCCTGATTTCATCAAAGAATCTGTGTTCCAAACACAGATTCTTTGTACTTTTCAGGCGGATTTTGAAGCGTTTTTCTGACGGCTCCATTGGCGCTCACATGGAGCCTGTTTTTCTCGCCATGTCTGAATGATTTGCCGGAAAAGTGCACCAAGTCTGAGCTATTTGCCGATTTTTCTCACCATGTCTGAGTAAATTTACTCAGACATGGCGTACTTTTCAGGCTCGCAATCATGAACTAACCGTCGAGCCGCACGCAAAAAGCCGCTGATACATCATGTACCAGCGGCTTTTGTTTGTAGCGTTCAGCGCCTGGCGAGAAACCCGGTGATCTAGCTCCAGGGATCGCGCTCAAAGAGAGGCTCGCTCACGGGACGACGATCGGAGTACGGGTCGTAACCGTCATCGTCTTCGTTTTCCGCGCGAGCAAACTCCGGGTCAACAACCTGCGCTTTCTTGGAATCCGTGTCCTTGTGCGTCGAGGCCTTCGCGGTAGCCGTCGCAGCAGCCGCAACCTGCGGTGTAGCCGTCGCAGCAGCTGCGACCTGCACAGCGTCCTTGTGCGCCTCGGGCTTCTCGGCCCTGTTTGCCTTATCGCACATGTGCAGCCTCATTTACTTCTTGCGAGCAATCAAGTTGCCGTTCTCGTCAGTATCAACCAGAACAGTATCGCCCTCATGCAGCTCACCTGCAATAATCAAGTTTGCTACCTGGTCAACAACACGACGCTGAATCAGTCGCTTCAGAGGACGAGCGCCGTAAACAGGATCCAGGCCATCAAGAGCCAGCGACTGCTTAGCAGCCTCAGAAAGTTCCAGCGTCATGCGCTCGTTAGCAAGCCTGCTACGAACATCCTTAAGCTGAATGTCCACAATGCGCTCAATGTCCTCAAGACCCAGAGGCTGAAAGACAACCACGTCGTCGATACGGTTCAAGAACTCAGGGCGGAAGGAGCTACGCAGCGCCTCCATAACCTGCTTTCTGGACTCCTCGTTGAAGCCTTCCGCGCCGGCACCAGCAATGAACTGTGAGCCAACGTTACTGGTCATGATAATGATGGTGTTCTTGAAGCTCACTACCCTACCTTGACCATCGGTTAGGCGACCGTCGTCCAGAACCTGCAGCAAGATGTTGAAGACGTCAGGATGAGCCTTCTCCATCTCGTCCAGCAAGATGACGGAGTATGGATGCCTACGAACTGCCTCGGTAAGCTGGCCGCCCTCGTCATAGCCCACGTATCCTGGAGGTGCGCCAATAAGACGCTGGACCGAGAACTTCTCCATGTACTCAGACATATCAATGCGGATCAGCGAGCGCTCGTCGTCAAACAGTAGCTCTGCCAGTGCCTTTGCTAGCTCAGTCTTACCTACACCGGTTGGGCCCAGGAAGAAGAAGCTGCCCAGAGGCTTGTTTGGATCTGCAAGACCTGCGCGAGAACGGCGGACTGCTGCTGCAACTGCGGAAACAGCGTCGTCCTGGCCAATAACACGCAGGTGAAGCTGGTCCTCAAGGTTCTTGAGCTTGTCCATCTCGCCCTGCATCATCTTGGAAACAGGAACGCCGGTCCACGAAGAAACTACCTCGGCAATCTCGTCCGTGGTGACCTCTTCCTTGAGAATTCCGCCGTCTTCCTGCTTGGCGAGAAGGGCTTTTTCTGCCTCATCGTATTTACGCTCAAGCTCTGGAATGGTGCTGTAACGAAGCTCGGATGCCTGCGCCAAATCACCCTCGCGGGTCACGCGCTCCATCTGCACCTTTGCGTCCTCAATCTGGGACTTCAAGTCCTGTACCAGGTCAATTGCCCCGCGCTCATTCTGCCAGTTGGCCTTCATGCCATCAAGCTTTTCCTGAGTTGTAGCAATCTCTGCGCGAAGGTTCTCCAAGCGCTCCTTTGAAGCAGCGTCTTCCTCCTTCATCAGAGCCTGCTCCTCAATCTGCATCTGAGTAAGCTGACGATCAACCGCATCAATTTCTGCTGGCATGGAATCAAGCTCCATGCGAAGCCTTGATGCTGCCTCGTCTACCAGGTCAATTGCCTTATCTGGCAAGAATCGGTCAGAAATGTAGCGGTTAGAGAGGTCTGCTGCTGCAACCAGAGCAGAGTCCGTAATACGGACGCGATGGTGCTGCTCGTACTTCTCCTTAAGGCCGCGCAGAATAGAAATGGTGTCTTCAACAGTAGGCTCGGAGACAAGTACGGTCTGGAAACGACGTGCAAGAGCAGCGTCCTTCTCGATGTACTTGCGGTATTCATCCAGCGTGGTAGCGCCAATTGCGCGGAGCTCGCCACGAGCAAGCGCTGGCTTCAAGATGTTACCAGCGTCCATGGATCCCTCGGAAGCGCCAGCGCCTACGATGGTATGAAGCTCGTCGATGAAGAGGATAATCTGGCCGTTAGACTTGGCCACCTCTTTTACCACGCTCTTCAAGCGGTCCTCAAACTCACCACGATATTTTGCGCCTGCTACCAGGGCAGACATGTCAAGCTCAACAAGCTCTTTGTCGCGCAAGGTACTTGGAACGTCGCCAGAAACAATGCGCTCTGCCAGGCCTTCCACAATTGCGGTCTTACCAACACCAGGCTCGCCGATAAGAACAGGGTTGTTCTTGGTGCGGCGGCTCAGAACCTGAATGGTGCGACGAATCTCTTCGACGCGGCCAATAACTGGATCAAGTTTTCCTTGGCGAGCAAGGTCGGTCACGTTGCGACCGTACTGCTCCAAGGCCTCAAACTGCGGCTTTGCATCCTGAGAGGTTACGCGCTCATCGCCACGAAGCTCGTTGTAAACCTCTTCCACGCGCTTAGCAGTAACGCCAGCGTCGCGAAGAATCCTACCTGCGTCAGTGTTGTCGTTTGCAAGCGCAGTGAGCAGGTGCTCAGAGGTAACGTAGGAATCTCCCAGCTTAGTGGCAAGTTTCTCGGCCTCATTGATAACCTTGAGAAGGTCGTTGCCAATGCCAATCTGCGCTCCGCTTACTTTTGGAGCCTTGGAAATTGCCTGGTCTACCTGCGTGGCAATGGTGTCAGGATCTGCGCCAATCTTCTCCAAGATAGAACGCAGGTTGCGCTCATTGCTGTCCAGTAGCGCCTTGAGCAGGTGTGTTGGTGCAACCTCGGAAGCCTCTACATCACCAGCAATACCAAGAGCTGCCTGCAGTGCTTCCTGGGCGGTTACGGCCCATTTATCTAGTCTCATAAAATCACCCTCCTACCCCAAACAATAATCGTGCCGGGGACTGAATCTTCATCGGATTCTATATACCCCCAAGCACGACTTTTAATACATATCTAAGTGTGTTTGTAGTAGATTTTCTTATCGCACTATGCTGAGCTTTTGCGTTACCCAGCTTTAAGCTTTTGCGCCACCCAAATTTGCGCTATTGCAGCACTATCCCACACCTTACTACCTCTAAAATTCAGCCTCTTCATAAACAAGATTTTGTTCAGCTTCTATTGTCGAGAAAAACTTGGCAGGTGTAAGCACTGGTATATCCGAGCGAACAAAATCTGCCGTATTTCTTGTGACGATATAATCTGCCTTTATCTTCTTAGCAGCGCGCCAAATAAGGCAGTCTTCAAAGTCTTCCCACTGCTCAGACAGCGCATTTGAAATATCCGCTCCATCAATAGAACATACGGTGAGCAGTGGAGATACTTCTTTTAGTATCTCTTGCATGTGGGCAGAGCCGTGAGCCTTAGCACCCACATAGTAGAGATCTGTGTATGACTGAGCTGCTATCCACAGTTCGGCATCTCTAAACTGCTTCATTATGAAAAGTTTTTTCGCGTCTGCAACAAACTGTTCCCTGTACAAAAAGACGTCCAGCAAAACGTTAGTATCAATCAAGAGCTTCATAGTCACTTGACCTCCACTCGCTGATTGCCTCTTTGTAGGTGCTATCGCCTAAATCATTCCAAAACGACGCCGGCGCGGGAACTGAAATCTTTCCAAAAAGTGACGCAAGCTGCTCTTTGTCCTTCTCGCTCAATTGGCGAGAAGACCCTTTGGCAGAAGATTCCAACGAAGCGCTTTCATGAGCATCAGGAAGTCTGCCTGTCACCAGCACATATTCAAAGGCCGCATTAATTAGCTGGGTGGTGTTTGACCCAAGCGATTCAAGAACCTCGGTAACCTGATTTTTGACTTCAACAGGAATACGAGCAGTTACAATGCTGTCCATGGACACTCCTTTACCTAGTTATATCTTTGTATTCATATATTACAACTAGGTAAAGAAGCAAAAGCTAAACGGTTTCTGACTGGATGCTTCCGTCTTTTAAAACAAGAGAGTGGAAGCGATTTCTTATTTCAGGGGTTACTTGATGAGACGTCATAATAACGGTTCTTTCCTTATCTTTTAAAATCAAATCAATGAGGCTCTGAACTGAGCCGGCATCCAAATGAGCAAAGCTCTCGTCATAAATCACAATTTGTGGCTTAAACAAAAAGATTCGTGCAAGAGCAAGCCTCTGTCGTTCTCCACCAGAAAGACTGCTTCCAGCTTGATCAATCACATGATCAATTCCGTCTGGATATCGGGTAAGAATCTCAGAAAAGCCTGATTTTGTAATAGCGTCAATAATTTCTTCATCAGTAAAGTCATGACAAAACAACGTTACGTTATCCCTGATAGTTGCATTAAAAATAAACGTTTGCTGAGAGCAAGGGATTATGAATCGAGCATATTGCTCACTTTTGAATTGCTTGATTGGCACGCCATCCAAACAAATATCTCCGTTATCTGGGCTCAGGGCATCTGTTAGCAGCTTGATTAGTGTTGTCTTTCCACTTCCCGAACTTCCTTCTAGAAGATACTTTCCGCCACGTTCCAAAGTAAAACTAATATCCGATAAAACTAATTTGTCCTTGTCATAGCCATACGAAACATGATTGACCGTTAGATTTTCAAAACGCTCAGGGGTATTTTCTACCCCACTTTCTGTAGCTGGGGCTTCATTAAGAAGCGTTTGTATTTTAGTAATTATCTCTTTTGCGCTTCTCATATCAGTAATTGAATCACTTATGTTTTGAATAGGATTTGCTATGTAGACAACAAGCTGAGATGCCGCAACCATCATTCCTACTGTCATTAATCCATTAAGGGTAAGAATGGCGCCAATAAAATAAATTCCAATGTAAATAATTTGACCCACAGTGAATGAAAGTAAGCGAGCTAAAGAACTAAAGTACCGAGCACCAAATTTCTGCTTCTCCCAAGCCTGATTCGCACTACTCATGGCAACCCGTGAGGCCTCTGTTAGATGAAAGCTCCTGAGCAGATCAAACCCTTCAAGATGCTCATTTGCTGTAGCAATAAAATGCTCAGCTGACTCAGATTGTGCTTTTCGTTTATTAGAAATGATTCCGGACATTGTGTTGGGAACAAACATCTGAACAGCTATCATGCATAAAATGAACAGTACGAGCCACGGTGAAATAAACAGCAAGAGTATTAGGCTTACTACGCCAGAAAAGACATCTATCAAGAGATCAATAAAGACGCGGAAGTATGTTTCCTCAAGTAAATCAAGATCGTTAGTAAGGATTGAGAGCCAATGACTTGTATTGAATGAGTGAAACTCAGGAATTGAACGATTGAATATCTTTGTAATCAGTTCATCTCGTAAATGCATCTGGCAGCCCTGTATAACTGACCAGCGCAAACGTCTGCAAATTAAGTCGATAACAAAATAGCAGAATATATAAAGGCCAAACCAGAGTCCATCATTCAGTGCGTCCGACAAATTGCCATCCATGGCAAGATTAACGGATTGAAGCATTACAAATGAAAGTGCAATTTCAAACAAACTACTTAAAAGAGAGAAGACTACAAAGAATATTAGTTTGCTCTTTTGTTGAGCGTAAAGGTATTTAAGCATGCCATCTCCCTTAAAAGAGATCTCGTTTTAAAAAGGTTATGACTGCATGTGGTATTCGGTATTCGGTATTCGGTATTCGGTATTCGGTATTCGGTATTCGGTATTCGGTATT
>NZ_CAUUSI010000031.1:0-5285 GCF_963547875.1 Lancefieldella parvula
GGTAAATTCCGCTTCTAAGGAACACACCTATGACAGATATTCTGCACAATTGCGGGCATATTACACACCTAATGAAGATAATCTGCATGTCTTAGCTATTTTCAGCGTCATGTATACGTCTTTTTGACAGATTATCTGTCATAGGTGTGTTGTGGAGATTTGAAATTTGCCTCGTGAGCCGATGGCGAGAGGCCCCGATTTTATCGCAAGTCGTATACCTGCAGTTTTATGTGATTGCATATTTTATAAGTTCGGAGGTTTATATAAAAAGTTTCATGGCAACTTTTGGGTCGCACTTGAGCCACATTAAAGATGCATTTAAGGGTCATTGTCATTGGCATTGCCATGATATTCGTAGAAATTCAAAAGATATTTGAGCAGCTGTTTGTAACCCTTCCTGGAAAATTTAAATCAGCTTAACAGGGATTTAACACCCCTTCTGTTGTACTAGAGCCAGGAGAAGGGAGTATCTATGAAATCAAAGCAAGCTTGTGGTTGGAGCTGCCGCCTACGTGTCCTGCCTATTCTATTTTTGCTATTAGGATGTGCATTTGTATTCTATGGCGCTTCTCGCGGAGAGGTTCAGACCGTATTGGGAAAAGCGGTACGAATCTGCCTTGAGTGTGTAGGTATTGGTTAGGTGACCTGCGGTGAAAGTGCTCTCAGGGATAAAATTTCTTGGAAAGAAAGTGCGAGAATTTATCACTAAAAGAGGTTTCGTGCAGGCATGCGCAACCTTTCTAACCAACCCTCACCTAACAAATTTTGCTAAGGGAACAATCTATACTGGTCCTGCAAAGTCAGTCTGTGTCCCTGGACTTAACTGCTATTCTTGCCCAGCGGCTACGGGCGCTTGCCCCATTGGAGCATTTCAGGCGGTAGTCGGATCTTCTAAATTCAGCTTCTCGTATTACATTACGGGTATTTTGATTCTCATTGGAACTTTGCTAGGCAGGTTTGTCTGCGGATTTCTTTGTCCATTTGGCTGGGTACAAGATCTTCTCCACAAGATTCCATTCCCAAAAAAATTTAGCACTAAAAAGCTCAAAGCCTTGCGCTATTTGAAGTACGTCATATTAATTGTACTTGTCTGGGCTCTACCAGCTTTGATTCAAAATGCCGTAGGAATGGGAGAGCCTTATTTCTGTAAGTATGTTTGTCCACAGGGAATTCTCGAGGGAGCAATTCCGCTTTCTTTAGCAGATGTCAGCATTAGGGCAGCTCTGGGCACACTTTTTACGATGAAGTTCAGCATTCTGGCAACTGTCGTACTGTTGAGCATCATGTTTTATCGTCCTTTTTGCAAATGGATTTGCCCGCTCGGAGCTTTTTATTCTCTATTCAATCGCATCTCAATTTTGCAGTATCGAGTTGATGAGAAGACCTGTGTAAGCTGCGGAAAGTGTGCGCGTACATGCAAGATGGACGTAGATATTACGAAGAATAACGCAGCTCTTGAGTGCATTCGCTGCGGAGAGTGCATAAAGGTATGTCCTGTTCATGCGATTGATGCAAAGCTCCTGTTAATCAACAAGAAAATTGAGCAGTCGGAAAAGGTTGCTACAGCAAAGCACTTGGCTGATCTCCAGGCGACAAGCTCAATAAAGTAAGTGTCATAAAACGTGTATAGCTACGTTTCGTACGTAGAAAAGACAGAAAGGACTATGAAATGAAAAAATTTGTAACAAAATCCCTGACGTATGTCGCTGGCCTGCTTATGGCAGTTGCGCTTGTTGGATGCAGCGTTGGTGGTACTGGCAACACAGGCACAACAACCGCCCCAACTGCCGAGCAGCAGAATTCTGCTGCAGTTCCACCTGAGGCAGCATCAAAACTGCACCTCAAAGACGGCGATACTTTCCCAGATTTTAAGGCAACAGATATCACTACTGGCGCTACCTATGACAACACCGTATTTGGACAGAATAAGGTTACTGTTCTGACCTTCTGGTTCAATGGCTGTACTGGCTGCATTCAGGAGATGCCAATGCTTCAAGAGCTTGCTGATACCTATAAGGACAAAGGTGTCAATGTCTTAGGTGTTAACGCCGAAGCCGCATACACGGACGACGCTAAGAAGGAAGCCGTGAATATTCTCCAGAAGCAGGGCGTTACCTATGGAAACGTCGCTCTTGATCCTCACAGCGATGGCGGTCACGTTATCGAAGGCCTCACAGCGTTTCCAACCACTATGGTTATTGACCAGAACGGTAGACTTGTGGGCGATCCAATTACCGGTGGAGCCAGCAAGCTCCAGGGTAGCGAACTTCAAAAGCGCGTTGACCAGGCTCTTGCTCAGTCAAAGTAGGTTATAGAAACTTACCTACCGCTCACGGCACACGGCGAGAAGAACTTCTCGCCGTAGGGTTCAATCGGTTAGCATTTGAAGTGTTGTATGAAGTACGCCTGGACTGAGTCATTTGAGCTTGGTCCAGGCGCACTCTAATACTTGCAAATAGCATCAAGCTGCATTTGAAAGGGAAGAATTGAAAATCCTTGTAGTGGAAGATGAAAAAGAGCTTCTTGCCTCTATTGGAGAGGGGCTTGAGCTGGACGGTTATTACGTTGATCTTGTCGACAACGGCACTCGGGCTCTTGAAATGGCTCAGCTTGAGCAATATGACCTGATTCTACTTGACCTTAACCTTCCTGGTATCGATGGACTTGATTTGCTGCGCACGCTACGAGCGGAGCACTCAGAGACCAAGGTGCTGATTCTTTCTGCGCGTTCATCGGTGTCTGATCGCATTGTTGGATTAGACGCGGGTGCTGATGACTACCTTATAAAACCCTTTGCGTTTGGTGAGCTCGAGGCCCGTATTAGGACGCTCTTGCGCCGTGAATATACGCATGGAGAAGCGTCTTTGACGCTGGGAGAACTTCGGTTTGACACTACGGCTCGACAAGTTTTTGTTGGGGATTCTCAGGTTAATTTCACCAAGAAAGAACTCGCAATTCTAGAGTATCTGATGCGACACGCCGGAGCGGTTGTGAGCAGTGAAGAGCTCATGACTCATGCATGGGACAGCAACGTGGACTTATTCAGCAATTCTGTGCGTGTTCACATTTTTTCGGTACGAAAAAAGTTACGAGAAGCTCTTGGATATGACCCAATTTCTAACAAAGTAGGAGAGGGTTATTGCTTTAAGAGGGACAGCGATGACTAAGATAAGCGAAATAATCCCAAAGCCAATGCGCTCGATACGTGCCCAACTCACTCTTCTTATGGTGGGCTTATTGGTGTGCTGTTGCGTTGTTTTGACCTGGCTTGTGTATCGCTCAACTTCTGAGCTGCTGGAGCTAGCTGCGGCCAACGCCATCAATCAGGGAGCTCTTTCTATTGTTTTGGATGTAGATGCTATCGAACGCTCTATTTTGTTTGACGCGCTGGGTATCTTGCTTGTTGTGATTGTTGCAGGAAGCTGTGCCGCTTATTTTTTAGCAGGTCACTATACCAAGCCAGTTCAACAACTCTCTGCTCACATGAAAGAAATTAGCCCAAATACATTGTCTGATTCCATTGAAATTGAGGGCGGTGGAGAAGAGATTCAAGAGCTGGTTAAGTCATTTAATCAGATGACTGAGCAACTAGATGAAGCGTTTGCAATGCAGAGGCGTTTCTCGGCTAGCGCAGCTCACGAGCTCAGAACACCAATTGCAGTACTGAGGACCAAGCTGGATGTATTTAAGAAAAAGAAGCGAGAACAGCGTGAATATGACGAGCTTGTAGACACGATGGAGACATATATTGACCGCCTATCTTCAATCATCACTGACCTTTTGGAATTTGCGGAGACATCTGAGCTAGGAGAGACTGAGAACGTTTCTCTTGATGCGGTAATTACGACAGTTGTGGATGATCTTGAATCAGTTGCTCAAAATAATATGGTCAACATGCAGATTGACGTACAACCCAAGGTTCAATCTGAGGCACAAAACTTTATTGTTAAAGGAAATACCAATCTGCTATATCGAGCTCTTTACAACCTGGTCGAAAATGCCATTCGTTATAACAATGAAGAAGGTTCAGTTAACATTACTCTAGAAACCAGGGGTCAAGAAGGCGTGATTATAATTGCCGATACAGGAGTAGGCATTGCGCCTGAGCAAAGAGAGCTTGTATTTGAGCCATTCTACAGGGTGAATAAGTCACGATCCAGAGAGTTTGGCGGCGCGGGTATTGGTCTCTCGCTGGTTAAGACCATCTTAAAGCGACATGGAGCTTTCATCACAGTCTCTGAAAACAACCCTCAGGGTTCTGTGTTTACAATCAGAATTCCACTGGTTGATTCAAAAGATATTGACTAACTTTTACATACTTTATCGGTACCGCCGTTCGGAGACAGGACAAAATAAGACAGAATGCCATGAGTCAATACAGGGTACAATTGTCCTAAATGAAAATACCTGTTCAAAGGCAGAAACGATGTTTTTAAAAGAACGCCAAGATAAGATTGTGGAGTTCGTTAATACTAACGGGAGAGCAACGGTCATTGAGCTTTCGGAGAAGTTTAGTGTTACTGAAGACTGCATCAGAAAAGACCTTAAGCACCTCGATGGTCAGGGTCTTTTAAAGCGTGTATATGGCGGTGCTATCAGTACATCAGTACAGCCTAACTGGAATATCAGTACACGCATCAACACCAAAATTCCTGAGAAGCGCGTTATTGCAGACAAGGCTTACGAGCTCATTGAGCCAGGAGAGACCGTTTACCTAGACATTTCCACAACCAATATCGCACTAGCAGAAAAAATAGCTGCTGGTACTAAATACATGACGGTCATTACCAACATGATTGACATCCTTCAGGCACTAAGTGGAAATCCCGCTATTAAGGTCATTTCGACTGGTGGAACCGTTAATTATGAGCTCAATAGCTTTTACGGATCTGCAGCAATTCAAACACTTGAGTCGTATCACTTTGACAAGGTGTTTATGGGTGCTATCGGTATTAACCTGGATGCAGGCGAGCTCCTCACCTATGACATTGACGATGGAGCCGTTAAACGTCAAGTAATCAAGACTGCCTCTCAGGTCATTCTTATGGTTGACCACGAGAAGTTCAGTTCATCGGGAAGTTATGCCTTTGCGCACTTTGATGATGTTACGACGGTGATTACAGATAAGCTGACGGAGAAGCTCAAAGGTCAGCTCGCAGTTTTTGATGTGATTTGTAAATAAGTGCGAATTCGCAGCATAATCCAAAAAATAAACCCCCGCTGATGTAATTGAACTGCCTCCCATTTCTTGGACATAAGAAATAGGAGGCTTTTTATGCGTATGG
>NZ_CAUUSI010000032.1:0-4639 GCF_963547875.1 Lancefieldella parvula
CAACGCCGTCTCTTACAAGAGCTGCATGCGCACGGACACGTTTGCCATCCAGGCTTGCAGGAGGCTCAGGGGTGCAGGTGAGCGCGCAGAGCCCAGGTCGCAGTGAAGTGGTCTGTAAGTCAAGGCTCTCTGCAAGTTCTGTGGTTGTGAGTCCACCAGTAGCTAGAACTACCGATGAAGCGTGGACCTTGTGGGTTTTCTCGCCAGCAAAGCATTCTTTGAAGGCAACGATGAAGCTGTTGTGTTGGGGTTTGACTGATGTTACTTCTCGTCCTAGGGCAAATTGGACACCAGCTTTTTGGGCACGTCTGAGCAAAAGTGACTGGATGGAGCTTGCTTGCCTGGTAAGAGGGTACATTCTGCCCTCGTCTTCTGTAGCCCAAGCAAGACCGCTGGACCTAAAGAAAGAGAGAATATCCGCAAGAAACGTGTCTTTGTCTTTGCAGACAGCCTGAACGAACTCTGGATGAGAGAAATTCTCAAAGCTCAAATCAGCATTGGTAAAGTTACAACGACCGCCGCCTGTTGCCAGGATAGTTCTGCCGCTCTCCAGTGCTTTCTCAAAGACAACAACGCGCTTATTGGCACCAAGAGCCTCAGCAGCAGTGATGGCAGCGCAGAGTCCTGCTGCGCCGCCACCTAAAATTGCTACATCAATGTTGTCTGGCACCATGAACGCCTGAGCTTGCTTAATACGCTGAGCCTGTGCTGCTTGTCGTTCTTTAATGCGCGTTGTTTGAGCCATAGTAAGAATTACCTTTTGTGTTGTGTAAGCACCAGCTTCTAGGACTTACAGGTCAAGAACGCTTTGTGTAGCGTCAGGAACAAGGCCTTCAGGAAGCTCGGTGCTAAAGGTTCCCTTATCGGCAATCTGAGCAAAGGTTGCGTCCATAGGAAGCTGTCCCAAAGGCTTGAGGTTAAATGCTGCTGCGGTCTCGGCAAGCTTTGATGGACCGTAAGGTTCAATGCGCTCATCGCAGTGAGGACAGGTGATGTACGCCATGTTCTCAATCAAACCAAGTACAGGTACATGCATCATTTCTGCCATGCGCACTGCCTTGCCCACAACCATCTGAACAAGATCTTGTGGAGAAGAAACAATTACAACGCCCTCAACAGGAAGGGACTGGAATACAGTCAGAGCAACATCGCCCGTTCCTGGAGGCATGTCGATAAGCAGATAATCAAGGTCACCCCAGTTGCACTGGCTGTAGAACTGTTGGATAGCACCAGCAACAACAGGGCCCCTCCAGAGAACAGGATCGGTCTCGTTTTGAAGCACCAGGTTAGCGCTCATAATCTTGATACCATTTGCATCCTCGATAGGAATAAGCTGCTCTTCAACGCCGTAAGAGCGCTCATCAGAGATGCCAAACATACGAGGAATTGAAGGTCCGGTAATATCGCCGTCAAGAATACCAACGCGCTTACCTGCGCGAGCAAGGTTAGTTGCAAGGATGCCAGTAACAAAGGACTTACCAACACCGCCTTTGCCAGAAACAACGCCAATAACGTGCTTAACGCTTGAGTGTTGATTGAGTTCAAAGCCGGCAGGTGGCTGTGGCTCTTTCTTTTTACCGTGAAGTGCGGCGTCAATCTCTTTACGAAGCGCCTCGCGATCAATATCTACGTCTGCCATGTCTCTCCTTATGTAGCAGTTGTATGCAGTAACTACTTAATTCTACCCATAGAAGTTTATGGCAAACGAGATAGCTATAATCTTTTCGGCGCACTTTAGCTGAACGTAGGAGGTTCACATGATTTTCTCGTCAATTAAGAATTTATCTGAGAATGACTTTGGTCAGAAATATATGGCCTGTGCTGCGGAGTTTTTGGCAACCCACAATCTGGATGAGCTACCTTTGGGCAAAACAGAAATTGATGGAGATAACGTCTTTGTGAACGTCATGGAGTTTGAGCCTGCTCTTCCTGGCGAGAAGGACTATGAGGCTCATAAGATTTACGCTGATATTCATGTGGTTATTTCTGGCACCGAAAGCATTGCTGTTGCCCCTCTTGAGCAGTGTGTTCTTAAGGGTGAATTTAATTTTGATGCTGATTTTGGTGCTTATACCAATCCTGGGGAAGAGACATGGGTCACTCTGCACGCAGGTGATTTTCTGGTGACACCTCCATCTGATGCCCATAAACCAGGCTGCACGCTGGAGAAATCTGGCTCTAAGCTTAAAAAGGCCGTGATGAAGGTTCGTATTAAATAGGGAAGCGTGCTTGCCGTGTTTTGGCGGCACTATCTTGGGTATACTAGAACATCAGTACGCACAAATTGTATCGGTGTGTACTGATGTTGTTTTCTATTGTTTGGCAGTTGGCGCGTAAAAGAAATGTGCATGTCAAACTGGTTATGTGAGGAACTATGGCTTCAAGCAAAATTGCTATCCGTGGTGCACGAGAGCACAACCTGCAAGACATTGATATTGATATCCCTCGTGATCAGCTGGTAGTTATTACGGGACTTTCTGGTTCGGGCAAGTCAAGTCTTGCCTTCGACACCATTTACGCAGAGGGACAGCGTCGCTACGTTGAGTCCTTGTCCAGCTATGCCCGTCAGTTCTTGGGACAGATGGATAAGCCAGACCTTGACTCTATTGATGGCCTTTCTCCTGCGGTGTCCATTGACCAGAAGACCACTTCCAGAAATCCTCGCTCTACCGTAGGTACCGTTACAGAAATCTACGACTATCTGCGCCTTTTGTATGCTCGCATGGGTACTCCTCACTGCCCTGAGTGCGGTCGCGTTATTGAGCGCCAGACAACAGATCAGGTTGCCGATAAAATCCTCGAGGCTGGTCAGGGACGCAGAGCTTATGTTTTAGCTCCTGTTGTTTTGGGTCGTAAGGGCGAGTACGTTAAGCTCTTTGAAGACTTGCGCAAAGAAGGATTTTCTCGCGTTCGTGTTGACGGCGTTGTGCGTGAACTTGATGAAGAAATCACGCTGGGTAAAACACTTAAGCACGATATTGAGGTGGTTGTCGACCGTATTGTCATCCGCCCCGATTCTTTGGGTCGTATTGTTGAGGGCGTTGAGCAGGCAACCAAACTTGCGCAGGGTAAAGTAGGCATATTGCTCCTGGCCGATAAATCCAATCCAGAGACTATGCCAGAAGAACTCCTGCAGTATTCACTGGCGCTTGCTTGTCCTATTCACGGTCACTCCATGGATGATCTGCAGCCTCGTGATTTCTCGTTCAATGCCCCTTACGGTGCCTGCCCTGACTGTGATGGTCTAGGAACTCGTAAAATTATTGATGCTGCAGCACTCATTGCAGATCCAAAGCTGTCTGTTTCCGAAGGCGTTTTTGGAAGTCTCTTTGGCCATTCAAACTACTATCCTCAGATTTTGTCTGCAGTCTGCAAGCATTTTGACGTGTCTGATACAACGCCTTGGAACAAGCTACCAAAGAAGGTACAAGACGCCCTTCTCGGTGGCCTTGGTTCAACTAAGATTCGCGTTGACTACAAAACGCGAGACGGCCGCAATACACACTGGTTTACTACGTTCTCTGGTGTCAGAAAGATTCTTTTTGACAAGTACCAAGAGACCACGTCAGAAAATATGAAGACGCATCTTGAGAAGTACATTCGAGAGATGCCCTGTACAACCTGCCATGGAGCTCGCTTAAAGCCAGAAATTCTTTCTGTTACCGTTGGCGAGAAGAACATCTGGGAGGTCTGTGAACTCTCCTGTAAGGAGTCTCTAGAGTTCTTTAAGCAGCTGACTATTACTGACCGTCAGAAGGTTATTGCAGGTCCTATTGTCAAAGAGATTGTGGCAAGGCTGCAATTCTTGGTAAACGTTGGCTTGGACTACCTCACGCTTTCTCGCGCAGCAGCATCGCTTTCTGGTGGAGAAGCCCAGCGTATTCGCTTGGCAACTCAGATCGGTGCTGGCCTTATGGGCGTCCTTTACATTTTGGACGAGCCTTCTATTGGCCTCCATCAAAGAGACAACAACCGTCTTATCGAGACGCTTAAGCAGCTTAGAGACCGTGGTAATACCGTACTTGTTGTCGAGCACGATGAAGATACCATTCGCGCAGCTGACTACGTTATTGACATGGGTCCAGGCGCTGGTGAGCTTGGTGGTCACGTTGTTGCTGCGGGAACTCCAGAAGAGATCATTAAGAACCCTGATTCCATCACAGGCGCGTACCTTACAGGAAAGAAGCAGATTAGACTTCCAGAGACTCGCCGTAAGCCCGGTCGTGGAAAGATCAAGATTACAGGAGCTAGCGCTAACAACCTTAAAAACGTTTCTGCCGCTATTGAGCTGGGCACGTTGACGGTAGTCACAGGCGTTTCTGGTTCTGGTAAGTCTTCTTTGGTTACCGATACCCTTGCACCCGCGCTTACCAATGCAGTTCAGCACTCAAAACGTGTGGTAGGAGAGTATAAAAAGCTTGAAGGCGTCGATCTTATCGATAAGGTCATTGATATTGACCAGAGTCCTATTGGAAGAACACCTCGTTCTAATCCAGCAACCTATATTGGCCTTTGGGATGACCTGCGCGCGCTGTACGCTTCAGTCCCAGAGTCTCGTGCTCGTGGTTACTCAGCTGGTCGTTTCTCGTTTAACGTCCAGGGAGGCCGCTGCGAGGCTTGTAAGGGCGACGGCCAGATC
>NZ_CAUUSI010000033.1:0-3915 GCF_963547875.1 Lancefieldella parvula
TAAATCCAATGATAATGAATATATTAAAAAATTGGCGTTCTTAGCTTACGAATCATCCACTTATCAAGTAAGAATGTACGGAGTGTTTCTGTTTGGATATTTATCAGAACAAGATGATGTTTTAGCATTTATGCGAGATGAAGTTTCCAAAGATAATAATTGGAGAGTTCAAGAAGTGTTGGCAAAGGCATTTGATGAATTTTGCAAGAAAATAGGATATGAAAAAGCACTCCCGGTAATTGATGAATGGTTAAAAAACAACAATCCTAATACAAGGAGAGCAGTTACAGAGGGACTAAGAATATGGACGAGCAGACCATATTTCAAAGATAATCCGAATGAAGCTATCAGCCGAATTGCTGCATTAAAAGAAGATACGAGTGAATATGTTAGAAAATCGGTAGGGAATGCCTTAAGAGATATTAGTAAAAAATTTCCACGAAAAGAGGACGCATTGAACTCTATTTCGTGAGAAATGAGCTGGCGCTTGTATATAGATTCAATGGCTGCGTCTAGCGGCTTTCGGACATAGGCAGGAAAGAGCGAAGAGAGACGCGTGCTATTCCTTCGCTGCTATTGCAGCTCACCTTCGTGTATCAGTATTTAGACTTTTACTGCGGGCTTACACTCTTGCCCGAAACTCGCAAACATTGTACAATAATACGTAATTACGTGAATACGTATTATTGCAGGAGAGTTTTATATGAATAAGAAAGACGAGAAGAAGCCCTCAGGAGACGTCAGGCGAACGAAGCTGACGCTCTCCGTGACGGCAGAGGATAAGAAGATATTGAAAATCATTGCAATCAAGAGGGAGAAATCTATCTCAGCGATGCTGCGTGAGTGGATTGAGAAAAATGCAAAGGAGGCTGAGGAATAATGGCCAAGAAGGAGATAAAGACCGACCTTTGGGTTGCAAAGCAGCTTGATGAGTGCGGTATTAAGTTTGATGCTCAGGGTAGCAATACAAAAGAAATTGATGATGCATTGAAGACAGCATCGAAACGAGGAACTGGCAAGGCAGGATACCCTGAGTACGTCGCCGTTATTGGCGATTTTGTCCTTGTTATCGAGGATAAGGCGGCGCTTGATAAGCATGTCAGTTTGACCGATAAGGACGTGATTGACACTGAGGTTAAGTCCGTAACTGATTATGCGGTCAACGGTGCTTACTTTTATGGAAAGCATATTGCTCAGAACAGCGCATTCAAGAAAGTGTTTGCAGTCGGAGTTTCTGGTGATGAGAAGCATCATAAGATTACTCCGCTTTGGGTTGATGACCGTGAGGGCTACAAGCAGTTGCCGGATATTGAATCGTTCGTCTGGTTCTCGCCGGGAAACATCAACGAGTACTACACGAGGTACGTTCTGGAAGAGGCTACCGATGTTGAAAAGACGACGGAGCAGATTCTCAAGGATGCTGCTGAGCTTCATGAATATCTGCGTACTTACGGAACACTGAAAGACCAAGACAAGCCATTGGTTGTCGCTGGTATCCTACTGGCACTGGATGAAATTGAATTTGGTGGCTTCGGCGTTGATTCGCTGACAGGAGACCAGATTGCGGGTAACCGCGATGGCGACAAGCTGATGAATGCTATCAAGACGCGCCTAACCCGCTCAAACGTAGGGCCAGATGCAAAGAAAGATAAGCTTATGGCTGAGTTTGCTATTTTGCAGACCAGTTTCAGATTGAACGAGGTCAACGAGATGCTGGGTAAAACGCCGCTCAAGTTTTACACGGAATTCCTGTATGAGCATGTGTTTAAGAATATCAAATACCGGAAGACTTCCGAGGATTTCATTGGTCGCTTCTACGGCGAGTTCATGAGTTATTCTGGCGGCGACGGGCAGACGCTGGGTATCATCCTGACGCCTCGACATATCACCGACCTTATGTGTGATTTGGTGGATATCCAGCCTGACGATGTGGTGCTCGACCCTACGTGCGGCACGGCGGGATTCCTGATTTCTGCCATGCACAAGATGCTTTCCATGGCGGACAGTGACCAGCAGAGAAAGAATATCAAGAAGAAGCAACTGCACGGCTTCGAGCTTCAAAGCAACATGTTTGCCGTTGCTGCTGCGAACATGATTCTGCGCCGTGACGGCAACAGCAATCTCGAATGCAGTGACTTCCTGGCTAAGAACCCGGCACAGGTGCAGATGAAGGGGGCGACAGTTGGTCTGATGAATCCTCCGTACTCACAGGGCACTAAGGCAGACCCAAGCCAGTACGAACTTTCCTTCATCGAGCATATGCTAGATTCGCTAACAGTCGGAGCGCGGGCGGCGGTCATTGTTCCTCCGTCATCCATGACCGGTAAGTCAAAGGCAGAGCAGGCTTTCAAGGACGCCATCATGAAACATCACACACTTGAGGGCGTTATCACTTGCAACAAGGACACGTTCTATGGCGTGGGCACGAGTGCGGTCATCGCTGTGTTCACGGCGCATGAGCCACATCCTGAGGATAAGGTCTGCAAGTTTATTGATTTCCGGGATGATGGCTACGAGGTGAGGATGCACGTTGGACTGATCGAGGGTGATTCTGCCAAGGACAAGCACCAGCACTTGCTGGATGTGTGGTTCGGGCGCGCTGAGGCACCGTCCAAGTTCTGTGTTGAGTCTACAGTTGAGGCGAGCGACGAATGGTTGCACAGCTTCTACTACTTTAACGACGAGATTCCGACCGATGCAAACTTCGAGAAGTCTATTGGCGACTACCTGACGTTCGAGTTCTCTATGGTCATGCAGAACCGCGAGTATTTGTTCAAGAGAGGTGCTGACAATGGAAAGGTGCCCATGCGGTATAAGAATTTCATTGCTGGACAGCTCTCTCAGTTGGAACACAAGGATATTCCGGCTCTCGATAAGAAAAAGTGGGATGAGTTTAGTGTCAGTTCTCTGTTCTCCAAGATTCAGGCGACTAAGGGAAAAACTACAGCCGGATTGGTCGATGGAGACGATTTGCCATATATCGCCGCCGCTAAATCAATAATAGGCTGTCAGGTGTGTTCGGCAGAAGCTAACGATGAGTGGAAGTCCGAAGGAAACGGCATGGTTTTTGTACAGTTGGGAGATGGTGCGGCTGGACTTGCGCATTATGTGCCTATGGCGTTTATAGGAATGTCAGGAAAAACTTCAGTTGGCTATTCAGATAAGTTGAATTTATACACTGGTTTGTTTATCGAGAGATGTCTTTCGTCTAATAAGTCATTGTTTAGCCATGGTCATTCATGGACAGGAAAGAGATTGCTAAATACAAAAGTCATACTACCGGTTACTGATGAGGGCAAGCCTGACTACGCGTACATGGAGCAGTACGCTAAGAATATGATGCTGCGTAAGTACGAGCAGTATCTGGCGTTCATTGACCGCCAAAGCTCAGCGGAGGAGGTGAATGTATAGGTGACAAAGACTGAATTTGTCCAGAACGACAACAACCTAGCTATCGCTTACTATCGCTTCTCGTCTCACGCACAAAACGATGCACCCATCGACCAGCAGCGCGAGCAAGCACTGTTCAATGGATACAAGGCATTCGGCTATAAGATTGCCGAGGACAAGCGAAACGGCTCGTGGGATAGCTGAGGATGAGGCTCCGAGATACTGACTTACAGGAAAGCTCTTCTGTGGAGAGTGTGGGAGCTCTGTGCAGAGCGTGTCTGGTATTCAGAAGACAATCGCGAGGTGTCTTACGAGGCACTGAACGGAGACGACGACCATTTTACTGAAGGGGAAGTCGTCGAGTTTGATTGCTTCCCCTTTGAGTCCAGAGTTAATTAAAGCTGAACTCTGCAACTGGGAGTTAGAAAGCAAAGGAATAAATCAAGTATACAAATTAGCTAGTCGATTAGTCGACTGATGTTAAATAAAAATACCCCAGTTAATTCCGGGGTATTTTCTAGTAAT
>NZ_CAUUSI010000034.1:0-2818 GCF_963547875.1 Lancefieldella parvula
GTCGAGGTGGATACCACAACCTTTGATTGGGAACTTCTCGCCGCACCATTTTCTGACGGCAAGCTCACAGGTGACGCAAAGGTGCTGTACAAGGCTGATAAAAACTGGGATCCGGCTCCATTTGCCTGCGGAGACGATAAGGTGGTTTGGCTTGTCCAGCCTTCTTCTTCGGGCGAGAAAACCCGTGAATCTTCGCACTGCTACGTGTGGCGTGTGGGGGATTCTGAGGGAACGGACGCCGTTGAATCTCCAGGTAGATTTGCCACTGCACCGTCTATCTCAAAGGGCGTAGTTACCCTCACTCCTCGAGTTCGCGCCTCCGAAGGCACCTACTATGGCGTTACAGCATACCTGCTGGGAGACAACCTTAAAACCAAGGTTGACCAGCTTGTTATGCCTCAATCCGTCAAGCCTTTTGCAGCAAGTCGCGTAGACGATAAGTTCATTGTGTCGGTTGAAGCAAGTTATGACTCGGGCGGTCTGTTGGGCAAGATGGGAACATATATTCTGCCTGCTTCAGGCGAAAACCCTTACGTCATTGAGCGTGAACCTTATGCAATATCGGCAGGTAAAGGTAGCCTTTACATAGTTAAGAGCCGCGCCTCTTACGTGCTTGTTGATACACAAAATCAAACGGCAAACTGGCTCTATTCAATGGATAGAAGCGTTGATTACGGAGAGTTTCCTGCTCGAGAAGGTAACTGTGATTCTTTTGTAACCTACTCAACTGTCAAGGATCCTACCAGCGGATATCCGGCTTCCGTGACAGTTCGTGTTTTTTCTTTGTAGATTATTTGTAGGTATAGAGATAGAATGAATACAAATAATTAATGAATAATCGTAATGTGCCATACGCACATACATGCAGGGCAAAAGAAAAGGGGAGACAATGGCTTCCGACGAGAAGAAAATTCTGATTGTCGAAGATGAGAAAGTCATCCGTGACGCCGTCTCAGCATATCTTGAGCGCGAAAATTACGTTGTTAAGGGCGTTGGCGACGGTCAAAGTGCAGTTGAAGAGTTTGAAAAGCACGCATTTGACCTGGTGATTCTCGATCTTATGCTCCCAAAACTTTCTGGAGAGCGCGTTTGCCGTGCAATTAGAGATACCTCTAACGTGCCTATCATTATGCTTACCGCAAAAGGTGAGGTGGAAGACAGAATTATTGGTCTTGAGCTTGGTGCTGATGACTATCTTGTTAAGCCTTTCTCGCCACGTGAGCTGGTGGCACGCGTTCGCGCGCTGTTCCGCCGTACGTATTCTGAGCCAGACACTGCTGTTGACGTGCTTGATTACGGTACCCTTACTATTGATATTTCTGGTCACAAGATTCTCATCAACAACGAGGAAGTTGACCTGACCGCTTCAGAGTTTAAGCTGCTCACCACCCTTGCTCGCTATCCTGGTCGCGTGTACACACGTATGGAGCTTGTCGAGAAGGTCCTGGGTTATGATTTTGAGGGCTATGAGCGCACTATTGATTCGCATGTCAAGAACTTGCGCGCAAAGCTCGGCGATGATCCTCGTAATCCTCGCTGGCTGTTCACCGTTCACGGTGTCGGCTATCGCTTTGAGGCTGGCAACGCTAGCCACGAGTCCTAAGCTCTAGAGTTTTGGCGCTCTTCAAGAAACATCATTCAAATTCTCTTAAGAACCCTCCGGAAACTGAGGGTTCTTATAAAACTATTAAGCCCGATCCCGTTGGCACTCAAAGCTTTACCACCCGTATGGCGGCGTTCTTTGCGCTGACTGCTGTCATGACGGTATTGGTGCTTATTTCTGTTTTGGGCATTGTGTGGGAAAGTCGTTTTACCGCTTATACCAGGGAGAACCTACAAAACACCGTTGATACTACCGCGCTCAATATGTCTCAGGCGTACGCGCGCGCAGAAGGCTGGAATGCCGACGTTCTCTCTATTGCACGCCAGGCCTCTGCAACCAATTCCGATATTGGTATCCAGGTCTTAGATGTTTCTGGCGTGGTGCTGTATGACGACTCGGCGCCAAATGCTCGCCGACCTGGCGGAAATAGTGCATTATCTGGCCCTCAGACGGGTGACGCCGTGGTTTATGCAGTTGTCCAAAACCTACAAGGTGAGCCTGTGGGCAGCATTAGAATTTGGACGTTTGGTTCTGAGCCGTTCCTGACCCAGCGAGACATTGCGTTCCGTAATGGCTCTTACCAGGCAATTAGTCTTGCTGCAGCCATTGCAATTTCGCTTTCTGGACTGATTGGTATTTTGGCTTCACGCTCGCTTACCAAGCCCGTACGTCGTATTACCGAGACGGCTGTTCAGATCAGAAGCGGCAATCTTGCGGCTCGTTCAGGTATCCGTGGCGAGAATGAACTGGGGCGTCTGGGAGAAACCTTCGACGACATGGCATCTTCACTCGAAAGAGACATTAAGCTTGAACGCCGTCTGACCAGTGATGTTGCACATGAGCTCAGAACTCCACTTATGGCTATCATGGCCACCGTTGAAGCAATCCAAGACGGTATCTTGCCCGCAGATGAAGAGCGCTTGGAAAACATTGTGTCTGAGAGTAGACGTCTTTCTCGCCTGGTAGACGCCATGCTCCACCTCTCAAGGCTTGAGAACGGAAAGACAAAGTTCAACCCAGAAAGCGTCAATGTGGTTGCTATGGTGGCGAGTCTCGTTGCGGTACAAGAAACACTC
Organism: Lancefieldella parvula; assembly: GCF_963547875.1. Lineage (GTDB taxonomy): Bacteria > Actinomycetota > Coriobacteriia > Coriobacteriales > Atopobiaceae > Lancefieldella > Lancefieldella parvula_D. The sequence continues at coordinate 2,680 of NZ_CAUUSI010000034.1, forward strand.
TTTAAGGAGAATAACCGCACGTTGACCTTTGTGGATAAGACACCCGAGGGTAATTGTTTTGTTGATATTGATTCGGACATGATTCGAGAAGCCCTGACCAATTTGCTGAGCAATGCCATTCGCTATACCGACGACGGGG
>NZ_CAUUSI010000035.1:0-2545 GCF_963547875.1 Lancefieldella parvula
TTGAAGAGCCGGTTGCGCCGCCAATGCCGTCACGTCCCGTGCGACCGCCGAGAAGAACGATGATGTCGCCATCTTCTGGGCGCTCGCGGCGAACGTGGCTTTGAGGAGTTGCGCCTACAACAGCACCAATCTCCATGCGTTTTGCAACATAGCCTGGGTGGTAGAGCTCAGAAACCTGGCCCGTAGCAAGGCCAATCTGGTTACCGTAGCTGGAATAACCTGCAGCTGCCGTGCGAACAATGGTGCGCTGAGGAAGCTTTCCTGGAAGGGTCTGAGAAACCGGAACAGTTGGGTCTGCAGCGCCTGTGACGCGCATTGCCTGGTAGACGTAGCTGCGGCCAGAAAGGGGATCGCGGATAGCACCGCCGATGCAGGTAGCTGCGCCACCAAAAGGCTCAATCTCGGTTGGGTGGTTGTGAGTCTCGTTCTTGAAGAGGAAGAGCCAGTCTTCGTCTTTGCCGTCAACGTCTACCTTTACCTTTACGGTACAGGCGTTGATTTCTTCTGACTCATCAAGATTGGTGAGGACGCCCTTCTCGCGAAGGTACTTTGCACCAATAGTAGCCATATCCCAAAGAGAGACGGCACGATTTTCTCGCCCAAGCTCTTTGCGCATGGAGAGATACTTCTCAAACGCGGCCTTTATCAGGTCATCATCAATCTGCACGCCAGTAATTCCGGTGTTGAAGGTGGTGTGTCGGCAGTGGTCAGACCAGTAGGTGTCAATGACGCGAATCTCGGTGATGGTGGGATCGCGCTGCTCTGTGGTGAAGTACTGCTGGCAGAAGGTGAGGTCAGCCAGGTCCATAGCAAGGCCGTGAGAAGCAATGAACTCTTTGAGGTCGTCCTGGTCAAGGGCGTTAAAGCCCTCAAGAACCTCTACGTCTGCAGGCTCTGGAATGGAAATCTTGAGAGTCTCGGGCAGCTCAAGGGAAGCCTCGCGAGCCTCAACGGGGTTGATCAGGTAATTTTTGATGGCAGCAACGTCTGCCTCTGTGAGGTTTCCGGTCAGCACGTAGAGGCGAGCAGAGCGCACAAGTGGACGCTCTCCCTGGCTGATGAGCTGCACACACTCAGCTGCAGAGTCTGCGCGCTGGTCAAACTGGCCAGGCAAAAACTCAACAGCAAACGTATGAACAGCCGCACCTTCAGAAGAAAACTCTGGCATGGTACGGCTGGCAAGATCGGACTGTGGCTCTGAAAAAACGGTGGGAATGCAGGACTCAAAGAGTTCCTCTGAAATTCCCTCAACATCATAGCGGTTAAGCAGGTCAATGCGTTGTAACTCGGTAATACCAAGAAGGTCTTTCACTTCTTTGAGCAGGGCTTTTGCCTCGCCCTCGAAACCAGATTTTCTTTGGACGTAGACGCGCAGGACCATGGGGCCACCTTTCAATGCAAGCCTTTTACGCTTTTACTGGCTTTATTGTACGTTACTTAGGTGGCCAAATTGGCGGTTGTCGAGAAAAGAAAAATGGGTTGTAACAGAGCGTTAAAAATACAGATTATTTAGTTAAAAGTTTTACGCCAGCACAAAGATAAGGGCGATAAAACAAACGGTTACACCCAAGGCAATTGCCTCGCGAACGCCAAAGGTTGGTTGATGCCAACGAGTGCGAGAAGCCCCTGCTACATAGTGGCGAGCATCAAGTGCCTTAGAAAGGTTGTTAGCATGCCTGAGCGAGCTGGCCAGAAGCGCCACCACAATGGAGAAGGTCGCACGGAGTCTTTTGGGCAGCGAACCCGAAGCAACGTCTCCTGCGCGAGCAGTTTGAGCCTCGGAAATGGATACGGCATCGCCTGCAAGTGTTGGAATAAAGCGCAGCATAAGCGAGAAAATCATGGCAATTTCTTTACCGGGAAGACCAATCTTAGAAAGTGGCAAGCATGCTGCTTCAAAGGCATTGCCTAGATCCGTTTGAGTTGTGGTAAGCAGGAGTAGCGCGCCCATTAAAATTGCAGCTAAAATGCGTACGGGGTAGAGAAAAGCGCTCCATGCTCCCACATCGGTGATGGTAAAGATTGACCAGGAGACAAGCACAGTTCCTTCTCGCGTCAGCAACAGATTGAAGAGTGAGAGGAAAATGAGCAGCCAGGCAAGCGGGATGATTGACACAAGCACCTGTTTGACGGGGATTTTTGCCAGAGCCAGCAGGCAGAGCACGCCTACTACCAGCAGTGCAAGCTGTGGCGCGTTGCGGATAAAAAAGGTTGCAAGCATCAGAAGGAGTGCAGCCAGGCACTTGACGTTGGGATTAAGCCTATGGATGAGCGAGTCCCCGTGATAGTACTGGCCCATAGAAATCTTAAGAGCCATAGCAACCTCCTTGCGAGAGGTTACCGGTCTTTGTGGCGCCATCAGCCTGCGTGGCGTCAAAATTGCGCGGAAGCACGTCTACCACCGCGTCTACCAGCTCAGACAGAGTCAAAGGTTCTCCCAGGTTGATTCCCGTAGTGTGGGACAGGCGCTGAGCCCAGGCAAGTGCATGAGGAATGCCCAGTCCAAGCTCCTGGAATTCTGCCTCTGAGAAATGAGTAAATGTTT